>CALRJO020000027.1:0-38586 GCA_943367565.1 Brevundimonas vancanneytii
CTGGCTGCTGGCGGTGAAGCCGATCGAGATTGGCGAACGCGAACCGGACTGAACCCGGACGCCTCGAGAGACGTTACCCGGTCCCGTTCTGGAAAGGCGTCTCCCATGAGCATCTTCAGCAAGATCTGGGACCGGATCACCGGTCGCAACAAGCCCGCCCCCGCCCCGGCCCCGACGGCCGGAACAGCTCCGCCCGCCCCGGCGGCCGCGCCCGCGGTGGACGTCGAGGCGGTGCTGGTCGCCATGGCCGAGGCCAAGGGCGGCGGCGGCAATTGGCGCACCTCGATCGTCGACCTGCTGAAGCTGCTGGACCTCGATTCCAGCCTCGACGCGCGCAAGGAGCTGGCGACCGAACTGGGCGTCAACGCCGGGGCCCACGGCAGCGCCGAGCAGAACATCGCCCTGTCGAAGGCGGTCTGGGCCAAATTGGCGGCCAACGGCGGCCAGGTCCCGGCCTCGCTCAGGGACTGACCGGCCGGCGGCCATGCCCTCCAGCGTCATCCGCCGCTTCAGCTATGACGAACCGCGGCGGCGGCTGCGCGTGACCTTCACCTCGGGCGACGTCTACGATTACGACGGCGTGCCGCCCGAGGTGGAGGCCGATTTCAGAGCCGCCTTTTCGAAGGGCAGGTTCTTCGCCTCGCACGTCCGCGACCGGTACCGGTTCGAGCGCGTGTCGATATCGCGACGCCCCGGACCTAGCCGGCGGCTTCCTCGTCCGCAGCCATGCCCATCATGTGGAAGCCGGCGTCGACGTGGATGACCTCGCCCGTGGTCGAGAAGCCGAGGTCCGAGCACAGCCACAGGGCCGCGCCAGCGACGCCCTCCATCGAGGTGTCCTCCTTCATCGCCGACATGGCCCGGCCCTGGCTGATCATGCCGCGGCCGCCCGATATGCCCGCCAGCGACAGGGTGCGCATGGCCCCGGCGGAGATGGCGTTGCAGCGGATGCCGCGCGGACCCAGGTCGCGGGCGATGTAGCGGGTCGCCGCCTCCAGCGCCGCCTTGGCCACGCCCATGGTGTTGTAGTTGGGAATGGCCCGCTCCGAGCCGAGATAGGTCATGGTCACCAGCGAGCCGCCGTTGGGCATCAGTTTCGACGCCCGTTTCGCCACATCCACGAAGCTGAAGGCCGAGATGTTCATGGCCAGCAGGAAGCTGTCGCGGCTGGTGTTGTCGACGAAACTGCCCTTGAGCTCGTCCTTGTTGGCGAAGGCGACGGAGTGGACGACGAAATCGATCGTGCCGAAGGCCTTTTCCAGCTCGGCGAAGGCGGCGTCCATCGACGCGTCGTCGGTGACGTCGGCCTGGATCAGCAGTTTGGCGCCGACGCTTTCGGCCAGCGGGCGGACGCGGCGCTCCAGCCCCTCGCCGAGGTAGGTGAAGGCCAGTTCGGCGCCCTGGGCGGCCAGCTGGGAGGCGATGCCCCAGGCGATGGAGTTCGAGTTCGCGACCCCCATGATCAGGCCCTTCTTGCCCTTCATCAGGTCGCCTTTGGGCATGTTCCAGCCGCTCTCGCTCGCCATGGGTCGTCTCCGTGTTTGAACCGGGAGGGTTAGCAGCGCCCGCATTCGGGGGGAAGCGTCAGCCGCCGGCGTCCGCTTCTCGCCGCCGCGTCAGCCGGGCCAGCAGA
The DNA here is from genome assembly GCA_943367565.1 of Brevundimonas vancanneytii. Classification (GTDB taxonomy): domain Bacteria; phylum Pseudomonadota; class Alphaproteobacteria; order Caulobacterales; family Caulobacteraceae; genus Brevundimonas; species Brevundimonas vancanneytii_C. Next base: position 1,634 of record CALRJO020000027.1, read on the forward strand.
GGCGTCGCGGTAACGCCGTGGACAAGGATCGAGACGAGGATGATGAAGCCGACCACGGCCCAGATCCGCTCGCTGTCGCCGAAATCCCCGTGGTTGATGCCGTAGGCGAGATAGTAGACCGAGCCGACCCCGCGGATGCCGAGAAAGGCCAGCAGCAGCCGCTCCCGCCAAGGGTGGCCCGAGCCGATCATGGCCAGCAGGCCGGCCACAGGCCGCACAACGAACACCACCGCCAGACCGATCAGGGCGTCGGTCCAGCTAAGGCTGGACAGCAGGCCGTTGGCCAGGGCCCCTCCGAACAGCACCAGCAGGAGCATGATCAGAAGACGTTCGATCTGGTCGGAGAAGTCGTGCATCTCCTGATGGAAGTCGTGATCCCGCTCGGAGGCGCGGATGGTCACGGCGCAGACGAAGACGGCGAGGAAGCCGTAGCCGTGGATCAATTCGGCGACCGAATAGGCGATGAGGGTGGCGGCCAGGGCGATCAGGCCGTCGCCGAATTTCGACAGGCCGCGGCGGCTGCGGAACAGCAGATGGCCGAGCAGTTTGCCGACCAGCCAGCCGGCGGCCAGTCCGGCCAGCAGCTTCCAGCCGACCTTGATGGTGAACCAGTCGGACAGGCCCGCCTGGGTCGCCAGGCCGCCGGCGGCCGCGAGGATGGCGAGGTGGACGAATGGGAAGGCGAGGGCGTCGTTCAGCCCTGCCTCGGAGGTCAGTCCGAAGCGCACCTCGTCCTCGTCGCCGGAGCGCGGCGGACCGACCTGGACGTCGGCGGCCAGGACGGGATCCGTCGGCGCCATACAGGCTCCGAAGAGCAGCGCCAGGGCCAGGCTGAAACCCAGCCCGGCCCAGCCCAGAAACGCCACCGCCGCGATGGTCAGGGGCATGGCCACGATCAGCAGCCGCCACGTGGTCGCCCAGCCGCGCCAGCCCGGCGGCCGGTCCAGCTTCAGCCCCGCTCCCATCAGGCTGATGATGACCACCAGTTCGGTCAGCCGCTCGGTCGCCGTGTCCCATGTTCTCGGGTCCGGGTTGAACGACAGCAGGCCGGTGCTGAACACCAGCACGCCCAGGGCCACACACAGGATGGCGAGGGTCAGGGGCAGGCGCTTCAACCCCACCGGCGCCCAGGACACCAGCAGGACCACGGCCCCAAGGCCGAGCAGGAACAGGATGTAGGGGTCGAGGGTCAGTCCGGCTTCTCACGCGTCAGGTTGCAGAGGGTTCCATAAGCGGAAAACCCGGTCAGGATGCACGGAACGCTGTGCGGAGTCTTTCGGATGCGCCTCCTGCCCCTTCTGTCCGCGCTCGTTCTGGTCGGGATATCCGGCCCGGCGCTTTCCCAGACCGCCCCGGACAGGCCCCGGGTCGCGATCGTGGTCGTGACGCTGGACGAAATTCGCCAGTTCCAGACCCGGTACGGACGCTCGGCGCTCGCCCTGCTGGGAGATGCGGCGTGGGGCCGGTTCGAGTTCACGGAGGCCGGTCTCGCGCCCGAGCTGTTCGCATCCTGCCAGGATGAACGGTCAGGCCAGAGACTGGACTATTGCATCCGTTTCTATCTGACGCGCGCCGATTTGCCGGCCGACGCTCCGCCGACCGTCGTCGTGGCCTTCAACGATCAGGACAACCAGGCTCGCACGCGCGGCGCCGGTGAGATGCAGGCCGTCTGTTTCGGCCGGGGCGTCGCCCCGGCTGACGCCTTGGTCCAGTCCAGCTGGCTTTGGCCGACAGCGGCTCGTATGCATGGCGTCAGAGACCTCGATCGTGACCGCGACGCGCTCGCGGCCTGTATCGAAGCCGCCGCGTCGGAGACGTGGACCGGTCTCAGGGAACCGGACCTCGACTGATCTCAGACCTTCGACAGGATCAGCGTGCCGTTGGTCCCGCCAAAGCCGAACGAGTTGGACATGACGTGTTTCAGCTCGCCGTCGTGGCGTTTGCGAAGGATCGGCATGCCCTCGAACTCGGGATCGAGGTTCTCGATATGGGCGCTCTCGGCGGCGAAGCCGTGCTTCATCATCAGCAGGCAGTAGATGGCCTCCTGGGCCCCGGCGGCGCCGAGCGAATGGCCCGTCAGCGACTTGGTCGAGGAGATCATCGGCATCTGGTCGCCGAAGACGTTGCGCACCGCCCCCATCTCCTTGCTGTCGCCCACCGGGGTCGAGGTGCCGTGCGGGTTCAGATAGTCGATCTTCGGATTGCCGGCCATTTCGAGCGCGATCCTCATGCAGCGCTCGGCGCCCTCGCCCGAGGGGGCGACCATGTCGTAACCGTCGGAATTGGCGCCGTAGCCGGTGACCTCGGCATAGATGGTCGCGCCGCGCGCCACGGCCCGCTCATACTCTTCCAGCACCACGATGCCCGCGCCGCCGGCGATGACGAAGCCGTCGCGATCCTTGTCATAGGCGCGGCTGGCCCGGGCGGGCGTCTCGTTGAAGTTCGAAGACATGGCGCCCATGGCGTCGAACATGTTGGACATCGACCAGTCGATGTCCTCGCAGCCGCCGGCGAAGACCACGTCCTGCTTGCCCCAGGCGATCTGTTCGGCCGCCGCGCCGATGCAGTGGGCGCTGGTCGCGCAGGCCGAGCTGATCGAATAGTTGATGCCCTTGAGCTGGAACCACGTGGCCAGCACGGCCGACGGGCCCGAGGCCATGGCCTTGGGCACGGCGAAGGGCCCGATCCGCTTGGGCGACATCTTCTCGGTCGTGGTGGCCGCGGCCTGGAGGATGACCTGGGTCGAGGGCCCACCCTCGCCGACGATCACGCCGATGCGGTCGGACTGGATCTCCTCGGCGGTCATGCCGGAATCCTTCAGAGCCTCCTCGAAGGCGATGTGGCCCCAGGCGGTGCCGTTGGCGAGGAAGCGGGCGGCGCGGCGATCGACGTGGGGGGCCCAGTCCTCGGCGGTCACGCCCAGCGACGGCGGAGCCCAGACCTGGGAGCGGAAGCCGTACTTTGCGTGGTCCGGCGCGGTGACGACGCCCGAGCGGGCCTCGCGCAACGAGGCCGAGACCTCGTCCTGGCCCGTGCCGATGGAGGAGACGATACCCAGACCGGTGACGACGACACGCCGCATGGTGGTTTCCTTCTGTATGTCCGAGTTCGCCGCGTTGGCCGCGGTCTGTGGCTAACGACGGCTCAGCCGCCGACGGGTTCCGTCGCGCCGAACAGGCCGACCCGCATGTCGGTCGCCGTATAGATGGGGACGCCGTCGGCTTCGAGCACCCCGTCGGCGATGCCCATGACCAGCCGGCGGTTGATGACCCGCTTCAGGTCGATCTTGTAGACCACCTTCTTGACGTCCGGGGTCACCTGACCGGTGAATTTCACCTCGCCGACGCCCAGAGCCCGGCCCTTGCCGGGTCCGCCGATCCAGCCGAGGTAGAAGCCGACCAGTTGCCACATGGCGTCCAGGCCGAGGCAGCCGGGCATGACCGGGTCGCCGATGAAATGGCACTGGAAAAACCAGAGGTCGGGGTGGATGTCGAGTTCGGCCTCGACATAGCCCTTGCCGTGGGCGCCGCCGTCATCGTTGATCATCACGATCCGGTCGAGCATCAGCATCGGCGGGGCCGGCAGCTTGGCGTTGGCGGGGCCGAACAGTTCGCCCCGACCCGCGGCCAGAAGGGCCTCGTAGTCGTATGACGACGGATTTTTCGACTGGCTCAAGGGGCTCTCGCATCATCTTGGCCTGACGCGCTTCGCGCGGCTTGAGGCCGGTGTTGCCGTGGGGTTACACGACCGGAACCGGCGGCTCAACATTTTAGCGGCGGCGGCGTATGGCGCTCGCGGAGGCTAGCGGCCCCGCCCCGCCGGGCGGGCGGCGCTGCACAGGGCGCGCTCCTGACCGCCGAAGACATCGCCCTGGCGCACGAAGCCGCGCAGGCGGCGCGCCCGCACCTCGCACCAGCCATCCTCGCACTCTTCCAGGGTCACAAGGGCCTGGGAGGTCAACCGGGCCCGCAGGGCGGAGGATTCGGACGGGCCCGAGCGGATCGGAATCTCGGCGTCCGAGGCGTTGAAGACGCTGCGGCGGCTGGACACCACGCTGCGGTGAACCCAGGCGACGCCGCCCTCGGGGTCGCAGATCTTGCGCCATTCCGTGGTCTCGGCGATCACCTGCACCGGCAGGCCCGGGACCCGGTATTCCCACAGGATACGGTAGTCGAGCCCGGGCCCGAACCGCGCCCGCACCTCGTCTGATTTCAGCGACAGCCAGCGCGGCACCGGCTGGCCGCTGGGCGTCGGCCGACCATCCGGCATGGCCTGACCGGCGCCGGCCAGAACGGCCGCCGCCAGAACGCCGCCGAGGACGGCCAGTCTTTGGAAACGGGAGCGAGCCTTGCCAGACACCGGATGCGCCAATAAGCCGAAGCGATTGAAACCGAAGGCCGCCAATGTCCGCGCCCAGACTTAAGGTCGTGTTAACCAGACGGCTGCCCGACGCGGTCGAGACGCGCATGCGCGAACTGTTCGACGCCGAGCTGAACCTGACCGACAAGCCGATGGACCGGGCCGCGTTGGAGGCGTCGATGCGCCATGCCGATGTGCTGGTCCCGACCATCACCGACACGATCGACGCCGCCCTGATCGCCGCGGCCGGCGACCAGCTGAAGATGATCGCCAATTTCGGGGCGGGCGTGGATCACATCGACATCGACGCCGCCGTGGGACGCGGCCTGATCGTGACCAATACGCCGGGGGTTCTGACCGAGGACACCGCGGACCTGACCATGGCCCTGATCCTGGCGGTCAGCCGCCGCATCGTCGAGGGCGCCCAGGTGGTGGCCGAGGGCCGGTTCGAGGGCTGGACCCCGACCTGGATGACGGGGCGCAAGCTGTGGGGCAAACGGCTGGGCATCGTCGGCATGGGGCGGATCGGCCAGGCCCTCGCCCGGCGCGCGAAGGCCTTCGGGATGCAGGTCCACTATCACAACCGCAAACCGGTTCCGGCCATGATCGCCGAGGAGCTGGGGGCCACCTACTGGGACGATCTGGACCAGATGCTGGCGCGGATGGATCTGATCTCGCTGAACTGCCCGGCGACGAAGGAGACCCACCACCTGCTGTCGGCGGAGCGGCTGGCCCGGTTGCAGCCGCACGCCATCCTGATCAACACCGCCCGCGGGGAGCTGATCGACGAGGCGGCGCTGGCCGAGGCCGTGGCCCGCCGCGCCATCGCCGGGGCGGGACTGGACGTCTATGAGCACGAGCCGGCCATCCATCCGGGCCTGCTGGGTCACGCCCATGTCGTGCTGCTGCCCCATCTGGGGTCGGCGACGCTGGAAGCCCGTCAGGACATGGGCGACCGGGTGATCGCCAATATCCAGACCTTCCACAACGGCCACCGCCCGCCGGACCGGGTGATTCCGGCCATGCTCTGAACCCCGGACCTGAAGCCCGGCGCTTGACGCCCCGCGAAACCTTGGGTTGGTAGGGTCCACAGTAGCGTTTCGGGGGCGGACTCATGACCATCGGATTGACGAAGGCGGCGCGGGCCGCCTTGTCGCGGCGCGGCCTGCTGGCCGGAACGGTGGCGCTGGCGGGGGTGGCGGCCCTGCCGCCGGGCGTGGCGCGGGCCCAGGACGGCGCCTATCCGCTGAGTGAATTCTTCAAGCCGACAATGAGCAGCGGCGCGGCCCTGTCGCCGTCCGGAAACCGGATCGCCGTGGCCGAGAACCTCGGCACCGACGAGACCCCGCGCAGCGCCGTGGACTTCCTCGACGCCGCCGACCCCGAGGGTCAGCGGCGCCGGATCGATCTGGGCCCGGTCTGGATCATGTCCATCGAATGGGCGAACGACGACCGCCTTCTGGCGAGCGTGATCCTGAAGGGCACGACGTCGACCCGGGCCATGGGGGGCTCCAATCGAAGGGCGCGGGGCGTCGACTACTACATGCGCCGCGTCGTCTCGGTGAATGCGACCACCGGGGAAGTGGTGCTGCTGTTCAGCGACCAGCACAACCGCGTGCGCAGCACCTTCGACATGGGCCGCATCATCGACATGCTGCCCAACGATCCCGAAAATATCCTGATGGCCGCGTGGGAGTCCGACGGGGTGATGGGCCTGCACCGGGTCAATGTGAACACGGGTTCGGCGACCCGGATCGAACGCGGCGGGTCGGGCACCTATCACTGGCGGGCCGTCAACGGGGTGCCCGTCCTGCGTCACGACATGAACAGCCGCGGCACGGTCGAGACCATCATGGTCCGGGCGCCGGGCGCGACCGAGTGGACGATGGCGCGCCGCACCCGCGTGCGTGAAGCCCCGGACTTTCTGTGGGTCGGCGCCGGCGAGACGCCCGGCAAGGTGCTGGTCATCGCCCGTTTCGACAATGAGGACGTCCAGAGCGTCCGCGAGATGGACCTGACAACGACCGCGCTCGGTCCGGCGCTGAACCCTCGTCCCGGCCGGGATGTGACCTATGGCCTGCGGGATTCCGCCGGCGTCTATCTGGGCGCCGCCTACTATGGCGAGCGGCTGGAGTATGAGTTCGCCGATCCCGCACTGGCGGCCCACCACCGCGCCCTGAACCGCTTCTTCGACAATAGCTGCAACGTGCATTTCACGGACGTCGACAGGGCGCGGAACCGCTTCATCGCCCGGGTGGACGGGCCGGCGGAGCCGGGCGCCTGGTTCTTCTACGACAAGGACGCGCGCGCGATCGTCAACCTGGGCCAGGCACGGGACCTGGACCCGGCGCGACTGGGCGCCAGCGAGGTGCTGCAGGTGCGGACGCGCGACGGCGCGACCATCGAGGCCTATCTGACCGCGCCTCCGGGCGGGGCGCCGGGACCGCTGGTGGCGCTGCCGCACGGCGGACCCGAGGTGCGCGACACGCCGGGCTGGGACCGGCAGGTGCAGGTGCTGGCGGCGCAGGGCTGGTGGGTGCTGCGGCCCAATTTCCGCGGCTCGGGCGGCTATGGCCAGGAGTTCGCCCGGCAGGGCTGGACCCGCTGGGGCGACCGCATGCAGGACGATGTCGAGGACGCGATCGCCCACGCCATCGCCGCGAAGGGGCTGGACGTATCAAAGGTCGGGATCATGGGCACAAGCTATGGCGCCTATGCGGCCCTGATGGGGGCGGTGAAACGGCCGGACCTCTACAAGGCGGCGATCGGCATCTGCGGCGTCTACGACCTGCCCGACGTGCTGGCGTCGGAAGAGCGCCAGGACGATACCCCGGGCCAGCCGATCTACGAATTCTGGACCAAACGCATCGGCGACCGGAGGGCGATGGGGCCTGCGCTGGAGGCGGCCTCGCCCCGCCGCCGGGCCAGCGAAATCACCTGCCCGGTACTGCTGGTGCACGGGGCCGATGACCCCGTTCTGCCGGCGATCCAGTCCCGCCGGATGCGCGACGCCCTGCGCGGCGCCGGCAAGTCGGTCGAGTTTATCGAGGTCGAGGACGCCGGGCACGCGGACTGGGAGGACGCCAAGGAGCAGGAGTTGATGACCCGCTATGTCGCCCTGCTGCGTCAGGCCTTCGCTTGACGCGGGCTCAACCCTTGGGCTGTTAGAACTCAGAGTATCGGGGGCGTATCATGACAATCAGGAATTCCGCGGCGACGCGGTGGGCGCTGTCGCGCCGGGGTCTGCTGGCGAGCGCCGGCGGTCTCGGGGTTGCAGCGGCGGCGGGGCCCGTGGCGGCGCGTCAGATCGCGCCTCACGCCCTGGCGGACTTCTACGCCAAGGACGGCGTCAAGGGCGTGGCCCTGTCGCCGTCGGGCGAGCGGATCGCCATCATCCGCGAGATCCATCAGGGCGGCGCGCGCCGCGCGGTTCTGGACGTGCTGGACGCCGCCAATCCTTCCGCCCCGCCCAAACGTGCGCCGCTGGGCGACGTCGACTGCGAGACCATGGAATGGGCCAGCGACCAGCGATTGCTGGTGCGCATCGCCCTGGGCGGTCGCGCCAGCACGGAACGGACCTCGGCCCGGTCTCTGGGATCGACCACCACCGGGGCCGTGATTTCCCGGCGGATGGTCTCGATCGATCCGGACACCGGCGGCGCCGTCGTCCTGTTCGACAACGAACCGCAGCGGATGCGATCAACCCGGAATCTGGGAGTCATCGCCGATCTGCTGCACGACGATCCCGACCATGTTCTGATGATCGCCCCAACCCAGGCGCGGCGCATCAACGCCCTGTACAAGGTCAATGTCATGACCGGGCGGGCGGAGGAGTTCGAGCGCGGCGATTTCGACACCGTGGGCTGGGAGACCCGCAACGGCGTGCCGGTGCTGCGCTATGACATCAACAGCGCCGGAAACACCTTCGAGATCATGGCCCGGGCGCCGGGCGAGCGGCAATGGCGCTTCGTGCGCCGGATGCGGATCGGCGACATCCCGGACTTCGAATATATCTCGGCGACCGACAGCAGCGATGCGATCCTGGTTTCGGCCCGGCTGAACGGCGAGGACGTCCGGTCCATCCGCGAGTTCAACCTGCGGACCGGCGTCTATGGCGAGCCCGTCGCCTCGCGGCCCCGCGCCGATGTCTCGGGCGGTCTGACCGATGACCGTGGCGTCTACCTGGGCGCGGCCTACTGGAACGACCGGCTGGAGTATGATTTCGTAAAACCGGAACTGGCCCCGCACCATCGGGCCATGAACCGCTTCTTCGACAACAGCTGCAACGTCCAGCTGGTCGACATCGACCGGACCCACAACCGGTTCCTGTCCTATGTCAGCGGGCCGAATGAACCCGGCGCCTGGTACCTCTATGACCGGGCGGCCCGCAGCTTCGTCAACCTGACCCCGCGCACCGCCCTGCAGACCGAGCGGCTGGGCCGGACGGAGGCCCTGGACGTCACGACGCGCGACGGCGCGACCATCCGGGCCTATCTGACCGCCCCTCCCGGCGGCTCGCCGGGTCCCCTGATCGTCATGCCGCACGGCGGGCCGGAAGTCCGCGACGTCATGGACTGGAACCGCACCGTTCAGGCCCTGACGGCCCAGGGCTGGTGGGTGCTGCAGCCCAATTTCCGGGGCTCGGGCGGCTATGGCCTGGCTTTCGCCGGCGAGGGTTGGGGGCGTTGGGGCGACCGGATGCAGGAGGACGTCGAGGACGCCGTCGACCATGCGATCAGGACCCGTGGGCTGGACGCCGGCAAGGTCGGCATCATGGGGATCAGCTACGGCGGTTACGCGGCCCTGATGGGCGCCGTGCGCCGGCCGGACCTGTACAAGGCGGCGATCTCGATCTGCGGGATCGGCGACCTGCCCGAGATGCTGGCCTATGAAAAGCGTGACGACAGTTCGCCCGAAAACGAGGTCTACCGCTTCTGGTCAACGCGGCTGGGACTTGACGAGACGGCCCTGGCCCGCGCCTCGCCGCGCAGGCGGGCCGCCGAGGTGGGCTGTCCGATCATGCTGGTGCACGGCGCCGACGACGGGGTCGTGCCCGTGTTCCAGTCGCGCCGGATGAAGGAGGCGCTGGATCGCGCCGGCAAGACCGTCGACTATGTCGAGGTCCGCGGAGCCGGGCACGCCGACTGGGAAGACGGCGTCGAACTGGATCTGATGACCCAGTATATCGAGCTGTTCCGGCGGGTGTTCGCCTAGAGCGAGGCGCAGACGGGGCAGGCGGGGTCAGCGGCGACGGCGACCGTCCGGGCGGTTCCGGCCAGGCCGTCATAGATCAGCAGGCGGCCCACAAGGGGCGCGCCCGCGCCGACGATCCGCTTGATCGCCTCCAGCGCGGCCATCGATCCGACGACGCCGGCCAGGGCGCCGATCACCCCGACGCGGGCGCAGGTCTCGGCCTCCGGCGGGACAGCCGGCACGAGACAGCGGTAGCAGGGCCGGCCGGTGAAGACCCCGACCTGACCGCTCCAGCGGCCAAGGGCGCCCGAGACCAGCGGGATCCCCGCGGCGACGCAGGCGGCGTTGACCGCGAACCGGGTCGCGAAATCGTCTGTCCCGTCGATGACGACGCCGCAGTCCTCGATCAGACGCGCGGCGTTCGACCCCGTCAGCCGTTCCGCGACAGGCTCGATCCGGACGTGCGGGTTTAGCGCGGTCAGGGTCTCGGCGCCGGCCTCGACCTTGGGGCGGCCGATGTCGGCGGCGTCAAAGGCTATCTGGCGCTGGAGGTTGGACAGGGCGACCGTGTCGTCATCGATCAGGCGCAGCGTCCCGACCCCCGCCGCGGCGAGGTAAAGCGCCGCGGGAGCGCCCACGCCGCCCAGGCCGATCAGGCCCACGCGCGCGGCCTTCAGCCGCTGCTGTCCGGGCCCGCCGACCTCGGCCAGCACCAGATGGCGGGCATAGCGTTCGATTTCATCGTCTGAGAAGGTCACGCCCCCAGTTAGGGCGTGCGACGCGCAAGGTCCACGCCGTCAGGCGGCCTTGCGGATATCCAGCAGGGCTTCCGCCTCATTGGCGGACAGGCGCGAGATGCACGGCAGGCCGATCCGCTCCAGCAGGGAGGCGGGATCGCCGCACAAGCACATCGGCTCGTCCAGACGACGTTCGGCAATGGGCATGTCGGACAGAATCCGCAGGCCGGTATGGCGCGGATCGGCGATGATCCGACGCATCAGCCGGTCCAGATCGGCGCGTTCCCCCTCCAGGGCCTGGAGGATATGACCCTGATGAAACATCAGGCAGCCGGATACGCGGTCGCGCCGGTTGTTGCGGTCCGAGACGCCCAGAATCTGGGCGATCGACAGGGTCGAAACCCCGGTCGCGCCAACGGCTTCGCTGGCGTATATCACGCGATGAAGCACGACGGCTCCCTCATATGGCGAAATTTGGGGAATAGATTGTCTATGTAACGGGTTTCATGGGCCAGAATGTGGCCCGGCTCAGCTGTTGTATTTCCGTTGCTTTCCGCTTGCCGCGCCGCATTTCGGTCTCCATCTGCAACGGATGATGAACGCGAACCCCAATTTCCCGGACTGGCACGGCACCACCATTCTGGCGGTGCGCAAGAACGGTCGAACCGTCATCGCCGGGGACGGCCAGGTCTCGATGGGGCCGACCATCGTCAAGGGCGCGGCGCGCAAGGTCCGGGCGCTGGCCGGCGGCAAGGTGCTGGCCGGTTTCGCCGGCGCCACGGCCGACGCCTTCACCCTGATCGAGCGGCTGGAAGCCAAGTTGGAGCAGTATCCGGACCAGCTGGCCCGGGCCTGCGTCGACCTGGCCAAGGACTGGCGCACGGACCGCTACCTCCGCCGGCTCGAGGCCATGTTGCTGGTGGCGGACGGGAGTTCGATCTTCACCGTCACCGGCGTCGGCGATGTGCTGGAGCCGGAACATGGCGTGGCCGCGGTCGGTTCGGGCGGCAATTTCGCCCTGTCGGCCGCGCGGGCCCTGATTGAACACACCGACATGGACGCCGAAACCATCGCCCGCCGGGCCATGGAGATCGCGGCGGAGATCTGCGTCTACACCAACGGCAACCTGACGGTTGAGACGTTGGGGTAGGCCGGCTGTAGCAATCCATGCCCTGTCGCTGGCTGGTTCACGAAGGATGCACGAACGACACGAAGGGACCGGGCCACTGCCTGCCGACACCGAGCGTGTCGGTAGTGTCGTCGTTGACGCCGCGCTGAAAGTGCACCGCCTTTTGGGACCGGGCTTGCTGGAGTCGGTCTATGGAGCCTGTCTCGCGGAAGAACTCCGACGACGGGGACTTCGGGTGGAGCGGCAGGTTGGCGTGCCTGACGGGCTTCGGCGGATCGTGCGTTGACCTTCGTGATCTTCGTGCATCCTTCTTGATCTTCGTGATGAAACAGCCCCTCTCGCCAACTTCCCTTCGCCCACCCATCTGAGCGCCATGACCGACCTTTCCCCCCGCGAAATCGTTTCCGAACTGGACCGCTTCATCGTCGGACAGGACGACGCCAAGCGCGCCGTGGCCGTGGCCCTGCGCAACCGCTGGCGGCGCAAGCGCGTGCCCGACGATCTGCGCGACGAGGTCACCCCCAAGAACATCCTGATGATCGGCCCCACCGGCGTCGGGAAGACCGAGATCGCGCGGCGCCTTGCCAAACTCGCCGGCTCGCCTTTCCTCAAGATCGAGGCGACCAAATTCACCGAGGTCGGCTATGTCGGCCGCGACGTGGATTCGATCATGCGCGACCTGGTCGAGGCGGCCCTGGTCATGGTGCGCGACAAGCGACGTTCCGGCGTCAAGGCCAAGGCCGAGGCGGCGGCCGAGGAGCGGATCCTGGACGCCCTGGTCGGGCCGGGCTCCCAGCCGGCCACGCGCGACAGCTTCCGCAAGAAGCTTCGGGCCGGGGAGATGGACGACAAGGAGATCGAACTTCAGCTCGCCGACACGGCCTCGCCGATGCAGGGGCTGGACCTGCCCGGCGGCGGCAATGTCGGCATGATCAATCTGTCCGAAATGCTGGGCAAGCTGGGCGGCGGTCGGACGAAGACGGCCAAGCTGGCGGTGCGCGACGCCGTGGCGCCCCTCATCAACGAGGAAAGCGACAAGCTGCTGGATCAGGAGAGCCTGACCACCGAGGCCCTGCTGCTGGCCGAGAACGAAGGCATCGTCTTCATCGACGAGATCGACAAGGTCGCCGGGCGATCTGATCGAACCGGCGGCGATGTCAGCCGCGAGGGCGTGCAGCGCGACCTTCTGCCCCTGATCGAGGGCACCACGGTCTCGACGAAATACGGGCCGGTGAAGTCTGACCATGTGCTGTTCATCGCCTCGGGCGCCTTCCATGTGGCCAAGCCCTCGGATCTTCTGCCCGAGCTGCAGGGGCGGCTGCCGATCCGGGTCGAGCTGAAGGCCCTGACGCGCGACGACTTCGTCCGCATCCTGACCGAGCCGGAGGCCAATCTGATCCGCCAGAACCAGGCCTTGCTGGCCACCGAGGACGTGACCCTGACCTTCACCCCGGACGCGGTGGAGGCCCTGGCCGACGCGGCGGTGGCGGCCAATAGCGCGGTCGAGAACATCGGCGCGCGGCGGCTGGTCACGGTGCTGGAGCGGGTGCTGGAGGAGACCAGCTTCAAGGCCTCCGACCTGTCGGGCCAGACGGTCGCCTTCGACGGCGAGCGGGTGCGCGATCTGGTCGCCGAACTGGCGCGCGACGCGGATCTGAGCCGGTTTATCCTCTGACGGGGCAACCGGACGGGAGGTCGGGCCGTATCTTGGCCGACGCCCACCGCGAGGACGCCCGATGACCCTGATCCGATCCGCCCTGATCGCCGCCGCCGCGTCGGCGGTCGCCGCCCCCGCCGCCGCCCAGGCGCGCAATGTGGCGCTGGACCAGTTCGACGGCCGCTGGTTCGAGATCGCGCGCAGTCCCAACGACGCCCAGAAGGACTGCCGCCGGGCCCAGATCGACTTCAATCCGCAGGACCGGCCGCACCGCTATTCCATCGTCGTCACCTGCACCCGCCGCGCCGACGGAGGGGTCGAGACCCTGCGCGCCAACGCCCGTGTCACGGACACACAGACCAACGCCCGCTTCCGCTTCACCCTCACGGGCCTGCTGGGCGTCGGCGGTCTGGCGGGGCAGAACTACTGGGTCTGGGACCATGCCCCCGACTACAGCTGGGCCATCATGGCCCTGCCGAACAAGTCCGACTGGTGGGTCTGGCATCGCAGCCAGAGCCCCTCGGAGGTCGAGCGGGCGAGGCTGATCGCCCGCGCGCGCACCCTGGGCATGGACACCGGCTCGGTCGTCCACACTGGGCGGTAGGCGGGCGGGCCGACAACCGGTCCGCCTTCCCGGCTTGAAATCGGAACATATGCCGAACATAAAGACGGCATGGCCGCCGCCCTGCTCCAGATCGACCTTGTCTTCAGCCGACCGCAGACGACGCTGGCGGTGACGCGCGGCGCGGCGCGGCTGATGGTCGACCTCGGCTACGCGCCCCTGCTGGAAGTCGGCCTGCCCAACGGACGACGCGCCGATGTGATGGCCGTGGGTCCGCGCGGCGATATCGTCATCTGCGAGGTGAAGTCCGGGCTCGAGGACTATCGGGTCGACCGCAAATGGGGCGAGTACGGGCCCTTCTGCGACGCCTTCTATTTCGCCGTGGCGCCCGAGTTTCCCGGCGACATCCTGCCGGAGGAGCCGGGGCTGATCGTCGCCGACGGCTTCGGTGGGGCGGTGGTGCGCGACGCGCCGGCCTGTCCTCTGGCGCCCGCGCGGCGCAAGGCGCTTATCGTGGCCTTCGCCCGGCTGGGGGCGATGCGGACCTTGCGAGATCCGGCGAAGGGCTGAGACCCTGTCAGACCACCGGGCCGCTTTCGCCGGTGGACATCACGGCGGCGGACGAGGCGGCGCAGCCGGTCAGTTCCAGATCACCGACCTTGACCATGGCTGTCAGGGGATAGGTGCGGTCGCTCATGCCGTCCGAGCATTCCGTCGCGACCAGGGTGACGCCGAGCGCGGTTCCGTCGGCGGTCTCCGACTCCCAGATCGCCGTCGTGCCCTGGACCACCGGGTTGGACTGGGGGGCGCGCTGTTCAGGCAGGTCGGGGGTCGTATAGACCATCTCGGTCCCGGTCAGTTCGACGCTCCAGAAGGGCTCCGTGCCCAGGGCGCGCACCGGCTGGGCCAGATCGACTCCGCCCAGCACGGGCGCCGGCAGGGGCTCCCCGGCCGGCGGGCCGGGCTCCTCCGCCGGCGAACAGGCGGCGAGGGTCAGGACGGCGAGGGCGGCGAGAACGGGACGCATGGGGGGACTCCGGGTTCGCCGGCAGGAAGCGCGGACAGCGCCTGCGGGTCAAGTCCGGATCAGAAGATGGGCGATCAGGGCTGGCCGTTGGCCGCCGGCGCCGAGGCCATGAGCACGCCGGCGGACGGCAGCACCGGGGCTTTGTGGATGAAGCCATAGGTCGGATAGACGGAGGTTCCGAGAGCCCGGCTGGGATTGTACCAGACCTTGACCGCGGTCCAGTCCCCGCCATGCGAGACGTCGACGACGGTGACGTTCTCCTCGACCCGGCCACGGCTGCCGCCCCAATTGGCGTGGGTCACACGGATGACGCGGTCGGTCAGGATTTCGGAGACGACGGCGACATGGCCCCGGGTCATCCGGCCGCTGGGCTGGAAGGCCAGGACCGAGCCGGTTTCCGGACGGGCGCCGGTGCGGAACTTGCCCTGGGCCTGACGCCACCAGGTCAGGGCGTCGCCGAAGATGTTGATGCCCGAGAACATGCGGGCGAAGGTCACGCACTGCCAGTAGGGCTCGTCGGCCTTCACAGCGGGGGCATGGCCCAGCACAGAAAATCCGATGGTCGCCGCAACCGCGGCGGCTGTGAGCCGTTTCATCATGCTGGCGAAAGTCCCGACCTGTTTTCGTCGCGTTAGCCTTAGACGATAGTTTCCGAGGGTTGAAGAACCCTATCGGGCGAGTCCGTGCGCGCTTTCGCCGCAGCGGCCCGGGCCGCGCGCCGGTCCGCCCACCCCCGCATCGCCTTGCGGGCCGGGCGTTCGACGAGGTGGTAGGTGACCATCGCCGCCACCGGAATCACCGCCACCAGCGCCAGCCACACAATGAAGTGAAACCGCTTGTCGTCGGCCCCCGTCAACCGCGCCGCGACATTGGTCATCAGCAGCAGCACGGGCGCGCAAACCATATAAATCGAATAGCTGATCTCGCCGAGATAGACCCCGGGCTTCGAGGCGAAGACCCCGGCGCGGGCGTTGCCCAGCGAACCAAGGCCGAGGATCAGTCCCCCGGCGGCCAGGACGGTGATGGCGTCCCACAGCCCCAGCGAGGCGCTGGCCACCACGGCCAGGCCGCTGATCAGCGCGACCGGGCCGGCGAAGGGGATGCCGCCGCGGCGATGCACCAGATAGAGGGCGCAGCCGAGGGCGAAGCACGGAACGATCCGCAGCGCGCCCCAGCGGAAAGTGGCCTCTGTCAGGGAATAGCCGGCCAGCGGCTGGAAGACGGCGTAGAGGCCCAGCGCGAAGGCCGCGGCCAGCACGGTCGCCAGCACCGGCCGGTTCCTGAGCCGCCAGGCGACGAAGGCGAAGGCCGGGAAGCTGAGATAGGCCGCCCATTCCGCCGAAATCGACCAGGACGGATGGTTGAAGGCCGAGCTGGGCGCCAGGCCCCAGGCGTGGGTCAGGGTCAGGTTCGCCGGCAGCGCCCGCCAGTCGGTCAGGCTGCCGTCGATGGCCAGGCCGGCGACACCCGCGGCGAGGCCGAGGGCGATCATGCCGAACAGGGTGACCAGATGCAGCGGATAGACCCGCGCCAGCCGCGCCCACAGGAAGCCGCCGTAGCGGAACCGCTTCTCGCCCGCCGCCTCGAGATAGACGTGGCTGAGGATGAAGCCGGACAGGATGAAGAAGGTCTCGACGCCGAGATAGCCCTTGGTCACGGCCACGGGGATCCAGCTGACATCCAGATGCGGCCAGGCCGTGTAGAGCACCACCCAGAGCGCGGCGAGAAACCGCAAGGTGGTGAGGGCGCGCAGGTCGGGCGGTGTCGGGACGGGCGTCATGGTCCCCAGACTAGTCGTCCGGGGTACAGGAACCGTTAAGCGGCGCACTCCGCCGGCTTCGCCTCGCCCGGCGCATACATGTCGCACGAGCGATCGATCTCGCCCTGGATCAACTCGCAGGGGTTGGCCACATTGCAGGGCGGCCGGGTGGCGGGACTGACGGCGATACAGCGGTCGACCAGTCGTTGCGCCGCCTCGGCCCCGATATCGTTCAGACAGGAGACGGGCGCGCCCACCGGGGTGACGACCAGGGCCGGATCGACCTCTTCCTGCGGCGGGGCGTCCGCCGGCATTTCGGGTGGTGGAGCGGGGGCGGCGGCCGGCTCGTTCGGCGGCGCGTCAGCGGGGCGTTCGCAGCCGGCGACCAAGGCGGTCACGGCCAGCAGGGCGATTACGGTCCGGCGCATGGGCACTCCGATCGGTCGCGGGAAGAGGCAGAATAGGCATGGTTCGCCCGGCTACGGAAGCATCGGCGGCCCGAACCTAACGTCCCAGGGCGGCGCGCTGCATCGCGAACAGTTCGGTGCAGCCGCCCTCGGCCAGCTGGAACAGCCGGTCGAACTCGGCGCGCGAGAAGCCGCGCTTCTCACCGGTGGCCTGAATTTCGACGATCGCGCCCGCGCCGGTCAGGACGAAGTTGGAATCGGCCTCGGCGGTGGAGTCCTCCTCATAGTCGAGGTCCAGCACCGGCTGGTCTTTGCAGACGCCGCAGGACACGGCCGCGACCTGATCGAGGATGGGATCGGTCTTCAGCAAGCCCTCGGCGCGCAAATAGTCAAAGGCCGAGGCCATGGCCACCCAGGCGCCGGTGATGGCCGCCGTCCGCGTGCCGCCGTCGGCCTGGATGACATCGCAGTCCAGCACCACCTGACGCTCGCCCAGCAGCTTCAGGTCCACGACCGCGCGCAGGGAGCGGCCGATCAGGCGCTGGATCTCCTGTGTCCGGCCGGTCTGCTTTCCGCTGGCGGCCTCGCGACGGCCGCGCGTGTGGGTGGCGCGGGGCAGCATGCCGTATTCCGCCGTGACCCAGCCCGCGCCCTTGCCGCGCATCCAGCCGGGGACGTTCTCCTCGACCGAGGCCGTCACCAGAACCCTGGTATGGCCGAACGTCACCAGGCAGGAGCCCTCGGCGTAGCGGTTCACGCCGGTCTCCAGCGACACGGCGCGGAGCTGTTCGGGGGTGCGGTCGGACGGGCGGGCGGTGGTCATGTACGGATTTCCTCGGATGCCGCTTGGACGGGGCGGCGGCGCTGCTTATCCTGAAACCGTGAGCCTGTATGCCCCCGCATCGTCGTCCGCCAGGGTCCGGCTGCGTCCGACCACGGCCGATGACGCGGAAATTCTGGCGGCGTGGGATCGCGAGCCGCACGTCATCGAGTGCTCGACCGACGACCCGGAAGCCGTCGTCGCCTTCGGCGGCATCGATTGGCGGGAGGAGCTGGCCGACCAGTCCGACGTCAGCCTCTACCTCATCGCAGAGGCAGACGGCCGCCCGATCGGGGTCCTGCAGATCATCGACCCGCATCTGGAGCCGACCCACTACTGGGGCGAGATCGAGCCGAACCTGCGGGCCATCGACATCTGGATCGGCCCGAAGGACGCCCTCGGTCGTGGTTTCGGCACGCAGATGATGACCCTGGCTCTCGACGCCTGTTTCGCCGCGCCGGAGGTGACGGCGGTCGTCATTGACCCGCTCGCCTCCAACACCGAGGCGCATCGCTTCTATCAGCGGCTGGGGTTTGAGGTCGTCGGCCGGCGAACGTTCGACGCGGACGACTGTCTGGTGCACAGACTGTCCCGGGAAAGATGGGAGGGGCGGAACCGGACATGACTTTCGATCCGCTGATGTCGTCAGCGCCCCCGTCCGCCGGACTGGCCTCGCTGGACCAGCGGGCCCGCGACATCTTCCGCCGCATCGTCGAGAGCTACCTTCAGACCGGAGAGCCCGTGGGCTCGCGCACCCTGTCCCAGACCGGCATCGCCCTGTCCCCCGCCTCGATCCGCAACACCATGCAGGACCTGACGATGGCGGGGCTGCTGGGGTCGCCGCACACCTCGGCGGGGCGGATTCCGACCCACGCGGGCCTGCGGCTGTTCGTCGACGGCCTGCTGGAGATCGGCGACGTCGGGACCGAGGAACGGCGCGAGATCGACGCCCGTCTGGCCGGACGCGGCCGCAGTTTTGACGAGGCTCTGAACGAGGCCTCCAGCCTGCTGTCCGGCCTCGCCGGCGGGGCCAGCATCGTGGCCAGCCCGGTGCGCGAGGCCGGGGTCAAGCATGTGGAGTTCGTCGCCCTCGGCCACGACCAGGCCCTCGCCGTGCTGGTCGGCGACGACGGCTCGGTCGAGAACCGGCTGATGCCGCTCAAGGCGGGGGTGACGCCCTCGACCCTGACCGAGGCCTCGAACTTCCTCAACGCCCGGCTGAAGGGCCGGCCCCTGCACGAGGCGCGCACCGAGATGCGCACCGAACTGGACGCCGCCCGCCGCGAGCTGGACGCCGCCGCCGCCCGCCTGGTCGAGGACGGCATGGCCGCCTGGTCCGGCGGGGCCGAGCGCGAGCGGTCGCTGATCGTGCGCGGCCGGGCCAATCTGCTGCACGACCGCGAGACCGCCGAGGATCTGGAAAAGGTCCGCATCCTGTTCGACGACCTGGAGCAGAAGGAACAGCTGATCGGCCTGCTGGACGGGGTGTCGACGGCCCAGGGCGTGCGCATCTTCATCGGCGCGGAAACGAGACTCTTTTCGCTTTCGGGTTCCGCCGTCATCGCGGCGCCCTATATGACGGGCCGGCAGAGGGTCCTGGGCGCCATCGGCGTGATCGGACCCGCGCGGCTGAACTATGCCCGCATCATACCGTTGGTGGACTATACCGCCCGGGTGCTGGGGCGAATGCTGGACGGACAAGAGACTTGAGCGACACACACGACGACTTTCCCCACTCCGAGGAGCTGGCCGCCGATATCGCGGAGGCCGAGGCAAACGCCGAGGCCGGGCTGGATGACGGCTTGGGCCCGATCGACGCCCTGATCGCCGAGCGTGACCAGTGGAAGGACCGCGCCCTGCGCGCCGTGGCCGAGGCCGAGAATACGAAGAAACGGGCCGAGACACAGTCCAACGACGCCCGCGCCTACGCCATCCAGCGCTTCGCCCGCGACCTGCTGGGCGTGGCCGACAATCTGGAACGGGCGCTCATGGCGGCCCCGAAAGACGCCGACGCCGGCGAGGCCGGTCTGGTCACCGGGCTGGAGCTGACCCAGAAATCGCTGCTCCAGGCCTTCGAGAGCAACAACCTCAAGCGCGTGGCCCCCGAGCCGGGCGAGGCCTTCGACCCGCACCTGCATCAGGCGATGATGGAACAGCCGTCCGACACCATTCAGGGCGGGCAGGTGATCCAGACGCTTCAGGCCGGCTACGCCCTGTTCGGCCGCACCGTACGTCCAGCCATGGTGGTGGTCGCCGCCAAGGGGTCCGGAGCCCGGGCCAACGCCGCCGATGCGGCCGCGGGCACGGCGGCCTATGCGGCGGCCGGCGATACCGGCGGCCAATTCGACGGCAAGGCCTGATTCAGGCCTTCAGCCGCTCCCCGAAGAAGGCCAGCAGCCGGCCCCAGCCGTCCGCTGCGTCCGCGGCGCGATAACTGTCGCGATAGTCGGCGTGGAAGGCGTGCGGCGCGTCCGGATAGACGTGGATGCCGCTGTCCGTCTGGCCGGCGCGTTGCAGGGCCGCGCGCATGGCCTCGACGCTGGGCATCGGGATGCCGCGGTCGGCCTCGCCGTACAGGCCCAGCACCGGACATTTCAGGTCGCCGGCCAGATCGACGGGCCAGGGCCGGCCCCCGGCGGCCTGTTCCGGCGTCGCCGTGGGCGCGGGGGCCAGGCGGCCGTACCAGGCCACCCCGGCGTCCAGAACGGCGAAACGGGCGCAAGCCTGCCACACCACCTTGCCGCCCCAGCAGAAGCCGGTGATGCCGACCTTGTCGGAATTGGCCCACAACTGCTGGCTGACCCAGTCGAGGGTCGCGGAGACATCGCCCATGACCTGCTCATAGCCGGCCGCGCCGACGATCTGCTGCACGCGCGACATGTCCGACAGCCCGGCCGGGTCCTCGACCCGGTTGAAGAAGGACGGGGCGACCGCCGCATAGCCCGCCTTGGCCAGCCGCCGGCAGAGGTCGCGGATATATTCATGGACGCCGAAAATTTCGGAAGCGACCACCACCACCGGCCAGGGGCCGTCGCCGGCGGGACGGGCCACGAAGATCGGCAGGGCGAAGCCGTCGGGGGCCTCGACGGTCGCCTGTTCCTGGGTCAGGCCCTCGCCATCGGTGGTGATGGGCGCGGCCTGCCGGGCGAGAGCCGCCGGGGCGTAGCCGGCGAAGGCCAGGCCGCCCAGGGCGCCGGTCGCCAGGGCGCGGCGGCTGAAACGGAAATCGTCGGGCTCGGGTCCCTCGGGACGGATCAGGGTCGGCATCAGCGGCTCCGGTCTTGGCGAGGCCGGAACACTGGCCTCGCCGCCGCGTGAGGTCGAGTCACGTTTGCCGTGAAGCTGGCCCGGCCTTGCGGAGCGTCAGATTGATCCGGCCGCCGCCGGGAACCAGGGTCGAGGATCCCGCGATCACCCGGTCGATCCCGTGCCGCGCCAGCCGCGCCGGGCCGGTCAGGGCGCAGACGTCGCCCGAGGCCAGCCGCACCGTCCGCGTCGGCCCGCCCCCCGCCGCTCCCACCCGGAACACCGCCGCATCGCCGAGCGAGACCGACAGCACCGGCGCGCGGTGATCCTGTTCGTCGAGATCCTGATGCAGGCCCATCTTCGCCGGACCCCGGTACAGGTTGACCAGGCAGGCGTCCGGCGGCTCCGGCCAGCCGGTCAGATCCCGCCACAGGTCCGTCAGCCGCCCCGGCATAGGCGGCCACGGCGTTTCGGTGACCGGATGGGTCGGCTGGTAACGATAGCCGGCCCGGTCCGAGACCCAGCCCAGCGGCCCCATCCCGGTCATCTCCACCGAGAACGGCCGCCCGCCCGGCGTCACCGGGCGGTAGAAGGGCGCCTGCTCGACCGCGGCCAGCACCTCGGCCAGCAAATCCGCCTGCCCGGACGCGGAAAGGGCTCCCGGCCAGAACCGGAAGCCCTCCATCCCCGTATCGATCTCGCGCGGCGCCGCCATCCTCAGAAAGTAGGCGCGCGAGGCCCGGCCTCAAGTAGCCCGAAGGGCGGTAGGCCCAGCAATGAAGCTGAGGCGCTCCGCGCCTCAGCGCGTGTAGTAATAGTCCGCGATCTGGCAGACGTTGACGTTGAAGCGCGTCAGCACCTGGCCATTGGTGAACTCGGCCTTGAAGTCATACAGGCAGGCGCCCGAGCCGTCGTCGATGTTCATCATGATGCTGCGACCGGCGGCGAGCGTGCCGCGGCCCAGCATGTCTTCCTGCCAGCTCGTGATGCGCGAGTCCGAGGCGTAGAAGCGCAGCATGGTCCAGCCGGTGTTGTTGTGGATGCGCACCCGGCGGTTCAGGCCGTCGCGCGACTGGATCGGCGCCGATACGGCGATCTTGTCGGCGGCGACCACCGGTTCGGCGGCGGCAACGGCGGAAGCGGAACCCAGGGCCGCCACGATCAGCGCGGCGCGGGCGATGGTCTTGAACGTGTTCATATCAGTCTCTCCCCAGCGGCCGGACCAGCATCGGTGCGGCGATGACAGCGTTATGCCATCGGTGAGAGGGCAAATCGTCTGACGGACCCTGACGGTTGAATCGTCCGCCGGGGCCGTTTGGGGCTTGCAGCCGGGGGGGTGTTTCCCATATCGGCCTCAACCGCTGTAAATCCCCGCAGTTCGTGGGGCTTTGCGGCCGGAACCGTACCAACCGACCAAAGACCCTGACACCGGGGGCGGTCACGCGCGGCGCTTCGCTTTAAAAGGCCGCCGCATCGCCCGCTGAAATGGAGTGAAAGACTACACATGGCCAAGATCATCGGCATCGACCTGGGCACGACGAACTCGTGCGTCGCCGTCATGGACGGCAAGAACCCCAAGGTCATCGAGAACGCCGAGGGCAACCGCACCACGCCCTCCGTCATCGCCATCCAGGACGGCGGCGAGACCCTGGTGGGTCAGCCGGCGCGCCGTCAGGCCGTGACCAACCCGACCAACACCTTCTTCGCCATCAAGCGCCTGATCGGCCGCTCGTTCGACGACCCCGTGGTCGCCAAGGACAAGAAGATGGTGCCCTATGAGATCGTCAAGGGACCGACCGGCGACGCCTGGGTGCGCGCCAACGGCAAGGACTATTCGCCCCAGCAGATCTCGGCCTTCACCCTCGGCAAGATGAAGGAGGCCGCTGAGGCCTACCTCGGCGAGACCGTCACCCAGGCCGTCATCACCGTCCCGGCCTATTTCAACGACGCCCAGCGTCAGGCGACCAAGGACGCCGGCAAGATCGCCGGCCTCGAGGTCCTGCGTATCATCAACGAGCCGACCGCGGCCGCCCTGGCCTATGGCCTCGACAAGAACGACGGCCAGAAGATCGCCGTCTATGACCTCGGCGGCGGCACCTTCGACGTCTCGATCCTCGAGATCGGCGACGGCGTGTTCGAGGTGAAGTCGACCAACGGCGACACCTTCCTCGGCGGCGAGGACTTCGACCTGCGCCTCGTCGACTACCTGGCCGACGAGTTCAAGAAGGAGCAGGGCGTCGACCTGCGTTCCGACAAACTTGCCCTCCAGCGCCTCAAGGAAGAGGCCGAAAAGGCCAAGAAGGAGCTCAGCTCCACGACCCAGTACGAGGTCAATCTGCCGTTCATCACCATGAACGCCTCGGGTCCGCTGCACCTGAACATCAAGCTGTCGCGCGCCAAGCTGGAGGCCCTCGTCGAGGACCTGGTCCAGCGCACCATCGAGCCCTGCGCCAAGGCGCTGAAGGACGCGGGCCTCAAGGCCTCGGACATCGACGAAGTGGTGCTGGTCGGCGGCATGACCCGCATGCCGATGGTCCAGGAAGCCGTGAAGAAATTCTTCGGCAAGGAGCCGCACAAGGGCGTCAACCCCGATGAGGTCGTGGCGCTGGGCGCCGCGGTGCAGGCGGGCGTGCTGCAGGGCGACGTCAAGGACGTGCTGCTGCTGGACGTGACCCCGCTGACCCTGGGCATCGAGACCCTGGGCGGCGTCTTCACCCCGCTGATCGAACGCAACACCACCATCCCGACCAAGAAGAGCCAGGTCTTCTCGACCGCCGACGACAACCAGTCGGCCGTGACGATCCGGGTCTTCCAGGGCGAGCGCCCGATGGCGTCCGACAACAAGGTGCTGGGCCAGTTCGACCTGATGGGCATCCCCCCGGCGCCGCGCGGCATGCCCCAGATCGAGGTCGCCTTCGACATCGACGCCAACGGCATCGTCCACGTGACCGCCAAGGACAAGGCGACCAACAAGGAACAGTCGATCCGCATCCAGGCCAACGGCGGCCTGTCGGATGACGACATCGAGAAGATGGTCAAGGAAGCCGAGGCCAACGCCGCCGCCGACAAGGCCAAGCGCGAGATGGTCGAGGCGGTCAACGCCGCCGACAGCCTGATCCACTCGACCGAAAAGGCCATGGCCGAACACGGCGACAAGGTCGGGGCCGACGAGAAGACCGCGATCGAAACCGCCCTGGAAGAGCTGAAGGCGGCCAAGGAAGGCACGGACCCGGAAGACATCCGGACCAAGACCAACACCCTGGTCCAGGCCTCGATGAAACTGGGCGAGGCCATGTACGCCTCGCAGCAGGGCGCCGGCGATACGGCTGAGGCCCCCGCCGACGACGGCGTGGTCGACGCCGAGTTCGAGGAAGTCTCGCCCGACGCCGGCGACGACGAGAAGAAGAGCGCGTAGGCCACGCCGCTCCGCGATCACCCCGGCCCCGCTTGTCTGACGACAGGCGGGGCCGTTTCACGAAACTTGCATCATCGCACCGGGCGCCCATGTCAGCCCGGTCAGCCGTTCCGGTGGGCCGTCCGCGACGCGGCGCCGACCGGCGGCAGGGTAAGAGGACGAACGCCGCATGGCGACGCGTGACTATTACGAGGTTCTGGGGGTCGAGCGGACCATCGACGCCGCCGGCCTGAAGGCCGCCTATCGCAAGCTGGCGATGGCGCACCACCCTGACCGCAACGGCGGGTGCGACGACTCCATGGCCCGGTTCAAGGAGATCTCCGAAGCCTATTCCATCCTGTCCGACGACCAGAAGCGCGCCGCCTATGACCGGTTCGGCCACGCCGGGGTCAACGGCGGCGGCGGGTTCGGCGGCCAGGGCCAGGGCTTCACCGACGTCAACGACATCTTTTCCCAGGTCTTCGGCGACGCCTTCGGCGATGTGTTCGGCGGCCGCGCCGGCGGCGGGGCGCGTCAGCATGGACCGCGCCGCGGTTCGGACCTGCGCTACGACCTCGAGATCACCCTGGAGCAGGCCTACAAGGGCGCGGACGTCGAGATCGCCGTGCCCACCACCGCCGCCTGCGAGACCTGCGAGGGTTCCGGCGCCAAAAAGGGCGCCAAGGCCTCCACCTGCTCGACCTGCCAGGGCGCGGGCCGCGTCCGTTCCGCCAACGGCTTCTTCCAGGTCGAGCGGACCTGCCCCCATTGCGGCGGCGCCGGCTCCCGGATGGCCGCGGCGGACGCCTGCACCGCCTGCGCCGGCCACGGCCAGGTGCGCAAGACCCGCAAGCTGCAGCTCAAGGTCCCGGCCGGCGTCGATGACGGCTCCCGCATCCGCCTGTCGGGCGAGGGCGACGCCGGCGCCCGCGGCGGCCCGCGCGGCGACCTCTATGTCTTCCTCTCGGTCACGCCCCACGAACTGTTCGAGCGGGACAACCTCGATCTGCTGGTCACGGTTCCCGTTCCGATGACCACGGCGGCCCTGGGCGGCGAGATCGACGCCCCCTGTCTGACCTCCGAAGCCTGCGACGGCCGCTGCCGCGCCCCTGTCAGCGTCCCCGCCGGCGCCCAGACCGGCAAGACGGTTCGCATCAAGGGCAAGGGCATGCCGCATCTGAATGGCAAGAACCGCGGCGATCTGGTGGTCGAACTGTTCGTCGAGACGCCGACAGAGCTGACCCCGCACCAGAAGGAACTGCTGCAGGAACTGGCCGCCTCGCTGGGCGAGAGCCAGACGCCGCGCAACTCGTCCTTCGCCGGCAAGGCCAAACGCTTCTGGGCGGACATCCTCGGTTCGGAAGCGCCGCAGTAGCCTGGCTGATGACGGCGCCCGCGAATGCCGTCACTATCGCCGCGAACTGACAGGGGTCTGAGTTGAGCGTCATCTTCCACGCCGGCATTTCCGGCGCGCGCGGCCGGATGGGCCGGGCCGTTTCGACCGTTCTGGACGCCCGCGAGGACGTCGTCGTCGCCGCCCGGTTCGACCGCGGCGAAACGCCCGACCTGTCGCTGTGCGACGTGATCATCGACTTCTCGACCCCGGACGCCTCGGTCGAACTGGCCCGGACCTGCGCCGAACGCGGCGGCCCCGCCCTGGTGATCGGCTCGACAGGTCTGACGCCCGAGCAGGAGACCGACATCCACAAGGCCGCCGAGAAGATCGCCATCGTCCGCAGCGGTAATTTCTCGCTCGGCGTCAACATATTGATCGGCCTGGTGGAACACGCGGCCCAACGGCTCGACGCGGCCGACTGGGACATCGAGGTGCTGGAGACCCATCACCGCAGGAAGGCCGACGCCCCCTCAGGCACCGCCCTGATGCTGGGCGAGGCCGCCGCCAACGGCCGGGGCGAGGATCTGGCTGACCTCCGCAGCGCGCCTTACTACGGCATCACCGGCGAGCGGGAGACGGGCAGGATCGGCTTCGCCTCGCTGCGCGCCGGCGGAGTCATCGGCGAGCACACCGTCCTGTTCGCCTCGGAAGACGAGATCCTGACCCTCAGTCATTCGGCCATCGACCGGTCGCTGTTCGCCAGGGGCGCCGTCGCCGCCGCGGCCTGGGTCCGCAGCCGCAAGCCGGGTCTCTACGACATGCAGGACGTGCTGGGCTTCCGGCAGGCCTGAACAGGTTCAGTGCGCGTGCCGACGGTGGTGGCCGCGCCCCACGAACAGCGACTTGATGAAGAACATCACCGCGATCACCACGGCGAAGCCGAGGAACAGCGCCAGCACCGTCATCCAGAAGCCCATGGTCAGCAGGGCCGGCATGACAAAGGCCCCTCCGTCCAGCATCGGACGCAGCAGCCCCACCAGAATGAAGACGAAGGCCGACCCCAGCGCGGTGGCCCACAGCCGGCTCCAGGCGGGCATCATCAGGGTCGCGATCACGGCGATGATCAGGCCGGTGACCTGGTTGATGGTGTCGAACCCGCCCTGGGCGAGGCCGAACACACTGGTCAGAAACGCGCCGATCGAATCGAACAGGGACTCCATACGCCAACCTCCCGGATGCGGCCCAAGCTTGGCCGGACCCAAGGTTAACGCGGTTATCGGAGAATAGCTCCGCTTATCGTCCGGTCGAGCCGAAACCCCCGGCGCCGCGTGCTGTCTCGTCGAGGCTCTCGACCTCGATCATTTCGGCCTGTTCGTGCCGCGCAATCACCATCTGGGCGATGCGCTCGCCGCGCTTGATCACGAAAGGCTCCTGCCCATGGTTGATCAGGACGACCCCGACCTCTCCGCGATAGTCGCTGTCGATCGTTCCCGGGGAGTTCAGACAGGTCAGGCCGTGTTTCAGCGCGAGACCCGAGCGAGGCCGCACCTGGGCCTCGAAACCCGGCTCCAGCGCGATTTTCAGCCCGGTCGGAACCAGGGCGCGGGCGCCGGGCTGGAGCGTAACCGGCGCCGTCTCCGGGACCGCCGCGCGCAGATCCATCCCGGCCGAGCCGCCTGTCTCATAGGCCGGCAGGGGCAGGCCTTCAGCATGGGGCAGGCGTTCGACGCGGACGGTGGTCATGCGGGCAGGGCTTTCAGGCTTCGAAATGGTCGGCGATTCTGGCCGCGAGCTTTCTCGCCACCTCGGCCTTGGACTGACGCGGCCAGGTCTCGGCCGAGCCGTCGCGGGTGAACAGGGTGACCGTATTGCCGTCAGCGCCGAAAACGTCGTCGGAGACGTCATTGCCGACGATCCAGTCGCAGCCCTTGCGCGACAGCTTCGAGCGGGCGTTGGCCTCCAGGTCCGTGGTCTCGGCGGCGAAGCCGACCACCAGTTTTGGCCGCTTCTTTCCGGGCGCGGAGACGCCCGCGAGGATGTCCGGGTTCTCGATCAGCGACAGCGAGGGCGGCCCGCCGGGCGCCTTCTTGATCTTGCCCGAGGCGACGCCGTCGACGCGCCAGTCGGCGACGGCGGCGCTCATCACCGCGATGTCGGCCGGCAAGGCGGCCGCCACGGCGGCCTGCATCTCGCGCGCGGTCTCGACCTGGACCCGGTCGACGCTGACCGGCGCGGCCAGCGCCACGGGGCCCGACACCAGGGTCACCCGCGCCCCCAGCCGGGCGAGGGCCTCGGCGATGGCGTAGCCCTGTTTGCCGCTGGAGCGGTTGGTCAGGCCGCGCACCGGGTCGATCGGCTCGAAGGTCGGGCCAGCGGTGACCACCGCCTCGCGGCCCGCGAGGGGGCGGCCGTCCGGCCCGGCCAGCAGGCCCTCGATGGCGTCCATGACGGCGGCCGGCTCGGCCATCCGGCCGGGCCCGAACTCGCCGCAGGCCATTTCGCCCTCGTCCGGCCCGACCATGGCGACGCCATGGAAGCCCTCAAAAGCCTTCAGACGCTCGACATTGGCCTGCACCGCCGGGTGCAGCCACATCCGCACATTCATCGCCGGGGCCAGAAGCACCCGCTTGTCGGTGGCCAGAAGCGTGGTCGAGGCCAGGTCGTCGGCCAGTCCGTTGGCCGCCTTGGCGATCAGCCCCGCCGTCGCCGGGGCCACGACCACCAGATCGGCCCAGCGCGACAGTTCGATATGGCCCATGGCCGTCTCGTCCTCGGGCATGAACAGCTCGCTGCGCACCGGATGGCCCGTCAGGGCGGCGAGAGACATGGGGGTGACGAAGGACGCGCCCGCGGCGGTGAGTATACTCATCACCTCGGCCCCGGCCTTCTTCAGCAGCCGCGTCAGTTCCAGCGCCTTGTAGGCGGCGATGCCCCCGCCGACGATCAGCAGGATCTTGCGTCCGGACAAGGGAGCCATGGTCATGCCGGTGATCTAGCGATGCGGCCGGGCGGCGTCGAGAGGAACCGGCCCGAACCGGAACATTGCAAGAACACATGACCTGTGGTTATCTCCTGTTTGGCGGATTTCAACCAAGGGAGGGTTTCATGATCGCCGACAAGGGTTCGATGTGGCTGGCCGCGGGGTTGCTGGGGCTGGCTCTGGCCGGATGCGGCAACGGCGGCTCGGCCGTCGAGACGCGCGACCGCGCCGCCGAGGGGGCGGAGGCGAGCCTGACCGCCTCGACCGCTGCCCCGGCGGATGCCGCCGGGGACGCCGGGGAAGAGGCGCGGCCTGTACTGACCGCCAACCGGCGGGAAACGGTCGACGCCAAGATCACCCGGCTGTTCGAGCGCAACGGGGCCGATTTCGGCGCGTCGTCGGCGCAGGATTATCTGGCCAAGGTCCAGGCCTTCACGGCCCGGCCGCCAACCGGAACGGACCGGGTGGATCGCCCCAATGGCGATGTGCTGTTGTATCAGGCCTCGACCAACACCTTCGCGGTGGTGTCGCGCGACGGCGTGCCGAAGACGATGTTCAAGCCGCGCGACGGCGCCGCCTACTGGGCCGAGCAGAAAGCGGCCGCGCCGAATTTCGGGCGCCGGAGGACGTCTTCAGAGCAATGAGAAAGCGGGATGGGCGAGGCGGTCAGTCCTCGTCCGTCTCCTTGCGGTCGGCCATGTCGCGGATCAGCTCCAGGGCCAGCTTCTGCTGGCGGGTGGACAGCTGGGGCGCCAGACGGCTGATTTCGATGGTGTAGCGGGTGGCGGGGAAATCATGCTCGAAGGCCGAGCCGCCCTCGGCCATGCCGGCGATCTGGGCGCCGGTCAGGCCTTCGAAGAAATAGCCGATGTCGACCTTGAAGAAGCGCGCGATGTCCCAGAGCTTGGATGCCGAAATCCGGTTGGCGCCCTTTTCGTATTTCTGGATCTGCTGAAAGGTCAGCCCCAGGGCCCGTCCGAGATCGCTCTGGTTATAACCGAGCGCCAGGCGCTTTTCGCATACGCGCCGGCCAACATGCCGGTCCACGGGATGAGGACCGTCCTCGCCCTTGCCTCTCGCCATAGTCCGTTCGTCCTTCGGTTACTTTACCGCCAAGCCTGAATGCGCCCGCGAGTCGCCCCTGTCACCAAAAAATGCAAAAACGGCGGCGCCGCGCCCAGCAGGGGTTGCGTAACCGGTCCTAACCCGCTCGCATGGCGTGAATCAGGCCGGTGCGAACGAATTCAGCGGCTGATTCGGCGACCCAGGGCCCGGCTCCAGGGCGCCGCGACCGCCAGCCCGGCCAGCACCGCCAGCCAGAACAACAGGTCGCCGACCCGCCCGTAGAGCGTCACCGCCGTCGGCCTGGGCAGGCGGGCGTCGATGACGCCGCTCTCGCCCGGCTCCAGCCGCTGGCCGCCGATCACCCTGCCCCAGGGATCAATCATGGCCGAGACCCCCGTCGGCGTGGATCGCACCACCGGCAGTCCCGTCTCGATGGCCCGATAGCTGGCCAGGTTCAGATGCTGGAGCGGACCGGAACTGCGGCCGAACCAGGCGTCATTGGAGATGTTGACGATCCACTCGGGCCGGCCGGCCGCGCCCGGGGTGAAGCCGGGATAGAGACTCTCGTAACAGATCAGCGGCTGGGCTCGCGGCGCGCCCGGAATGTCGATGGGCGCCGGGCGCGGACCGGCGCTGAAGTCCGTCGGCATGTGCGTCAGACTGCGGACGCCCAGAGCCCCCAGCAGTCCACCCGCAGGCAGATATTCCCCGAACGGGACCAGCCGGTATTTGTCATAGACGGCGCTGATGCTCAGCCCGTCTCCGCCCTGGTCCGTCAGCACGAACAGGCTGTTGAAATAGCGCGCGCCCCCGGGGGCCGATGGGTCCGGCAGGCCGCGCCCCAGCCCCATGATCAGGCTCTGGCCCGGCTGCACGGCGCGGGCGATGGCGGCGGCTTCCGGCGAACCCGGCGCGAAGACCTGATTGGCCGAGGCCGGCAGGGCGCCCTCCGGCCAGATGATCAGGTCGGGTGTGGCCGCGCCGGGCCGGGCGGTCAGATTGACATAGCGGTCGACGATGCCGCGATAGGCCTCCGGCGTCCATTTCGACTCCTGATCGACGTCGGCCTGAACGATGCGGACCACCGTGCCGGTCAGCTCGAGCCGCGCCTGCGACAGCCGCCCGACGCCGCCGATCAGCAGGCCCGAAATCGCCAGTCCGCCCAGCACCGCCGCGCCGACACGGGCCTTGCGCGGCCCCGAGCCCAGCAGCGGGGCGAAGGCCGCCGCCGCCGCCACGGTGACGAAGCTGAGGCCATAGACCCCGGCGATCGCGGCGAACTGCGACGCCGCCGAGCCCGCCTCCCAGCTGGCTCCGGCGGGATTCCACGGGAAGCCGGTCAGGACATGGCCGCGCAACCATTCCAGCAGGCAGAACAGGGCGGCGAAGAACAGCGCACGCTTGACCCCGTTCGGCAGGAACCGGCGGTACAGGGCCGTGGCCGTTCCCCAGAACAGCCCCAGACCGATGGGCAGGAGCGAGGCCGCGAACGGCGCCATCCAGGCCTGGGCCGGATTGACCAGAAAGGCTTCGGCCACCCACCAGCAGCTGATGAAGAAATAGGCGAAGCCGGCGAGCCAGCCCATCCAGAAGCCGCCGCGCACCGAGGTCGACCGCTCGGCCAGGAACATCAGCAGGGCATAGCCCAGCAG
Organism: Brevundimonas vancanneytii; assembly: GCA_943367565.1. Lineage (GTDB taxonomy): Bacteria > Pseudomonadota > Alphaproteobacteria > Caulobacterales > Caulobacteraceae > Brevundimonas > Brevundimonas vancanneytii_C. The sequence continues at coordinate 32,957 of CALRJO020000027.1, forward strand.
GCCGGGCAGGAAGCCGAACGGCGGATGCGCCAGCGCCGCCGCGGCGCCGGCCGCCATGGCGAGGCCGATCCGGCCGAGGCGCAGGATCAGGCGCGCGCGCGGGCCGTCGTCGTCAAGCGTCGCCGGGAGGAGGTTCATCGGGCCTGTATGGGTCCGCGACGCCCAGACTGGCAAGCAGGCTTCGCTCCTCGGCCTCCATCGCCTCGGCCTCGGCGTCGGCCTCATGGTCGCGCCCCAGCAGATGCAGCATGCCGTGCACGACCAGATGGGTCAGGTGGTCGGCGAGCGTCTTGCCCTGCGCCGCCGCCTCGGCCGCGCAGACGCCATGGGCCAGCACCAGATCGCCGAGGTGCGGTGCGGCGCTTTCGGCGGCGGGGAAGGACAGGACGTTGGTGGATCGGTCCCGGTCGCGGAAGCGGGCGTTCAGGTCCCGCACCCCGGCGTCATCGGTCAGCAGGACGACGACATCGCCCTCGATCGCGCCCAAGGCCGCGGCGGCGGCCTGTTCGACCACCGAGACGGCGTCCGGCAGGGCGCCGGTCCAGGCCTCGTCCTCGACCTCGACCTCGATCAAGAGTCCGGGTCCTCGAGGTCGGCGGCGGGCCGCCGACTGGCGGAATCGGCGTCATAGGCGCGCACGATCCGCTCGACCATGGCGTGGCGCACCACGTCCTGGGCCTCGAACCGCTGGACGCCCACCCCTTTCACATCCTCGAGGATGCGCAGGGCGTGTTTCAGTCCTGAATCGCGCGGGTTCAGCAGATCGACCTGCGACGGGTCGCCCGTCACCACCATGCGCGCGCCCTCGCCGAGCCGGGTCAGGACCATCTTCATCTGCAGCCGCGAGGTGTTCTGGGCTTCGTCGACGATGATGAAGGCGTGAGCCAGCGTCCGGCCGCGCATGAAGGCGATCGGGGCCGCCTCGATCTCGCCCTTGTCGCGCCGGCGGCGGACGTCGTCGGGGCCGAGGATGTCGTTAAGCGCCTCCCAGATCGGGGCCAGATAGGGGTCGACCTTCTCGTTCAGGTCGCCGGGCAGGAAGCCCAGCTTCTCGCCCGCCTCGACCGCCGGGCGGGTGATGACCAGCCGGTCGACCTGCCCCCGCCGCAGCAGGGAGGCGCCATAGGCCGCCGCCAGGAAGGTCTTGCCCGTGCCCGCCGGGCCGACGCCGAAGGTCAGCTCGCAACGGCTCAGCAGCGACAGATAGTTGGCCTGGGCCGCCGTCTTGGGCGCGATGGCGCCGCGCCGTCCGACCGGCAGGGCGATGGCGTCGGGCGCCACGCTCCCCTGCCCCGCCCGCGGCTGGGTCGCCGCCGCGCCCAGGGCCGTGCGCACGTCCGCCTCGGTGATCTCGGCGCCGGCCTCCGCGCGGTTGGCCAGGGTCTCGATGACCCGCTTCGCCTGCGAACGGTCCTTCGCCGAGCCATTGATCGATACCCCGCCTCCGGGAGTCTCGACCAGAACCTTGAACCGGTCCTCGATCAGGGCCAGGTGCCGGCTGTTGGGTCCGATGACGGCCCGGACGGCGGCGTCGTCCAGGGCCAGGAACTCACTCTCACGCGCCAAATGGTTGGTCCCCTATCGCTCGACGCACGGCGTCTCGCTGCTTGAGGGGCGTCGCCCCATGCTGAACAAGCCCGCCCTTCAGTGAATTCTGCTGGCCGTGTTCGATCGTCACCGGAACGATCCGGCCGATCAGATGATCCGCGTCCTCGACATGGACCGACTGCAGCCAGGGCGAGCGGCCGATGGCCTGGGCGCCGTGACGGCCCTTTTTCTCGAACAGCACATCCATGGTCCGTCCGGCCATGGCGGCGTTGAAAGCCGTCTGCTGCTCCCACAGCAGGGCCTGGAGCGCGTGCAGGCGCTCGCGCGCGACGGCGGCCGGAACCTGACCCGCCATGGCCGCCGCCGGGGTGCCGGGGCGCGGCGAATACATGAAGGAGAAGGCCGAGGCGTAGCGGGCGCGCCGCACCAGATCCAGCGTCTGCTCGAAATCGGCGTCCGTCTCGCCGGGGAATCCCACGATGAAATCCCCCGACAGGGCGATGTCCGGCCGGGCCGCGCGGACGCGGTCGATCAGGTCGAAATATTTCTGGCGGCCATGCTTGCGGTTCATCGCCCGCAGGATCCGGTCCGAGCCCGACTGCACCGGCAGATGCAGCCAGGGCATCAGCGCCTCCAACTCACCATGGGCGGCGATCAGATCGTCCGACATGTCGTTGGGATGGCTGGTCGTATAGCGGATGCGGTCGATGCCGGGGATTTCGGCCAGCGCGTACGCCAGCCGCGCCAAGGTCGACGGCGTCCCGTCGGCCCCCTCGCCGTCATAGGCGTTGACGTTCTGTCCCAGCAGCGTGACCTCGCGCACGCCCTTGTCTGCCAGCTCCCGCGCCTCGGCCAGCACCGCGGCGACCGGCCGCGACCACTCGGCCCCGCGCGTATAGGGCACCACGCAGAAGGTGCAGAATTTGTCGCAGCCCTCCTGCACGGTCAGGAAGGCGGTCGGCCCGTCGACGCCGCGCACGCGTGGCAGGGCGTCGAACTTGTCGACCGGAGCGAAGTCGGCGCCGATCCGCTCGCCGCGCGCCCGCGCCGTGCGGGTCAGCAGCTCGGGCAGCTGGTGATAGGCCTGCGGCCCGACCACCAGATCCACCGCCGGCTGGCGGCGCATGATCTCCTCGCCCTCGGCCTGGGCGACGCAGCCGGCCACCGCGATGGTCATGGGCCCCCGCCCAGTCGCCGCCCGCGCGTCCTTCATCACCCGAAGCTTGCCCAGCTCGGAATAGACCTTCTCGGCCGCCTTCTCGCGGATGTGGCAGGTGTTGAGGATGACGAAGTCAGCGCCCTCGGCCGTGTCGGTCGTGGCATAGCCCAGCGGGCGCAGGACGTCAGCCATGCGCTCGCTGTCATAGACGTTCATCTGGCAGCCGTAGGTCTTGATGAACAGGCGTTTGGGCGCGGCCTGTCCGTCCTGCGGCGGTGTGAGGGTTTCAGTCATGGACGGCGTGTTTAGCGCGCCGGGCCTGGCCAGGCTACCGGAAGCCGCTCCAGCCAGGAATGCTCAGCCGTCCAGCTTGTCCGGATCGACCCGGTGGGCGTGGCGGGTGAAGATCAGGCCCTCGCGGTTGGACGGCTCGGCTCCCTCGATGGCCTTGCCGTAGAGCTCCAGCTTGTGGCCGACCAGCTCGAAGCCAAGCCGTTCGGCGATCTCGGTCTTCAGCCGCTCGATCTCGGCGTCGAAGAACTCGATCACCTCGCCCGTGCGGGTGTCGATCAGGTGATCGTGGTGGTCGTCGCCCGCCTCTTCATAGCGCGAGCGGCCGTCGCCGAAGTCGTGTTTCTCGACGACCCCGGCCTCCTCGAACAGGCGAACGGTGCGGTAGACGGTGGCGATCGAGATGTGCGGGTCGATGGCCGAGGCGCGGCGGTACAGCTCCTCGACATCCGGATGGTCGTCGGCGCTGGACAGCACCCGGGCGATCACCCGCCGCTGCTCGGTCATGCGCATGCCGCGGTCGGCGCAGAGTTGTTCGATCCGGTCCATGGCGGGCAGGATAGGCGGCCCGCCCGCGCTAGGGAAGCGCCGCCGGCAAGTTGAGAGCCAGTATCAGCGCGTCCCCCCGCCCGCCGGCCGGGCGTGCGTAGTAGCCGGGCCGCCGGCCGGCTTCGGCGAAGCCCGCGCGGGCGTAGAGCGCGAGGGCGGCGGCATTGTCGGCAGCGACTTCAAGGAACAGCCGCGTGGCGCCGCGCGCCGCCGCGAGGAGTCCGCCCTCGCTGACGAGACGGGCGCCGAGGCCCCGCCCACGCGCTTCAGGACGGACCGCCAATGTCAGAATCTCCGCCTCATCGGCGACCGCGCGCAGCAGGATGAACCCGTCGGGCTTTTCGAGCACGAACACCCCCGCCTGATCCAGCAGCACCTCGAAGGCCGCCGCGTCCCAGGGCGCGGGAAAAGCCGTCGCGTGAAGCGCGGCCAGCCGCGCGGCGACAGCGGCCTGACCGGTCATGACGGGGCGACGCGGGCCTGACCCGGAAGGCGGGTCGGCGGCGTGGCGTCAGGCGCGCGAAGATACATCGGCCGGGCCGGGGCGAGGGCGGGGTCCGCCGCCGCCGCCAGTCGGGCCAGAGCCTCCGGCGCGGGGCCGTCCAGGGCCATCCGCGCCGTCCCGGGAGCGACCCCGCTGAACAGGGCGGCGCCCGAACCGACCAACAGGGCGCCGGCGCCCATGGCCGCGATGCGCTCGCCCGCCGCCTCCAGCGACAGGGCCCCGGCCTCGCCCACGGGTTCGCCGTCGCGCCAGAAGCGGGCGTAGACCTGTCCGCGCCGGGCGTCGATCAGGGCCGCGACCTCCGGGGCGTCTCCCGCCGAGGCCGCCAGGGCGTCGAGCGCCGAAACCCCGACCACGGGCCTGCCCAGCGCGGCGGCCAGTCCCTGGGCGAAGGCGAGGCCGACGCGCAGGCCCGTGAACGAGCCCGGCCCGACGGTGACGCCGATGCGGTCGAGGTCAGCGAACCCGACGCCGGCCTCAGTCGCCGCATCCCGGGCGAAGCCGGCGATACGTTCGGAGTGACCCTTCACCATGGGCTCGGACCTCAGGCCGAGCCGGCGCACGCCGGAGGCGTCGACCTCGAACACGCCGGCGGTGCACAGGCCCAGCGCCGTATCGACGACCATAAGCCTCATGACGCCGCCTCGACGCCCGCCGGGGTCAGTCGTCCCGCGCCAGCGCCCGCACGATGCGCGCCACGGCTCGTCGGATGTCGCGGTCCTCGATCAGCGGAAAGGACGCCGCCACGGTGCGGCCGTCGGCGGTCGCCGTGATGAAGCGCAGCGCCTCCCAGCCATCGTCGGCCGCGCCGCGCGCCGTCTCGACCGGCGGAAAGAAGGTGTCCACCGACGTACCGAGCACGGTGGCGGCCCGATGCAGTCGCGAGGCCGAGATGCGGTTCTGGCCGGTCTCGTATTTCTGCACCTGCTGGAAGCTGATCCCCAGTTGCTGGGCCAGGGCGCTCTGCGACAGGCCGAGCGCCGAGCGCCGCAGCCCGATCCGCGCGCCGACATAGGCGTCCACTTCGTCCCGTCCGCCGATCCTGGCCATGGCCGTCCGTCTCCTTCCTTTCGAGAGCGGACTGTTTCATGGAAACGAAATCGTTGCAATGAATTCGTTTCATTCAGAGCTCCAGCCGCGCCACGACGGCGGAGACCGCGCGGGTTTCAGTGCGGGCTATCCGCTCATGCGCCACCAGACCCCCGGGACCGCCGCGCACGGTCAAGGCGTCGGCGTCCGCGCCCTCGTAGAGCCGGATCCGGACCTCGCCGTCGGCCATCTCGATCACACAGCCCTGGTCGCGGCGGGGCCAGCGGCCGGGCTCATACTCCACCACCACGCCCGAGGCGGCCCAGGGGGCGAGGTCGTCATTGGACAGTTGCAGCCGGCGCGTCCCGGTCGTCGCGGGGAGGACGGACGCATGGATGAAGGCGCGACCCTCGCTGGCCACGCCGGGAACGACGGCCGGCCCCTGATGCAGCAAAAGATCCTCCGGCGTGGCGTCGAGGACGGCGGTCAGGCGGCGCTGGACGTCGGGGCGGTACAGGCCGGAGCGTTTGCCGGTTTCGTACAGACCCC
>CALRJO020000028.1:0-37471 GCA_943367565.1 Brevundimonas vancanneytii
GAGTACGGCCTCATCGCCGCCCTGATCGCCGTCGTCATCATCTCGGCCGTGACGGCCCTGGGTTCGACCATCAAGACCAAGTTCAACGCCGTCGTCACCGGCATGGGCGGCACCGCCGGCGTCTGATCGCCGACGACAGTCCTGAAACCGGCGAGGGGCCGGAGCGGAAACGCTCCGGCCCTTCTGCTTTCCCGGCGGTCCGCAACGTTTTTATGGTCAAGCTGGCGGTAAGCATTTTTGTGCGCCGGGGCTTAACCCGGGCGGCCCAGGTTGCGGGTGTTCAAGGGGGGCGGCGGGGTGACCGGCTCCTCCCGCCAGTCGCCAGCAACCCCCTCGGGAGGAAATCCAGATGACCCAGTTTGTTTCGAAATTCATGTCCGACGAGTCGGGAGCCACGGCCATCGAATACGGTCTGATCGCCGCGCTCATCGCCGTCGTCATCATTTCGGCCGTGACGGCCCTCGGTTCGACCATCAAGACCAAGTTCAACGAGGTCGTGACCGGCATGGGCGGCACCGCCGGCGTCTGATCGCGGTCCTGAAACCGACGGGAGGCCGGGGCGGAAGCGCTCCGGCCTCTTTCGCGTGCGCGCGCCCCCGGCGGCAACCGGGTTTTAACCGTCGGCGGGGCACAAGGGGGGATGGACACGATCACCCTGATCCTTCTCGGCGTCATGCCGGCGCTCGTCATCGTCGCGGGGCTCAAGGACCTGACGTCGATGAAGATCCCGAACTGGATCTCCGGCCTGCTGGTTCTGGCCTTCTTTCCCGCCGCCCTGATCGTCGGACTCGATCCCGTGACGGTGGCCGTCAACGTCGGCGTCGGGACCCTGGCCCTGGTGGTCGGCGCCGGGATGTTCGCCCTGCGCTGGATCGGCGGCGGCGACGCCAAGCTGATGGCGGCGACCTGTCTGTGGCTGGGCGTGACGGGGTCCGGCATGTTCCTGCTCTGGACCGGGGTGATGGGCGGGCTGTTCTGTCTGGCCCTGTTGTTCGCCCGCTTCCACTCGCGGCCCTATCTGCTGGGCGCGCCCGGCTGGGTGGTGCAGCTGATGGAGCCCCGCGGCGACATCCCCTATGGCGTGGCGATCGCCGCCGGCGCCCTGATGGCCTACCCCGGCTCGCCGCTGCTCGCGGCCTTCATCGCGGGATAGACGGCGCCGCGGAAGATCGGGGTTCGTCCGGCACTTAGGCCCCCGTTAACCCGCGCCCGGCATGGTCGTTAACGGTAGGGGGCCGAAGGACCGATTCAGGGTCCGGCCCGGGCCTGCCGGAGACCGTCGATGAAGCCCGCCCGTATCATCGTGATCTGCATCGCCGCCGTGGCCGCTATCGGCCTGGCCCTGGTCGTGCGCGCCATGGGATCGCCCTCGAATTCGCCGACCGCCGTCGCCACCGCCGCCGCCGTTCCGGCGCGGCCCATGGCTAAGGTGCTGGTCGCCGCCAAGGATCTGCAACCCGGGCAGCGGCTGTCCGAATCCGATCTGGCCTGGAAGGACTGGCCCGTGGACGAGGTCAATCCGGCCTTCATCACCGACGGCTCGACCCCCTTGCCGGGGGCCGAGGCCGCCTCCGCTCCCCCCCAGGGGGCCGTGGCCTCCGTCACTCGCGCCGCAGCCAATCTGACTTCCGGAGGGGCCAAGGCCGACTATGTCGGTTCGGTGGTGCGTGAACCCATTCTGGCCGGCGAGCCGATCGTCAGCCGCAAGATCGTCCGCGCCGGCGACAGCGGCTATATGGCCGCCTATCTGGAACCCGGAATGCGGGCCATGGCCATCCGTGTGACGGTCGAGACCGCCGCCGGCGGCTTCATCCTTCCCGGCGACCGGGTCGACGTCCTGCTGACCCGCGAGACCACCCTGAGCAACATGGGCGCCCAGGAAGGCGACCGGTCCAAATTCGCCTCATCGACCGTCATGCAGAACATCAAGGTCCTGGCCATCGACCAGTCGACCCGCGCCGGCGACGACGAACAGGCGGTGGTCGGCGCGACCGCCACCCTGGAGGTCGGTCCCCGCGACGCCGAGGCCCTGGCCCTGGCCAAGTCCGAGGGCGAGCTGAGCCTCGTCCTGCGCTCCTACGCCGATACCGGCGGCCCATCCGGCCGGGTCGCGCCAGTGGTCCGGCAGTCCTCCGCTATCCGCGTCTATCGCGGCGGCGCGCCCGAAGTGGTGGTGGTCCAATGAAACATCTGATCGCGACCGCCCTCGCGGGCCTGATGATCGCCGCTGTCGCGCCCGTCGGGCCGACCGAGGTCCACGCCCAGTCCCGCGCCGCGGTCCCCATGGGCGCCGGCGCCCAGCTGATCAATCTGCCGCGCGGCTCGTCGATGGCCATCGACCTGCCGTCCGACGCCCGCGACGTCATCGTGCCCAATCCGATGGTGGCCGAGGCCATGCTGCACTCGCCGCGCCGCATCACCATCATCGGCCTCCAGCCCGGCGAGACCGACGCCGTGGTTCTGGATTCGGCCGGCCGCACCATCCTGTCCCTGCGCGTGCGCGTCGACGCCGGCGTTTCGGCGCTTCAGGACACGCTCAGCCGGGTCATGCCGGGCTCCCAGGTCCGTGCCGAGGCCGTCAACGACAGCATCATCCTGACCGGCCCCGTCAGCAGCCCCGGCGAAGCCGACCGCGCCGCCCAGGTGGCCCGCGCCTTCGTCTCCGCCCCCGAGAAGGTCATCAACATGATGACCATCGCCGGCTCGGATCAGGTCATGGTCAAGGCCCGCGTCATCGAGGTCCAGCGGACGGCGATCAAACAGCTGGGCATGGACGTCAACGGCATCCTCAACAGCGTCGGCGACGGGCTTTCCTTCGCCCAGAGCGCGACCTTCGGCGTGTCTGGCAGCCAGCTGGGCGGCGGGATTCTCAACTATCTGGACCAGGCCGGAGACGGCAGCCGGTTGAGTACAAACCTTCGCGCCTTCGAGCGCGCCGGCCTGGTGCGCATCCTCGCCGAACCGAACCTGACCTCGGTCAATGGCGAGAACGCCGAGTTCCTCGCTGGCGGCGAATTCCCCGTCCCGGTCGGGCGCAGCGTCGACGCCTCCACCGGTCAGGTCACGATCGGCATCGAGTTCAAGCCGTTTGGCGTGCGTCTCGCCTTCCGGCCGATCGTGCTGTCCGAGGGCCGCATTTCCCTGCAGCTGTCGACCGAGGTCTCCGAGCTGACCTCGGCGGGCGCCTTCACCCTCGGCGGCACCGCCGACGATGCCCTGGTCATCCCCGCCCTGAACGTGCGCCGCGCCTCTTCCACCGTGGAGCTTCCGTCCGGCGGGTCGATGATGATCGCCGGCTTGCTGCGCGAGGACACCCGACAGAACATCGACCAGCTGCCCGGCATCGGCAGCCTGCCGGTCCTCGGCGCCCTGTTCCGCTCGCGCGACTATCTGTCGGGCGAGACCGAACTGGTCATCATCATTGAGGCCTACATCGTCTCGCCGACTTCGCCCGGCCGGCTGCAAACCCCGGCTGACGGCCTGATCATCGCCAACGACGCCCAGACCCTGTTGTTCGGCCAGCTGAACCAGCAGTTCCGCCGGCCCGGCGATCCCGCCGCCCCCGACAGCGGCTGGAGCGGCCCCGTGGGCTATGTCATCGAATGAGGATCCCCGTGAAACGCGCCCTCGCCTCCGCCCTCTTCGTCCTCGCCGCGGGGCTCGCCGCCTCCGGCTGCGCCTCCGTGTCCGGCGGCGCCGACGCCCCGATGACGCCGCTGTCGCGCTATTCCCTGCAGGTCGAGCCGGGCCTGGACCGCATCGCCCTCGCTGTCCACGACCGGGGACTGTCCTCGAACCAGCACGCCGCGCTGCGGGGTCTGGCGGCGCGCTACGGCGCCTCGGGCGCCGGTCATGTTCGCATCGAGTCGCCGGCCGGGGATGATCCGGTCGCCGTCCAGCAGGCCTATGCCGTCCGCACCTTCCTGCAGGGCGCGGGCATCCCTGAAGATCGCATCCAGATGGCCGCCTATGCCGCGCCCGATCCGCGGGCGCCGGTTCTGGCCGGATTCGAGACCATCCGGGCTTCCGTTCCCGACTGCGCGAGCGAGGCCCGCAACATGGGGACGCGGGTTTCAAACCAGAGCTCGGGCGGCTTCGGCTGCGCCATCACCGCCAATATGGCGGCGCAGATCGCCGACCCGCGCGACATTCTCGGGGCCCGTCCGATGACGCCGGCCGACTCCGGCCGCGCGGCGGTGGTCTTTGATAACTATCGCAGGGGCCTGGTCAGTTCGACGCCGCAAGAGCCTCTGGTGGACGGCCGCATCTCCGGGGCTGTGGAATAGCGTGACATGAGCAACGCCTTCGCGCCCAGACCGTTTGACGAGTTCGATGACGAGTTCGACCTCGAAGCCGGCTATGCCGCGCCCGGGGCCGCGGCCCCGACCCCTGTCTCCGGCGAGCCCTTCGAGGAGGCCGTCGTCGATCAACGACAGGCGTTGCAGTTCACGGCGCCGACCGCTCCGGCGCCCGCCGTCCAGCCGGTCGGTGAGCATCTGCCGCATGAGGCGTCCCCGCCGGCGGCCGGCTTCAATCCTGTTGGCGAACTGGTGGCCGGCGCCAGCGCCGCCTTCTCGCCGCCGACGGTCAGCGGCGGCCACACGGCCGAGGTGTCGGTTCCGCGTATCGCCATCCACGTCTTCGCCGAACGCCAGGATACCCTGGCCGCCGCCGAACGGGCCGGGCAGGACCGCCGTCTCTCGCGGGCGACGACCCAGATACGCATCGGCGGCGTCGCCGCCGCGGTCGAGGCCTATCAACACGAGCCGACCCCGCCCCTGATCGTCGTCGAATGCATGAAGGACCCCCAGACCCTGCTCTGGGAAGTCGATCAGCTCGCCGAGGTCTGCGACGCGGGCACCAAGGTCGTGGTCGTCGGCGCCACCAATGACATCCTCCTGTTCCGCGAACTGATGCGGCGCGGGGTCAGCGAATATCTGGTCGCACCGCTGCAGCCCCTGCAACTGATCTCGGCCATCGGCGGCCTGTTCGCCGACCCGGCTCAGCCCTTCGTCGGCCGTTCGATCGCCTTCGTCGGCGCCCGCGGCGGCACCGGCTCCAGCTCCGTCGCCCACAACACCGCCTATGCGATGTCGGAGCGGATCGGCGCCAACACTGTCATCGTCGACTACGACCTGCCGTTCGGCACCGCAGGTCTGGACTTCAACCAGGACCCGCTGAGCGGCGTCGCCGACGCCCTGAGCCAGCCTGACCGCCTCGACCCCGTGCTGCTGGACCGGATGATGGTCCGCTGCACCGACAAGCTGAGCCTGTTCGCCGCGCCGGCGACACTGGACACCGACTGGGACATCTCGCCGGAAGCCTTCGAGGAGGTGACCACCCAGATTCGCTCGACCGCGCCATTCGTGGTGCTGGACCTGCCGCATCTGTGGTCCGGCTGGATGCGCCGCACCCTGATCGCCGCCGATGAGGTGGTGATTGTCGCCACCCCCGATCTGGCCAGCCTGCGCAACGCCAAGAACATGATCGACCTGATCCGTCAGGGCCGGCCCAATGACGCGCCGCCGCGGCTGGTGCTCAATCAGGTCGGCGTTCCGGGCCGTCCCGAGATTCCGGCCAAGGATTTCGGCGTCGCCCTGGGCGTTCACCCCAGCCTGATCATCCCGTTCGAACCCAAGGTTTTCGGCGCCGCCGCCAACAACGGCCAGATGATCCTGGACGCCGGCGGCAAGTCCAAAGCCGGCGAAGCCTTCCAGACGCTGGCCCAGATTGTCTCGCGGCGCGAACTGCCGCTGATCGCCGGACCCAGGGGCAAGGCGGCCAAGGGCGAAGGCAAGTCCATGTTCTCCGGCCTGTTCAAGAAGAAGTCCTGAGGGGTGTTCGGCAAGCGCACAGGTCAGCCCGGCAGTGTCGCCGCCGCTCCGCGGCCAGCGCCCGAAGCCGCGCCGGTCGCGCAGCCGTCGGCCGGCATCCAGGTCGAGGCCTTCGCCTTCGGTGGAGAGCCCGACGCGGATCAGCTTCAGGCGGCGGCGCGCAAGGCTGAATCCTATGCCGCCAAGCCCGCCTCTCCGGCGGCGGATCGGCTGGACGCCCTCGCCGCCCGGCCCCGCCCCGAAGCCGAGCCCTCGCCCGCCAAGAACGCGCCCGGACCCAAGGCCACGCCCGGCTTCGAACAGCTGAAAAAGGCCCAGGCCGTCGCCGAGATCGTCCGCGAGCAGTCGGACTATTACCACGCCACCAAGACGACGATCTTCAACGCCCTGATGAACACCATCGACCTGGCCCAGCTGGCCCAGCTCGATACCAAGGCGGCGTCCGAGGAAATCCGCGACATCGTCGCCGAACTGGTGGCGATCAAGAACGTCTCCATGTCGGTCGCCGAGCAGGAGCACCTGGTCCAGGACATCGTCAACGACGTCCTTGGCTATGGCCCGCTGGAGCCGCTGCTGGCCCGCGACGACATCGCCGACATCATGGTCAACGGCGCCGGGCGGGTGTTCATCGAGGTGGGCGGCAAGGTCCAGCTGACCAATGTCCGCTTCCGCGACAACACCCAGCTGATGAACATCTGCCAGCGGATCGTGTCTCAGGTCGGCCGCCGCGTGGACGAGAGCTCCCCCATCTGCGACGCCCGCCTGCCCGACGGCAGCCGCGTCAACGTCATCGCCCCTCCACTGGCCATCGACGGCCCGACGCTGACGATCCGGAAGTTCAAGAAAGACAAGCTGACGATGAAGAATCTGGTGGAGTATTCCTCCATCAGTCCCGAAGGCGCGCGCGTGCTCGGCGTCATCGGCGCCTCGCGCTGCAACCTCGTCATCTCGGGCGGCACGGGCTCGGGCAAGACCACCCTGCTCAACACCCTGACAGCCTTCATCGATCCGACCGAACGCGTCATCACCTGCGAGGACGCGGCCGAACTGCAGCTGCAGCAACCGCATGTGGTGCGGCTGGAGACCCGCCCGCCCAACCTCGAGGGCCAGGGCATGATCACCATGCGCGACCTGGTGAAGAACTGCCTGCGGATGCGTCCCGAGCGGATCATCGTCGGCGAGGTGCGCGGCCCCGAAGCCTTCGACCTGCTGCAGGCCATGAACACCGGCCACGACGGCTCCATGGGCACGCTGCACGCCAACAGCCCGCGCGAGGCCATCAGCCGGATGGAGTCGATGATCACCATGGGCGGCTACGGCCTGCCCTCGAAAACCATCCGCGAGATGATCGTCGGCTCGGTGGACGTCATCGTCCAAGCCGCCCGTCTACGCGATGGTTCGCGCCGCATCACCCACATCACCGAGGTGGTCGGGCTGGAGGGCGACGTCATCGTCACCCAGGACCTGTTCGTCTACGAGATCACCGGCGAGGACGAGAACGGCAAGATCATCGGCCGCCACCGTTCGACCGGCATTGCCCGTCCCCGCTTCTGGGACCGCGCCCGCTATTACGGGCTTGAGCGCGAGCTGGCCGAAGCCCTCGACGCGGCGGAGTAGGGCGAATGCTGCCGATCCTCGCCGCGGTTCTGGCCTTCATCACCATCGGCGGACTGGGCTGGGCCTTCGTCGGCGGGGGCGATTCCGCCGACGCGGCGGTCAAGCGCGCCCAGACCTTCGGCGGCCCAAAGCAGAACAACGCCGCCGCGAAGAAAGCGGCCCAGGCCAATACGCCCGAGGCGCGCCGCAAACAGATCATGCTGCAGCTCCAGGAGTCCGAGCGGGCCGAACGCAAGGCGCGCGTGAGCCTGACCGCCAAGCTCAAACAGGCGGGGTTGAACACCAAGGTCTCGACCTTCTGGATCATCAGCGGCGTGCTGGGCGTGATCGCCTTCCTGCTTCCGCTGATGTTCGGGCTGAACATCCTGATCGGACTGGGCGCCGGCGTCGTCTTCGGCCTCGGCCTTCCGCGCTGGGTGGTCGGCTTCCTCGGCAAGGGCCGGCGCAAGAAATTCTCCGGCCATTTCGCCGATGCCGTCGACGTCATCGTGCGGGGTATCAAGTCCGGCCTGCCGGTTCACGACTGCTTCAAGATCATCGCCCGCGAGAGCCCCGCGCCCCTCGGCCCCGAGTTCCAGAAGCTGGTCGAGGGCCTCGGCGTCGGCCTGACCCTGGCCCAGGCGCTGGACAAGATGTACGAGCGGATGCCGACGCCGGAGCTGAAATTCTTCTCCATCGTCATGGCCATCCAGCAGAAGACCGGCGGCAACCTGGCCGAGGCGCTGAACAACCTCTCGGTGGTGCTGCGCGCTCGCAAGATGATGGGCGAGAAGATCAAGGCCCTGTCGTCCGAGGCCACCGCCTCCGCCGGCATCATCGGCTCCCTGCCGCCCGCGGTGATGATCCTCGTCAGCCTGACGACGCCTGCCTACATGGCCAAGCTTTTCACCGACCCGCGCGGCCAGTTCATGCTGCTGATCGCCGTGGCCATGATGGCCTTCGGCGTCTTCGTGATGAAGAAAATGATCGCGTTCAAGTTCTAGGGAACGGCTGGATCCAATGGTCGACTTCTTCACCAACGTCCAGAACCTGCTGAGCCTCGGCGTCGGCCTGCTGGTGTTCGCCACCCTGGTGACGCTGCTCGGTTCGTTCAGCGGCGGGGCCAAGCTGGAAGGCCGGCTGAAGGCGGTGGCGGTGCGGCGCGAGGAGCTGAAGCGGCGCTCGCGTCAGGCCATCGCCGCCCAGAACTCGGGTTCCCAGAACCTCCGCCACTCCGACGAGGGCTTCAAGAAGCGGGTCGTCGAACGGCTCAACCTGACCAAGCTGCTGGAAGACCCCAAGGTCGCGGACAAGATGGCCCAGGCCGGCTACCGCGGACCCAAGCCGCTCACGACCTTCTACTTCTTCCGCTTCTCCATGCCCTTCGTCTTCCTCGCGATCACGGCCTTCTATCTGTTCATCTTCAACGATTTCGGCCTGCCGACGATGACGCGGGTCACGGCCTGCATGTTCGCCGCCGTGATCGGATTCTACGCCCCCAACATCTTCCTCTCGAACCGCATCTCGAAGCGGAAGACGTCGATCATGCAGGCGTTTCCCGACGCGTTGGATCTGCTGCTGATCTGCGTCGAGGCGGGCATGTCGATCGAGGCGGCGATCCAGAAGGTCAGCCAGGAGATCGGCGGATCGTCCATCGATCTGGCCGAGGAGCTGACCCTGCTGTCAGCCGAGCTCAGCTATCTGCCCGATCGGCGCATGGCCTATGAGGGTCTGGCCAAACGCACCAACCATCCGGGCGTGAAATCGGTCGCCACGGCCATGACCCAGGCCGAGACCTACGGCACCCCGCTGGGCACGGCGCTGCGCACCATGGCCAAGGAAAACCGCGAGATGCGTCTCTCCGCGGCCGAGAAGAAGGCGGCGGCCCTGCCGGCCAAGCTGACCGTGCCGATGATCCTGTTCTTCCTGCCGGTGCTGTTCATCGTCATCCTGACCCCGGCCATCATCAGCATCCAGGACACGATGGCCGCCGGCGGCGGCTGAGTCAGGCCTCGGCGGCGGCCTTCCAGGCCTCGGCGACCGCGTCGACCGCGTGGCGCAGATGGCGGCGATTCTTGTCGAAGTACATCTCGCCGCGCAGGCCCGAGAAGATGAAGCCGTTGGCGACGATACAGCTGTCCGGCTTGTCCAGGGTCTCGATCTCGAAATAGCGCATCGACCGGAACCACAGGCCGCGGTTCTCGGTCCAGACCAGTTGCGAATAGGGCTGCCAGTCGCCGACACGGGTCACGGCCCGGCGCTCGGGCAGGCCCTCGATCCGTTCCGTCAGGGCGATCTCGCCGCCGAAGGCGATGGCGCCCTCCAGCCCCGTCTCGGCCGGGTTCCAGCGGCCCCAGCCCGGCAGGTCCGCGATCAGGGCCCAGATCTGGTCGGGGGTGGCGCGCACGCCGATACGGCGTTCGATACGGGCGATTTCCATGGCCCCGATCTGCCACGGCTTTGGGACCGGGAAAAGGCTTTGAACGTCAGCGGTTGCCTTCGGGGCCGGGCTGCGACGCGGGGGGCGTCTCGGGCGAGGGGGTTTCGTCGCGATCGGGCAGGTCGGGCGGCCCCTGGCGCAGCCTCGGGCTGAGGAAACACAGGGCGGTCGCGGCGGCCAGCAGCACGGCGTTGGCGATGAAGGGCGCCGGTTCGGCCAGCTCGTACAGGGCCACGCCGATCACCGGTGGCGCGAGGAAGCTGAGTCCGGCCAGCGACATCATCAGGCCGGCGATGGCGCCCTGTTCGTGCGGCCCGACCGACAGGGACGAGCCGGCGGTGAAACCGGGCCGGGCAAAGCCGACGCCCATCGAGACGACGGCATAGCCGACGACGACGCCATAATAGCCGGGCGCGGCAATGCTCATCAGATTGCCGACCAGCGCCAGGGCCGCGCCCCATCGCATCAGGTCGGCGGGTTGCAGCTTCAGCAGCGGGATCAGCCCCCACTGCGCCATCAGGGTGGCGGCGGCGCCCGCCAGCATGGCGATGCCGATGAAGGGCTGGGCCTCGCGAATGGCGATGCCGGTCTCCGACAATTCATCGATGATGTGAAAGCCCAGCACGGAGATATTGGCCGCCTGGGCCCCGGTGACGAACAGGCCGAACAGCAGATAGCCGCGCACGCGCGGGTCCTTCCACAGCCCCTTGCCGGCGTCGCCCTGCCGCCCGCTGGCGGACGGGGTTCGCGCCACCTCTCCGCTGGGCAGCTTGCGCCAGACCACGATCAGCACCGCCGCCCCGAACAGGGCGAAGGCGTACATCGGCCCGGCGAGGCCGATCAGGGGCAGGACGAAGAAGGGGGCCAACGCCGGGCCGATCACCGTTCCCAGCCCCTGGGCCGAGGCCAGCAGCGACATGGCCTGGGTGCGCTGTTCCGGCGAGGTCCGGTCCGCGACATAGGCTTGGGAGGCGATGGGCGCGGCCGAGCCGAACACGCCATAGACGGTGCGCGCCACCGCCATCAGCACGAAGGCCACGCCCGCGCTGAGCCATTGCTCCAGCCCCGAGGTGGCGGCCAGGCCGAAGCCGCTCATCGACAGGATGAAGCCGCCGAGGCCGATCATCATGACCTTCTTGCGGCCCAACCGGTCCGACAGCCGGGCCCAGAACGGTGAAGCCACCGTCCACATCAGGGCCGAGATGGCGAAGGCGCCGGCGACCAGGGTGTCGGACAGCTGGAACTCGCGCCCGATGGCCGGCAGCACCGACTGCAGCGCCATGTTTCCGGCCGCCGCGATCAGGCTGACGGAGAACAGGATGGCGAAGGCGGGAGAGCGCAGGTTCACCCGCGGAGTCTAGGCCCGTCGGCGCGCCGCGTCATCCGGCCCGTGACATTCGAAGGGTCCCGACCCTTGCGTGCGGCCCCTCGCTCCGCGCACGGTGGCGGCCTCAGACATTGGGGACCCGCCATGACCATCCGCCGCCTGCTCGCCGTCTCCGCCCTGTCGCTGGCCCTGTCCGCCGGCCTCGCCCACGCCCAGACGGCCCCGATCGCCCTCGACCGGATCGAGGCGGCCGTCGCGGCCGGGACGCCCCGCGTCGTGGCGTGGCGCCGCGACCTGCACGCCAATCCCGAACTGGGTTTCGCCGAGACCCGCACCGCCGCCATGGTCGCCGAACACCTGCGGGCGCTGGGAATGGAGGTCCGCACGGAAGTGGGCAAGACGGGAGTGGTCGGCGTGCTGCGCGGCGGGCGGCCGGGCGGGGTGGTGGCGCTGAGGGCCGACATGGACGCCCTGCCGGTGCTGGAGGCGACGGGCCTGCCCTTCGCCTCGACCGCGACCGGCACATACATGGGCAATACGGTGCCGGTGGCCCACGCCTGCGGCCATGACGCCCATGTCGCCATGCTGATGGGCGCCGCCGACGTGCTGGCGGGAATGAAGGCCGACATCGCGGGAACCATCGTCTTCATCTTCCAGCCGGCGGAAGAGGGCGCTCCTCCCGGAGAGCCGCTGGGCGGCGCGGCCCTGATGATCCAGGAAGGCGCGCTGGCTGATCCGCGACCCGACGCCATCTTCGGCCTGCACGTCGTGCCGGGGCGGCCCGGATCCGTCTTCTACCGCCCGCGCGGCTTCATGGCGGCCTCGGACCGGATCGACATCACCCTGCACGGCCGCCAGACCCACGGCGCCTGGCCGTGGAAGGGCGTCGACGTCATCGCCACGGCGGCCCAGATCGTCCAGACGATCAACACCCTGACGGCGCGGACCATCGACCCGACGACGACGCCCACGGTCTTCACCATCGCCACCCTCGACGCCGGCGTCCGCTACAATATCATCCCCGATCAGGCCGTCCTGTCCGGCACCCTGCGCACCTTCGACATCGCCCAGCGCGACGATCTGGTCGCCCGCACCCGGATCGCCATCGACAATGTCGCCGAAACCTATGGCGCGACGGCCGAGTTCACGGTGCGCCAGAACGCGGCCCTGGTGTTCAACAACGAGGAGCTGTCGGCCTGGCTGGCCCCGGTCCTGACCGAGGCGGCGGGCGCGGGCAACGTCAACGCCGGCAGTCCGCCGACCACGGTGGCCGAGGATTTCAGCTATCTGTCCCAGGCGGTGCCGGGCGTCTTCTACCATCTCGGCGGCTCCAGGGACGGCGTCGACCCGGCGACCTCGCCCCCGAACCATTCGCCCGGCTTCGACGTCAATGAAGCGATCCTGCCGCTCGGCGTCCGTACCCATGTGCTGAGCGCCATCCGGTTTCTGGAGCGCCCCGCGGACTAGACCGAAATCGGTCTTGATGGACACAGTCCATCGAGGCTCAGATTTCGGTCCAGCATCTTCCTGGAGCCTGATTCACGGCATCGGCGGAATCGCGAAGCGATTCCACCTCAACCGATCAGGCTCCAGGCGGCAACCACGTTTCTCAACGCCTCGGCAACAAACGCGGCGCATCCTTCTCCGGTCGTACAGGAGAGGGCCATGAGGGGTTTGCCCGTCCAGTTGCCACCGATGACCCTGGAACGCCGTGGCGGAAAGCTGCGCGAGCTGTTCTATTTTCTCGTGGCCTTCAGCGCGATGTTCGGCGGCGCCCTGCTGGCCCTCGACCTGTTTTCCTAGACCCGGTCGAACCAGGTCCGGATCACCGCCGCATATACCTCGGCCAGCGCCTCGATCTCGGCTGTCGACGCCCGCTCGTCGATCTGGTGCATGGTCTGCCCCACCAGCCCCAGCTCCAGCACCGGACACATCGCGCGAATGAACCGCGCGTCGGACGTCCCGCCCGTCGTCGAGGCCTCCGGCCGCCGCCCGGTCGCCGCCTCGACCGCGTCCTGAACACCGGTGATGAAAGGTCCCGGCTCGGTCAGGAAGGCGTTGCCCGAACACAGATGCTCCAGCTCGATCCGCAGCCCCGAAGCCGCCTGCGCCTCGCCGGCCATGGCGTTCAGCCAGGCGATCAGTTCGTCGCCCGTATGGTTCGGGTTGAAGCGGATGTTCAGCCGCGCCTTCGCCTCGGCCGGGATGATGTTGGTCGCCGGATTGCCGATGTCGATCGTGGTGATCTCCAGGTTCGACGGCTGGAAGCCCTGATACCCCTCGTCCAGCCGGTGGTCCGCCAGCCGGGCCATCAGCCGCGCCATCACCGGGGCCGGGTTGGCCGCCCGGTCCGGATAGGCCACATGCCCCTGCTTCCCGTGCACCGTGATCCACGTGTTCAGCGAGCCGCGCCGCCCGATCTTGATCATGTCGCCCAGCGCCTGCTGCGACGACGGCTCGCCGACCACGCAGGCGTCGATCACCTCGCCCTCGGCCATCAGGGTCTCGACCACGCGTTTGGTGCCGTGCAGGGCCGGGCCCTCCTCGTCGCCGGTGATCAGGAAGGACAGGCTGCCGGGGACCTCGCCCTCCGCCAGCACCCGCGAAACCGCCGCCGCCCAGGCCGCGATCCCGCCCTTCATATCCACCGCGCCCCGGCCGTAGAGGACGCCGTCCCTGACCTCGGCCTCGAACGGCCCGGACGACCACGCCTCGGCCGAGCCGGTCGGCACCACGTCCGTGTGACCCGCGAAACAGAGGTTCGGCCCCGCCGTCCCGCGCCGCGCGTACAGGTTCTCGATCCCCTCGAACGGCATCCGCCGACAGTGAAACCCCAGCCCGGTCAGCACCCGCTCCAGCACATCCATCGCCCCGGCGTCGGCGGGGGTGACGGAGGGTCTGCGGATCAGGTCGCGGGTCAGTTCGACAGGATCGATAACGGGAGTTGATGCGACGCTCATAAGGCTGTGCTTTACGAGGTTCGGACGACCGCGAGAAGGGCGCCTTTCCATGCCGAAGATCGACATCGACAACGCCCCCACCGGGCACGGCACGGGCTATCCCGAGGAATTCGCCGAACCCTGCAAGCCGCGCCGCCGCTGGCGGTTGGGCGACGCGGTCGGGCTGGACCAGTTCGGGGTCAACCTGCTGCGCCTGCCCGCCGGAGCCTGGTCCAGCCAGAGACACTGGCACGAGGGCGAGGACGAGTTCGTCTGGATCGTGTCGGGCGAGGTCGTGCTGGTCGAGGACGACGGCGAGACGGTGCTGCGCGCCGGCGACTGCGCGGGCTTCAAGGCGGGCGTGCCCAACGGCCACAAGATCGAGAACCGCTCCGACGCGGAAGCCGTCCTTCTGGAAGTCGGCACGCGCACGCCGGACGGCGATTCCGGCGATTATCCCGACATCGACATGGTCTTCCGCCCCGAGGGCTATTTCCACCGCGACGGAACCCCCTATCCGAAAGCCGACCGGCGCACGTGACCGAGACCATCGAGACGACCGAACCGGTCCAGCCTCCGCCGCCGCCCGAAGGTCCGACCAGCCCCTGGGCCATCCGCGACTTCCGCCTGCTCTGGGTCGGCCGGGTGGCGGCGGTGCTGGGCATCCAGATCCAGTCCTCGGCCCTGTTGTGGCAGGTCTATGAGATCGCGCGCCGCGACCATCCCATCGCCGAGGCCAGCCTGTATCTGGGCCTCGTCGGCCTGTGCCAGTTCCTGCCGCTGCTGGCCCTGACCCTGCCCGCCGGCGCCCTGGCCGACCGCCGCGACCGCAAGAACACCGTCACCCTCTCGGTCATCGTCGAGGCCGGCTGCGCCGTCGGCTTCCTGCTGATGGCCCTGCACGGGAACCCGCCGCTGTGGGGCCTGCTCGCGGTCGCCGCCGTGTTCGGGGCCGCCCGCGCCTTCCTCGCCCCGGCCAGCCAGGCCTTCCTGCCCATGGTGGTCGGCCGCCGCGCCCTGCCGCCGGCCATCGCCGCCCAGTCGATCGCCTTCCAGACCGGCGCCATCGCCGGCCCGGCTCTCGGCGGCGTCATCGTCGGCTTCTCCATCCCCCTGGCCTACGCCTCCGCCCTCGCCATGTTCGCCGTCGGCATCGGCAGCCTGCTGCTGATCCGCACCAGCGGCAGGCCGGCCCCGTCGCCCCATCGGGTCTCGACCGTCGATCAGGTCAAGGAGGGTCTGGCCTATGTCTGGAATACGAAGATCGTCCTCGGCGCCATCTCGCTGGACCTGATCGTGGTCCTGCTGGCCGGGGTCGCCCTGCTGACGCCGATCTTCGCCCGCGACATCCTGCACGTCGGGGCGGTCGGCTTCGGCCTGTTGCGCGCGTCGTTCGGCGCCGGCGCCCTGCTGGTCGCCCTCTATCTCAGCCGCTTCCCGATTGTGAAGCACGCAGGCCGGTGGATGTTCTCCGCCGTGGCGGTGTTCGGGGTATGCACCCTGACCTTCGGCCTCTCGACCAGCGTCTGGCTGTCCGGCCTGGTGCTGTTCCTCGGCGGCGCCGCCGACATGATCAGCGTCAACATTCGCCAGACCCTGATCCAGCTGGCCACCCCCGATCACATGCGCGGCCGGGTCAGCTCGGTCTCCATGCTGTTCATCGGCGCCTCGAACGAACTGGGCGAGGCCTATTCCGGCGTCGCCGTCCGCTTTCTCGGCCCGATCGGCGCGGCCGTCTTCGGCGGCATCGGCGCCCTGACCGCCACCGGCCTCTGGGCGCGGTGGTTCCCGGCGCTCAGGAAGGCGGACCGGCTGGAGTGAGGAGGAGTGGCTAGTGGCCAGTGGCGAGTGATTGCAGCTTCACTGGCGACGGAAGGGCGGCACAGTTTTCGCGGCTCCGCAGGCGGTGGCCAGCCACTGGCCACTCGCCACTCCTTCACCAGGGCTTGAAATGCTTCGACAGCTTCAGCCCCTGCCGCTGGTAATGGCTGCCGCCCTCGCCATACAGCCTCGTCGGCCGTTCGGTCAGCGGCTCATAGACCAGCCGCGCCACGATCTGGCCGTGCTCCAGCAGGAAGGGCGTGTCGTGCGTCCGCACCTCCAGCACCCCCTTCGATCCCGCCCCATGCGCCTCGTCGGTTCCAAAGCCCGGGTCGAAGAAGCCGGCGTAATGGACCCGGAACTCGCCCACCGACGGATCTATCGGCGTCATCTCGGCCGCCTGGTCGACGGGGATTTCGACGTCGTCGCTCGAGGCCAGAATGTAGAACTCGCCCGGATCCAGCAGCAGCTCTCCGCGCCGCAACGTCAGCGGCTCCCAGAAGTCGCGCGGGTCATGGCCGTCGATATTGTCGAGGTCTATCACCCCCGCATGCCGCCGCCCGCGGAAGCCGACCACCGAGCCCTCGCCGCCCTGCAGGTCGACCCCGACGCTGCGGGTCTCCAGCTTCGGAGGCTCGCCGGCCTTGAGGCGCAGCTGGTTCAGCCGCGTGCCCGGCCGCACCAGTATGGGGAAGGTCTGGGGCGAGATTTCCAGGTACAGCGCGCCCTCATAACCCTCGGCGACATCGTCGAAGGATGCGCCGCGGTCGGTCAGCAGACGCACGAACACATCCACCCGCCCGGTCGAACTCTTCGGATTGGCCCGCGCGATCAGCCCTTTCGGCAGGTTCAGCCGCTCCTGCAGCCGGGCGATATAGACGCAGCCGCGCTCCAGCACGACGCCGCCCGACAGGTCGATCCGATGCATGGCCACGTCGGCGATCCGGTCCTCGACCGTGCGCTTGCCCGGCAGGAAGGAGGCCCGCACCCGCCACGCCTGGTCCGACAGCCGCAGGTCCAGACTGGCCGGCTGGACCTGGTCGGCGTCGAAGGGGGTGTCCGAGGCGATCGCGCCGCCGGCGATCAGGGCCTCGATGGACTGGCAGGGCAGAATGCCCGGAATCGTGTGCTCATAGGACTGCATCCGTCCCGCTTACACGATTTTTCGCCGCGTCTCCCCTGTCGCGAGGGTCATGGCCGCGCTTGACGCGGGGCCGCGTTCCGCGACCATTGGGCGGATGCACGATACGCGCGCCTATGAAGCCGAAACCGACGGGATCGTGGTCCGCGTCCGGCCCAGCTATCTGGCGGGCCAGTCCGATCCCGACGGCGGCCGCTGGGTCTGGGCCTATCAGGTCGAGATCGTCAATCTGACCGGGGTGTCCGTGCAGCTGATGGCCCGGCGCTGGGTCATCACCGACGCGCGCGGCCATGTCGAGGAGGTGCGCGGTCCCGGCGTCATCGGAGAACAGCCGACGATCCTGCCGGGGGAGAGTTATTCCTACGCTTCGGGCTGTCCGCTGGGCACGGCCTCGGGCTCGATGGTGGGAGGGTATTCGATGACCGACGCCACGGGGCGGACGTTCGAGGCGGCCATCCCGGCCTTCAGCCTGGATGTGCCGGGGGACCGGCGGGTGCTGAACTGAGTGGGTGAGGGGCTGCGTCAACCCGGAAAAGCGCAGCCCCGCCCCAGTACTCGAGGCCCCGTGCGGGTGGCGCCTCGAGGCGGAGGGCGGCTCTCTAGAAGCCGTTCATGACAGCCGTATGGCCGAATTGGTTAATGAGCGATGATGCCATCGCCGCCGCGACGTCGGCGCTCAAGCAGCGAGCGACCGCGTCGCGAGCGTTAGCGCCTCTACCTAGATGTAGCGCCGCAGCGAGCGGGCCAGATCGGTGGCGCCACCGCGCTTGACCTGGGGCTGGTAGGCGACGCGGGCGTGCTCGACGCAATAGACGCCTTCCGAGGCGCGGCGGCCGCAGAAGCTGAACTCCGTCGAGGACGGATCGCCGATCGGCCATTTGCACATATGGGCGCCCAGGGTCATCACCGTGGCCGTGCCGGGCAGGTCGGGCATGGGGGCCGGAACCGAAGGCGCGGTCGCGGCGCGCGGCTGCACGGCCTCGATGCGGCGGGGAGCCGACGGAGCCTGGGTCGGTTGGGCCGGACGCGGACGCGAGGGGCGGAAGGTGGCGCGCGCCGGCTGAGACGGAGCGGCCCGGCCCGACAGGCCGAGGCGGTGCACCTTGCCGATGACGGCGTTGCGGGTCACGCCGCCGCCCAGCTGTTTGGCGATCTGGCTGGCAGACTGGCCTTCCAGCCAGAGCTTCTTCAGCGCGCCGACGCGGTCTTCTGTCCAGCCTGCGGTCATAGCCAACCCTCCGGGTCTCGGGATTCAATATATGGGGTCCAGACTGCCCTCCCGGGGCCTCGACCTACTACTAATCGTAAACGAGGGCCTAACAGACGCAAGATGTGCGAATCAGTCCGTCCACAGGAACCAGATGTAGGGATGGTTAACGGCGGCGGCTGCGCCGCCGGGTGATTGGTGATTGGTGGTTGGTGATTGCAGCGTCTTCGGCAGCGGAAGGGCGGCGCAGCCCGCGCGGCCGCACGGGCGCTGGCCCAACCACCAACCACCAACCACCAACCACTTGCATCCCACCGCCCCCGCCCGCATCTGGCTCCCATGACCGACCTCGCCCCGACCCACCCGCCCCAGCCGCGCAGCTATCCCGGCGTCAACTGGATCGGGGTGCGGACCCTGTACCTGCGTGAGGTCCGCCGGTTCTGGAAGGTCGGGGCCCAGACCGTGGCCGGCCCCGTGGTCACCACCCTGCTCTACATGCTGGTGTTCGTGGTCGCCCTGCAGGGGACGCGGCCGCCGCTGCATGGCACGCCCTTTCCCGAGTTCGTGGCCCCCGGCCTGATCATGATGGCCATGCTCAACAACGCCTTCGCCAACGCCTCCTCCAGCCTGATCCAGGCCAAGGTGATGAACACGGCCACCGACTTCCTGACCCCGCCGCTCAGCCCGCTGGAGTTGACCCTCGGCTTCGCCCTCGGCGCCGCCACGCGCGGTCTGGTGGTCGGGATCGTGACCGCGATCTGCGTCCTGCCGTTCGCGCGGCTGGAAGTGGCGAACCTCGGCCTGATCCTCTGGTTCGGCCTGTCGGCCTGTCTGATCATGGGCATGCTCGGCGTCTTCGCCGGTCTCTGGGCCCAGAAATTCGACCAGCTCGCCGCGGTGCAGAATTTCGTCATCATGCCGATGACCTTCCTCAGCGGCACCTTCTACCTCGTGGAACGCCTGCCCGAACCCTTCGCCACCATCAGCCACTTCAATCCCTTCTTCTATCTGATCGACGGCTTCCGGGCCGGCTTCATCGGCAACGCCGAGGGCAGTCTGCTGATCGGCGCGGTCATGAGCGGCCTGCTGGCTGTGGTCATGGCCTGGGCCTGCTGGGCGGTGTTCCGCTCGGGCTGGCGGCTGAAGACCTGACGCAGTTGTAAGGTGCGCCGGCCGCCGCGCCGCGCTAGCCATGCCCCTTCGTCTCAAGGGGGTTCCATGCTGTTCCGTTCGCTCGCCGCCGCCGCGGCCCTGCTCATCGTCGCCTCGCCCGTCGTAGCCCAGGACCTCGACCTGCGCGCCCAGGTCGCCGCCTTCGTCCAGCCCTCCAACGAGGCGCGGACCGCCGTCGTCGTGGCCCAACTGCGCGCCGCCGGGTTTGAGCCGACGGTCGAAACCTTCGTGGGCGGCAACCGTCAGACCGGGGAGATGGAGGGCCGCAATGTCGTCGTCACCATCGGCGACGGCCCGCGCGAAATCCTGCTGACCGCCCACTATGACGCGGTGAAACTGCGCGACGGGTCGATGTCGCACGGCGTGGTCGACAACGCCGCCTCCGTGGTCGGGGTGATCGAGGCGGCGAAGATCCTGCGCGGCAAGGCGCTGAACCACCGCATCCGCATCATCCTGCTGGACCAGGAGGAGCTGGGCCTGATCGGTGCGCGCAAATGGATCGAGGCTCACGGCCTGATCAACGTCGCCGCCGTCGTGAACTCCGATGTCGCCGGCTATGGCGACACGATGATGTACGGTCAGAACAACGGCGCCCAGTCCGCCTTCGTCACCCGCGCCGTGCAGGAGCTCTGCGCCGAACGCGCGATGCAGTGCGTCGGCTATCCGGTCTATCCGCCGTCCGACGACCGCGCCTTCTCCGCGGCCGGCGCCCCGGTCGTGTCGCTGGGCTTTCAGGACCAGATCGGCGCCCACCAGATGTGGCTGGCCTTCAACGGCGGCCCGGCCAACGGCCTTGCCGAGGGTTTCGTGCCCCGGGTCTTTCAGCTGATCCACTCTGCGGATGACACGATGGAACAGGTCGATCCGGCGACCGTCGCCGTGGCCGGAGAGGTCTATGCGGCGCTGGTGGAGCGGCTTGATCGTCAACTGGCCGGTGTTGACTAACACCGTCCTGCGGCCGACAAGGCCTGACCCTTATTCCCGCGGTCCCGGCGCTTTCCAGCGGCGGGGCCGTCTCGCTTTTGGAGGCTTGTCCCGTGTCCACTGAACATCTGATGGGTGTCTACAACCGCGCGCCGCTGGAAGTGGATCGGGGTCAGGGCGCGCGTCTCTGGGCCAAGGACGGGACCGAATACCTCGACTGCGTCATGGGCATCTCGACCAATGCCCTGGGCCACGCCCATCCGATCCTCGTCCAGGCGGTCAAGGACCAGGCCGAAAAGCTCTGGCACGTCTCCAACATCTTCAAGATCCCCGGCCAGGAAGCCCTCGCCGACGCCCTGTGCGAGAAGTCGTTCGCCGATGTGGTCTTCTTCACCAACTCGGGCACCGAGGCGGTCGAATGCGCGATCAAGACCGCGCGCCGCCACCATGTCGCCAATGGCCAGCCCGAACGCATCGACATTTACGGCTTCGACGGTTCTTTCCACGGCCGCACCTACGGGGCCATCAACGCGGCGGCCAACCCCAGCTACACCGAGGGCTTCGGCCCGAAGATGGAAGGCTTCCACCAGCTGGTCTGGGGCGACAAGGCCGCGCTCGAGGCCGCCTTCCGCAACCCGACGACCTGCGCCGTCATTCTCGAGCCGGTGCAGGGCGAGGGCGGCTGCCGCGCCACGCCCGACGAGGACCTGCGCTGGATGCGTCAGATGGCCGACGAGACCGGCGTGCTGATCATCTTCGACGAGGTCCAGTGCGGCATGGGCCGGACCGGCAAGCTGTGGGCCCATGAGTGGGGCGGCATGGCCCCCGACATCATGGCCATCGCCAAGGCCCTGGGCGGCGGCTTCCCCGTCGGCGCCTGCCTGGCCACCACCGATGCGGCCAAGGGGATGGTCGTCGGGGTGCACGGCTCGACCTTCGGCGGCAATCCGCTGGCCATGGCCGTGGGCGGCGCGGCCTTCGGCGAGATCTCCAGGCCCGAGACCCTGGCCCATGTCAACGAGATCGCCGGCTATCTGAAACAGCAGCTGCACGGTCTCGCCCAGCGCTTCCCCGACGTGATCGTGGACGTGCGCGGCAAGGGCCTGTTGCTGGGCGTGAAGCTGGTCCCCAACAACCGCGAATTCATGGGCTGGGCCCGCGACGAGAACCAGCTTCTGGTCGCCGGGGGCGGCGACAACTGCGTCCGCATCCTGCCGCCCCTGAACCTGACCCTGGAAGAGGCGCGCGAGGCGATCGAACGCTTCGAGCGGACCTGCGAGGGCGCCCGCGCAAAGCTGGCTGCGGCCTGATGGTCCGCCACTTCCTCGACATCCACCGGCTCGAAGCCGAAGACCTGCGCGCCATCCTCGACGACGCCCACGCCCGCAAGGCCGCGCGCAAGGACTGGCCGAAAGGCCGCGCCGACGCCGACGCCCCGGCGAAAGACCGCGTCCTCGCCATGATCTTCGAGAAGAACTCGACCCGCACCCGCTTCAGCTTCGACGCCGCCATCCGCCAACTGGGCGGGGCCTCGATCATCGCCAACGCCGGCGACATGCAATTGGGTCGCGGCGAGCCGGTCGAGGACACGGCCCGCGTCCTGTCGCGCATGGTCGACGCCGTGATGATCCGCGCCAACAGCCACGAGGACGTCGAACGGTTCGCCCGCGTCGCTACCGTGCCGGTGATCAACGGCCTGACCGACCGCTCGCACCCGTGCCAGATCCTGGCCGATCTGATGACCATCGAGGAGCATCGTGGGCCGGTGGCCGGCAAGACCATCGCCTGGGTCGGGGACGGCAACAACGTCTGCCACAGCTTCATGCACGCCGCGCCGAAACTGGGCTTTCACCTGAACGTCGCCTGCCCGGCCGACTATCATCCCGACCTGCACGACCTGGCCCGCGGCGGCAACCACGTCACCCTGACCAGCGACCCGCGCGAGGCCGCGGCCGGCGCCGACGTCGTGGTCACCGACACCTGGGTGTCGATGGGCGACGGCGACTACGAACAACGGCTGGAAGCCTTCGAAGGCTATGGCGTCGACGACGCCCTGATGGGCCAGGCCAACCCGGACGCCGTCTTCCTCCACTGCCTGCCCGCCCACCGCGGCGAGGAGGTGACCGACGCTGTCATCGACGGCCCTCGCTCGCTCGTCTGGGACGAAGCCGAAAACCGCATCCACGCCCAGAAGGCGGTCCTGGCCTGGTGCTTCGCCGGCTAGTTCAGATTGACGTCCGCTACCCCGCCGGCGTCCGGGAGCGTCTTCGTCAGATTGGCCTTGGCCACCTCGAACATGAACCGCACTGGTCCCTTCTTCGAGACCCAGATCCGGCCGTCGTCGGCGTCGAAGCGCAGCAGGGTCAGGTGCGGGTCGTCCTTGCCCTCCGGATACCAGGCGGCGAGAACCGGGTTCCAGTATTTGTCGATCCGGGCCGGGTCCCGGGGGCTGACCGACAGGGTGCCGTGGATGCAGGCCCAGACTTCCTGGTCCTTCGAGGCGTAGGTGAACATGGCCGACTGGTCGGGAATGGCCGCGTCCTTGGCCAGATCGGTGTCGTCGCGGGTGAAGAACCAGATCGTGCCGGTCTCCTCCTCGCGGAAGGCGGTCATAGGCTGGCTGTGATAGCCGGGCTGGTCGAGACCCAGCATGCCGGTGTTGGAGGTCTTGAGATGATCCCAGAACTCTTTCTCGGCCTCGGCGGCGGTGAGAATCTTGTCGCCCATGGCGTGTCTCCTGATCTCGGGGGGTGGATCAGGAATGGGCGGGGGCCGGCCGGGTTCCGCTAGTAAGTCCGCTGCGGCACGCCCATCAGGGCGCCGAGGTGGATCGCCAGAATGAGGATCATGGCGCTGGACAGCAGCATGATGAAGCGCCACGGGATCATGCGCACGCCGCGCCTTGGATCCCATGGGCGCGCGCCCCGCCAGCCGGCGAAGACCGTCAGGGCCAGGGCCGCGGCCAGCAGGGTCAGGGTCATGGGCAGGCTCATCCGCGCGAGGTGGCCCGTCAGGCGTCGTGGCGCAAGAGCGAAATCCTTGCCGGGAGGTTAATCTTCACCGGTCGTTAACCACGTTGGCCCGAAATATTCATCGGGTCAGGACGCTTTCCACAGGAAGCTGGGGATACCGCTACATCTTGGGGTTAACCACGCGTTTACACCCATCATCTTGGCGTCTAGCGTTCGGCAGGTAGGTCGGGAGACGAATCAGTGAGCGCAGCCGCGGCGCCTTGGAGCGTGAAGGGCATAGAGCCCAGGGCGCGCGAGATCGCCAAGGACCTCGCCCGTCGCTCGGGCATGACGCTCGGCGAGTGGCTGAACACCATCATCATGGAAGACGGCGATGACGATGAGGGCGGCTTCACGCCCCTGTCCCGCCGCCCCCATGCCGCCGAGAGCATTGAACGCCGCGGACGCAGCCGCCGGGTCGACGACGCCTATGGCGCCGGCGACGACCAGATCCAGCGTCTGGGCGCCTCGATCGACGCCATCGCCGCCCGGCTTGAGGCCGCCGAGCGCCGCTCGACCATCGCCATCCAGGGTGTCGACCAGGCCGTCTCGGGCCTGGTGCGTCGGCTGGAGAACCAGGATCAGACCGGCAAGACCTACGGTCGCCGTATCGACGACATCGCCGAGGAACTGCGCGAGGGGCACAAACGCCTGCGCCGCTTCGAACAGGAGATCGGCCCCCAGACGACCGAGACCTTCGGCAAGGTCGAGACCACCATGGGCGCCCTGGCCGGCCGTCTCTACGACATCGAGGAACGCCAGCGTTCGAGCGTGAACGAGCTGCGCCAGCGGATGGACTCCGTCGAGAAGGTCGCCGGTCCCGGCGTGGGGTCGGATCTGCTGGCCCAGGTCGGCCAGAGGCTGGACGAGGCGCAGGGCCGCACGGCCGAAGCCCTGCGCAATCTGCAGACCTCGTTCGCCGGGCTGGATCAGCGCCTGCGCGCCGCCGAATCGCGCGTCGAGCCGGAGAGCAGCCGGGAAGCCGCCCGCTTCGAAAAGCTGGCCGAGACCCTGAGCCGTCAGGTCGAAGGCAACCGCGCCGAGATGATGCGGCGGCTCGACACCGCCGAGACCGAAGGCCGGATGGACCGCATCGAGCGCGCGGTGCTGGCCATCGGCGATCAGGTCAAGACGTCCGAGGAGCGCTCCGCCAAGGCCGTCGAGACCATGGGTCGGGAGGTCCTGCGCATCGCCCAGAACCTGAACGGCCGGGTCCAGTCGATCGAGACCGACACCCCGGTCCGCTTCGAACAGCTGAGCCGGAAGGTCGAGACCGACATGGGCCGGCTCGCCCAGGGCATCGAGCAGCGGCTGATCGCGACGGACGACCGTCATGCCCTGGCGCTGGAGAAGCTGGGCGGTGAGATCACCCGCATTTCCGACCGGCTGAGCGAGCGCATCGCCCAGTCCGAGCGGCGCTCGCAGCAGGCGCTGGACGACATCGGCCGCCGCCTCGCCGACAGTTCCGCCCGTATCGAACAGGGCTATGACCGCGCCTCCGGCGAGCTGGCCGAGCGGATGCGGATGTCTGAGGAGCGCACGGCGGCCCTGATCGCCGAGGCGCGCGACAATATCGAACGCCGCGCCGAACCGTCCGGCGCCGCGCCCGTCGCCGCACCGGAGTCCGACTGGCGGGCCGCGGCCTTCCCCGACAACGCCTTCCCGGGCGCGCCCTTCTCGGACGCGGTGTTTGACGATCCGATCTACGCCGAACAGCAGGCGTGGTCCGCGGACCTGGCGCCGCCCGAGCCGACGCCCGCGCCCCTTCAGGAGCCTTCGGCCGGTGACGTCCTGAGCGCCGACTCCATCTTCGACGCCGTCCTGCGCGGACCGCGCGTGGATGAGGCGCCCGAGGTCGCGCCACCGGTCGCGCCGACCCCGTTCGGCAGCCGCCCCGGCGGGACGTCGCTCGCCGACGAAGTCGGTCCTCCGCCCCAGATTCCCGCCTTCACGCCGCCCCCGTTCAACGCGGCTGCCCAGGCGGCCCCGGTCCAGGCGCCCACGCCGCCGACAGCCTTCGGCCAGAGCTTCGGCGGCGCCGACGTTTCGGACGCGCTGCAGGCCACCGCGCCGGGGAATCAGGGCGGCGGCGGCCTCGACGACGGCCACGAGGATTTCGAGGGCGAGACGGATTTCGTCGATCCGCGCGCCCTGCGCGCGGCGGCGGCCCAGGGTCGCGCCTCCTCCACCCGCCAGACCATCGATGCGGCCCGCGCCGCCATGGCGGCGCCGGTCGCGGAAGCGCCCGCCCGTTCGGGCTTCGGCCTCAAGCGTGGCGGCAAGTCCCGACTGCAGGAGCGGCTGGACAAACAGGCCTCCAAGGACGGCGGCACGGTTCGCAAGGCGCTGGGCGCGTCGGCCATAGCGGTCCTGCTCACCACCGGCGGCGCCTTCGCGACCGGACAGTTGACGGGTTCCGGTCTGAATATTCCCGGCCTGCCGGGCGGCCGGACCGCCGAGCCGATCGCGGCCCTGGCCGTGGTTCCGGCCGCGCCGACGCCGGCCGATCTGGCGCGGGGCGAGGACCTGTATCAGCAGGCGACCGTCCTGCTCGACGCGGGTGACGCCGCCGGCATCGAGACGCTGAAACAGGCCGCGGCGACCGGCTATACGCCGGCCCAGCTGCATCTGGCCGGCGTCTATCAGGACGGCGGCCAGGGACTGACCGCCAATCTTTCGGAGGCCCGGCTCTGGGCGCGTCGCGCGGCGGACGGCGGCGACGCCCGCGGCATGCACGCCTATGGCATGTATCTGTTCGACGGCGTCGGCGGCGACCAGAACCGCGGGGAGGCCCTCGCCTGGCTGAAGCGGGCGGCGGAGGCCGGGCTTGTCGATAGCCAGTTCAATGTCGCCAAACTCTATGAGACCGGGGACGTCGGTATCCAGCCTGACACCGCCGAGGCCTACAAATGGTATCTGATCGCGGCCCGCGCCGGCGATGGCGACGCCCAGTCCGCGGTCGAGCGTCTGCGTGACACGATGCCGGCCGCCGCCCGCAGCAAGGCCAGGGCGGAGGCCGACAGTTTCGAGGTCGAACCACTCGCCTGAGACGGGAGGGTCGAGCTTTTCTGGCGCATCGGGTGGCGGGGGCTGTCCGGTGGGTCTAGGACACCAACACTTCCGTCGTCGCCTTACCGGCGCCTAGCCTCAGTTCCAGCCGAAGGCGCGTCCTTTGGATATCTATCTGCCGATCGCCGAGGTTTCGGTGAACTGGCCGCTCCTGGTTCTGCTGGGCGCGACGGTCGGATTCGTGTCCGGGCTGTTCGGCGTCGGCGGCGGCTTCCTGATGGCCCCGATCCTGATCTTCATGGGCATCCCGCCGGCGGTGGCCGTGGCCAGCCAGGCCAGCCACGTCGTCGCCTCCTCGACCTCGGGCGTGATCAGCTACACCAGCCAGAAGGCGGTCGACTATCGCATCGGCGGGGTCATGGCGCTGGGCGGGGTTGTCGGCGCGCTGCTGGGCGTGGAGCTGTTCCGCTATCTGCGCCTGCTCGGTCAGGCCGACATGGCGGTGGCGGTCTCCTATCTGCTGTTTCTCGGGGCCATCGGCACCCTGATGCTCTACGAGAGCCTCGGCCAGATCCTGAGGCGTGTGCGCGGCGAGGTCGCGCCGCACAAGGAACGCCGTCGGCCGTTGTGGCTGTACGGCCTGCCGCTGAAGATGCGTTTTCCCCGTTCCGGCCTCTACATCAGCGCCATCCCGCCGTTCGTCCTTGGCGGCTTCGCGGGTGTTCTGTCGGCCATCATGGGCGTCGGCGGCGGCTTCATCCTGGTGCCGGCCATGCTCTATGTGCTGCGGATGAAGGCGGGGGTGGTCGTGGGCACCAGCCTTTTCCAGATCATCATCGTCACCGCCATGACCACCATTCTTCAGGCCGGCCGCAACCAGACCGTCGACATCGTCCTGTCCACCCTGCTGATCGTGGGCGGCGTCGTCGGCGCCCAGTACGGCGCGCGGCTTTCGGGCCGGTTCCGGCCGGATGTCCTGCGTGCCCTGCTCGGGCTGATCGTCCTGCTCGTCGGCATCCAGATGGGGCTGGAGCTGTTCGTGCGACCGTCTGACCTCTTCGCCTTCGCACCCGGGGTGCCGGAATGATCGCGGCCCTTCCCCCGCCTCCGCCGGCCGTCGTCGCGCCCGCGCCGGAACGCTCGGTCGGCACGGTCGGCCAGGTCCGTGTCGCGGCCGCCATGACCGACGCCCGGGTGATGGTCGATTCCAGTTTCAGCGGCGCCTCGATCGTCCTCTATGGCGCGGTCTTCAATCCGACCGACCGGCCGGCCGATGTGGTCGTGGTCGTGCGCGGCCCGGACGGGCCGGTGCGCCTGGTCAAGAAGACCCGCAACATGGGCTTCTGGCTCAACAGCCGGCCGGTTCTGTTCGAAGGCGCGCCGGGCTTCTACATGACCGCCTCGACGCGGCCCCTGTCCGACATCGCCGACTTCGGCCAGTTGCGCCGGCTCGGCGTCGGCGTGGATCACCTGAGGATCAATGCGCCGCAGGAGAGCCGAACCGTCACCCGCTACGGCGTGCGCGACGTCGTCGTCAGCCGGCTGGGCGAGGACTATCTGGACTACCGCCGCGCCGTGATCCGGCTGCGGGAGGCCGCGGCGCTCTACAACACCGACCCGGACGGCGTGGAGTTCGTGGACGCGGGCCTGTTCCGAGCCGAGCTTGAACTCCCGGCCATCGCCCCGACCGGCCAGTATTTCGCCGAGGTCTGGCTGTTCCAGGACGGGGAACCGGTCTCGGTCTCGAATCTGACCCTGACCGTCGAAAAGGTCGGCCTTGAGCGCGATCTCTACGAGTTCGCCCATCGTCGGCCCTGGAGCTATGGGCTGCTAAGCGTGCTGCTGGCGGCGTTCGCGGGATGGGCGGGAAGCCGGCTGTTCAGGCGCGGCTAGCAGGAATCGCGGGTCGTTCCGCGCGCAACGAAAAAGGCCCCCCGCGGATGCAGGGGGCCCTTCACATGGAGATGCCGGGATCTCAGTCGCTTTCGCTGTCGTCGATCACTTCGTTGTAGAACACGACGGCGCCGGCGATGGCGATAATGGCGATCAGCGGGAGGGGGATGCTGGCGAGCTCGCTCGACTCGGCGCTCCGGGCTCCGACGCGGTCACCCACGCGGGCGGAGGCTTGGGTCGTGGCGGCGGCCTGGCCGGCGACCAGCAGCAGGCCGGCGGCGGTGGCGGCGATGATCTTCTTCATGAATGTGTCCCCTCGGAAAGTTTCAAGCCGCCATGTAAACACGCAAGCTTGGCAAGGCAAGACCGTGTGCGTGTCTTGTCGGCAACAACTCCGGAGTGAAAAAGGAGACTGTTTGCGCGTCTGTGACGAGCAATTTGTTCAGCAATCCACGGAGGATAGACGATCACCCGGCCGCGGCGAACTCGCTCAGCGCGTCGATCACCGCCCGGTTCTGATCCTCGGTCCCGACGGTGATGCGCAGGCAGTCGGGCAGGCCGTAGCCGCCGACCGGGCGGACGATAACGCCTTTCGAGTTCAGATAGTCATTGGCCGCCGCGGCGTTGCGCTTCTCGTCGGGGAAGCGGACCAGGACGAAATTCCCGGCCGAGGGGAAGACGTCGAAGCCGAAGCCCCTGATGGCCTGGGTCAGGCGCGGTCGCCAGGCGTGGACCAGATCACGCGAAGCCTTCTGGTGCGCCTCGTCCCCGAGCGCGGCGACCGCGGCCTCGAGCCCCGGCACGGAGACATTGAACGGCAGGCGGATGCGATCGACGGCCTCCGCGACCTTCAGCGGCGCATAGCCGAACCCGATGCGCAGTCCGCCGAGGCCATGGATCTTGGAGAAGGTTCGGGTGACGACGATGTTGGCGTTGTCACGGGCGAGCGGGAAGCTGGTCTCCCAGTCGGGTTCGGCGACGAATTCGGCATAGGCTTCGTCGATGACCAGCAGGACATTCGCCGGCAGGGCCTCGTGCAGGCGTCGCGTCTCCTCGGCGGTGTTGTAGCTGCCGGTCGGGTTCGAGGGGCTGGAGATGTAGACCAGCTTCGTGCGCTCATCGACCTGGCCCAGGATGGCGTCGACTTCGGCCTTGAAACCCGGTTCGGGCGCGAGCTTGACTTCGGCCTGGTTGGCCTTGGCGGAGATGCGGTAGGCGAGAAAGCCATACTGGCCGGTGACGATATTGTCGCCCGGCGTCAGATAGGTCTGGTTCAGCAGGGCGAAGACCTCGTCCGAGCCATTGCCGAAGATCAGCCGTTCGGGCTCCAGCCCGTGATGGCTCGCCACGGCGTCCCGCAGCTTCGTCGCCCGACCGTCGGGATACATGTGGATCTGGTCCACGGCGGCGGCATAGGCCTCGCGCGCCTTTTCGCCGGCGCCCAGGGCGTTCTCGTTGGACGACAGCTTCATCGGCTCGGCCACGCCCTCGATGCGCGACTTGCCGCCCACATAGGGGGCGATGTCGAGGATGCCGGGTTTGGGATTCGGGACGGCTTGCGGCGCGTCGGTCATGGGGCGGTCCTCGAAAGTCAGAACAGGGGGGCGGCGCCGATGACGCCGGACAGGCTGCCGGGCGCGGATGGAAGCCGCCCGTCCTCGGCCTGCACATAGCCCGCGAGCATGAACAGCTTCAACCCGCCCGCCGCGATCAGCGGACTGGCGGCCAGGCCGGCGGCGCCCAGCGCCTCGATGATACGGGCGTCAGGAGCGGTGCTATCGGTGACCCAGAAGGTGCGGTCGTCGCCGGTGGGGCCGGGCCGGGCCTGTTGCACCACAAGGGCGCGAGGCAGGCCGTTGCGGTCGTCGGGCAGGGCGGCGACCACGCGCAGCGCCGGCTCGGCCAGCAACCGACCCCACCAGGGCTTGCCGGGCGTCAGGTCCATCAGGGCGCGCGCGCCGTCGCGCACGGCGGCGAGCGCCTGCTCAGGCTCGGCGACCGTGCGTGCCGTCAGGCCGAAGCGGTCGGCCGCGAGGGTCTGGCTCGCGGAACCCCAGACGACCAGCGGCGCGCCCGTCGCCGCGTCTATCCGTCCCAGCAGGGCGCGGACCGTGGCGGTCCCGGCGGGCGACACGCCGATCAGGAGTTCGCGGAGCGCAAGGGCGTCGGCGTCCGGCGTGGGACGCGGACCGGCGGCGATCCTCAGGTCGACGGCCTCGGCCACCGCCCGGTCCAGCGCCAGTCGTTCGGCGTCGGCTTCCGGCTCGACAAGCATCAGAACAGCCGGGGCGCCGGCGCCAGGGCGAAGGGCCCCAGCCAGGTGCGGCCGTCGCGGAACTGCACTGCCAGATCGACCGGGCGCTCACCCGACGCCGCCGTGGCCGCCGCCGCACCAGCGGCCCCCACGCGATTGACCGCGCCGGAGCGGGAGCCGGCCAGGCCCGCGATGGCGGCCATGGGCCGTTCGGCGGTCAGGGCCAGCGACCCCTGCAGCCGTCCGTCGGTTCCGGCCGAGAGGGCGTCGCTGGAGATGACGGCGGTGCTGTCGCCGGCCTTCAGCCGGCCTCGGACGGCGGTGAACCGTCCGCCCGCGGCGGTCCAGGCGGCGAAGACTCCGGCGGAGTTCATGCCCTGCAGATGGCTGGCCTCGCCGATGGTGCCTTCGATATGGGCGCTGAGCCGGCCCTGACGCGTGGCGCCCTCGACCGGCCCGCCCGGACGGCCGCGGGCCTCGGTCAGGACGAACAACACATCCATTTCGTCAGTGGACGGCTGGCCGTCGGTCAGATGCGGCCGGGTCTCCAGCTGGATGCGTTCGGCGGAGGCGATGGGGAAGGGTTCGGCGTCGGCATGGGTGGTGAAGGTGGGCCGGATCATCTCGGCCCTCAGATCGGGGAACCGCGCGTTCAGTTGGCTGACGCTCAGGCGCAGGCCGTCTCCGCCGATGCCGACCTTGCCCTTGCCGGCGCGGGTCAGCGTCAGGCCGTCAGGGGCGACAACCACCCAGCGGTCCGGATTCCAGGCATTGGCCTCGGCCACCAGCTCGGAGGCCGCGACCCCGTGGCCCGACGGCGCCAGGATGTCGGCGTGGGGGATCGACACCCGCGCCCGGAAGGGCCAGCCCGTCGTGGTCACGGCGGCATGGGAGATGGTCCAGCCGCCCTGCCGCAGGGCCTCCGCCCGGTCTTCGAGCCGGGTCTCGATCTGGCTGGTCAGGTAAAACCACCAGCCGGTCCAGGCGACCAGCAGCAGGCCGACGATGATGAAGGGGGTGAAGAGGCCGCGGCGGGAATGGCGGATCGGGGTCCGGGTGCTGTCGGTCATGGGCTCCGTCTAGTCCGGCTTGAGAAATGCGCCAACCTGTTCGACGGCCTCGGCCAGTCCCATGCGCAGGACCTCGGTCCCGGGCGGCAGGCTGGCGAACAGCCGGGTCGGGGCCGCGGCGTCGAGCATGACGAAGACGCCCTTGTCGTCGGCGCGGCGGATCAAACGACCGAACGCCTGGGCCATCTTGGCCCGCGCCAGGGCGTCGTCGAAATTGCGCCCGCCCGCGCCCTCGCCGCCGAAGCGGGCGCGCCGCGCCTTGTGCAGCAGGTCGGGCCGCGGCCACGGCACCCGGTCGAAGGCGAGGATGCGCAAGCTCCGGCCCGGCACATCGACCCCGTCCCTGACCGCGTCGGTGCCGAGCAGGCAGGAGTCCTGCTCGGCCCGGAACACATCGACCAGCGCCCCGACCTCGAGTGGATCGACGTGCTGGGCGTAGAGCGGGATGCCCGCCTTCGCCAGATCCGGCCCCAGCCGCTCATAGACCGCCTTCAGCCGCCGGATGGCGGTGAACAGCCCCAGCCCGCCGCCGCCCGCCGCCAGAAACAGCTCGCGCATCGCCGCCGCCGTCTGGCGCGGGTCGTTCTTGACCAGATCGTTGACGACGATGACCCGGGCGTTGGCCGCATAGTCGAACGGGCTCTCGACCTTCAGCGTCCGCGCCGGTTCGATCAGCCGCGCCGAGCCGGTGCGCAGCCGCGCCATGTCGAAGGGATCGTCCGCGTTCGGATCGGACAGGGTGGCGCTGGTCACCAGCACGCCGTGGGCGGGCATGATCACCGCGGCCTCCAGCGGCACGGTCGGATCGATCCAGTGGCGGCGAAGGGCCACGTCCATGATGCGGCCGAATGCCGCTTCCGCTGAAAGCCAGTCGAGGAAGTCGGGGTCCGGTTCATCGGACGACACCTCCAGCGCCGCCAGCATGGAGCGCCAGCCGGGCAGGGTCATGCGGGCGCGGCGGTCGAGGCCGCGCAGGGCCCCCTCGATGCGGGCGCGGGACGCGCCGTCGAGGTCCGCCGCTTCGTCGTCGAGAATGTCTTCCAGATGGCGGGACAGGGCCAGCAGCGGCGCCTCGACGGCGGCGAGCGCCTGGGCCGCCTCGCGCGCGGCCTCCAGCACCGGTTCGGTGACGGGGCGCAGCGAACATTCCATACCGAACTCGGCGCCGCTGCCCGAGGCATTCTCCGACGTGCGGGCCTGCAACTGCTCCAGCGCCGCCAGCAGGAACCGTTCGATCGGCCCGACCGGATTGACCTCGCCCGAGGCCGGGGCGATGCGGCCCGACACGCCTTCGCCCGGCAGCTGCGCCGCCGCCCGCACGGCGTCCTGCAGCGCCTTCGTGGCCGCCTCGTTGTCGGCGCACAGGTCGCCGAGCCTTTGCTCCAGCCCGCGCCCGCGCCGCCCACGGCCTTCCGGCCCGCGCAGCCAGCGGCGCAGCTCGGCCGCCTCCTGCCCGGACAGACAGGCGGAAAAGGCGCTGTCGGCCGCGTCGAACAGATGGTGGCCCTC
The DNA here is from genome assembly GCA_943367565.1 of Brevundimonas vancanneytii. Taxonomy (GTDB): domain Bacteria; phylum Pseudomonadota; class Alphaproteobacteria; order Caulobacterales; family Caulobacteraceae; genus Brevundimonas; species Brevundimonas vancanneytii_C. Next base: position 33,149 of record CALRJO020000028.1, read on the forward strand.
GTCGAAGACGATCCGCTTCAGCGCCGCCGTCTCGCCGTCCTGTTTGAGCCCGCGCGCCGACCGGGCGCCGTCGAAGGCGGCCTGGGTCATGACCAGGGCGTGGTTGGCCACCACCAGATCGGCCCGGCGGCTGGCGCGGATGGTCTTTTCGACGAAACAGGTGCGGTAGTGGGGACAGGCGGCGTGGACGCATTCGCCGCGCCGGTCGACCAGATTGGCCGCGCTGGCCTGATGGCTCGGCCCCGTGGCGAACAGGCCGGGCAGCCAGCCGGGATAGTCGCCGCCGGTCATGTCGCCGTCGCGCGTATGCATGGCCCAGCGGCTGACCAGGGCCATGCCGATCAGGTCGCCGTTCCCCAGCTGCGCCGCCTGCACCATGTCCTGCAGGTTCAGCAGGCAGAGATAGTTTTCGCGCCCCTTGCGAACCACGGTCTTCTTCTTGCGCTCGACGGGGTCGGGCCACAGGGCCGCGCTCTCGCGGTCGATCTGGCGTTGCAGGGCGCGGGTATAGGTCGAGACCCAGGCCGCCCCCTGATTGCGCTCGGCCCACAGGCTGGCGGGGGCGAGATAACCGAGGGTCTTGCCCGTGCCGGTCCCGGCCTCGGCTAGCAGAAAGCGCGGGCGGCCCTCCTCATTGCGCGGCGAGAAGGCGTAGGCGGCCTCGGCGGCGTAGTCGGACTGGGTCGGGCGGGTCTCGTCGAGGCCCGAGGCCTGAAGCAGTTTCTCCAGCCGGATGCGGGCGGATTCGGAATCGACCGGCGCCGAGCCGGCCTCGCCGCGCGGCGCCTCGTCCTCCCATTCCGGCAGGCGGGACCAGGCGTCGAGGCCGCTGCCGCGATGGTTGCGGTCGCGCACGGACTGGTGTTGCAGGGCCCCTGTGACCCGCCACGCCCATGACCAGCCGGCGCGGCCGAGGGTCTCGGCGAGGGTGAAGGCGGCCTCCCGGTCCGGATAGGCCGGGTCGGCCAGCTCCTTCAACAGGCCGGCGGCGGCGTCCATCAGGGCCCGGGCCTGGGCCTCGGCCCCCTTGGGTTCGCTCATCCCCATGGCGAGAGCCAGACCGCTGGGCGAGGGGGCGCAGAAGCGGGCCGGGCGGACGAAGGCGAACAGCTCCAGCACGTCCAGCAGATCGGCCGAGCGCGATGGCGGGGCGATGCCGAGGCGGCGGGCGGTCAGGCTGGCGTGGGCGACCATGACCGGGGCGGTGGTGAAGGCGCCCTCGGCGGCGCCGCGTCCGATCCGGCGAGGGCCCTCGGCGTCGCAGATCGCCCCCGCGCCCGGCGGAATGGCGAGCGCCGGCGGCAGGGCCAGCCAAGGCTCGGCGCCGGTGAGAGCGGTGGCGGAGGTGAGGGAGTCGGTGGACACGCCTGCTAGATAGCGGTTCGGCGCGTGAAACGGAACGGGAACATGCTATAGGCGCGATGTGACGCCGCCGCCCGCCCCCGCAACGCTTTCGCCCCTGTTCGCCGACTGGTTCGCGTCGCGCGGCTGGTCGCCGCGACGGCATCAGCTGGAGATGATCGCGGCGGCCGAGGCCGGGTCGCACGCCCTGCTGGTGGCCCCGACCGGGGGCGGCAAGACGCTGGCGGGGTTCCTGCCGTCGCTGGTCGAGTTGGCCGAGCGCGGGCCGCGGCCGGAGTTCGGGCCGGGGTCGGGGGTGCACACCCTCTATCTGTCGCCACTCAAGGCCCTGACGACCGACGTCGAGCGCAATCTGATGACGCCGATCCGCGAGATCGGGCTGAACATCCATGTCGAGAGCCGCACCGGCGACACCAAACAGTCGAAGAAGGCGCGGCAGCGGGAGTTTCCGCCGGACATTCTGCTGACCACCCCCGAACAGCTGGCCCTGTTCTGCGCCTGGGACGGGGCGCGGGCCTATTTCGCCGATCTCAAATGCGTCGTGCTGGACGAGGTGCATGCGATCTGGAGCGGCAAGCGGGGGGATCTCCTGTCGCTGGGACTGGGGCGGTTGCAGCAGTTCGCGCCCGGGATGCGGCGGGTGGCGCTGTCGGCGACGGTCGATGATCCGGAGATGATCGCGGAGTGGCTGAGGCCGGGCGGGGTCCGCGCGGTCGACCCCTCCACCGCTTCGCGGTCCCCCTCCCCATTGCATGGGGAGGAGACGGATGCGTCGGGCGTCTCCTCCCTGTCGCGAAGCGATGGGGAGGGGGACCATGCGAAGCATGGTGGAGGGGTCGGGGCTGCCCTCACCATCGTCCGGGGCGACCCGGGCGCGCCGCCGGTGGTCGACATCCTCGTCTCCGAGGGCAAGGTCCCGTGGGCCGGGCACACCGGACAGCACGCCATCCCCGAGGTCTATGAGGCGCTGAAACGCTCGGGCATGACCCTGATCTTCGTCAACACCCGCTGGCAGGCCGAGTTCGTCTTCCAGTCGCTTTGGGCGATCAATGACGACGACCTGCCGATCGCCCTGCACCACGGCTCCCTCGCCGCCGAGCAGCGGCGCAAGGTCGAGGCGGCGATGGCGCGGGGCGATCTGCGCGCCGTGGTCTGCACCTCGACCCTGGACCTCGGCATCGACTGGGGCGACGTCGATCTGGTGATCCAGCTGGCCGCGCCCAAAGGGGCCAGCCGTCTGGTCCAGCGCATCGGCCGCGCCAACCACCGCCTCGACGAGCCCTCCCGCGCCCTGATGGTCCCCGCCAGCCGGTTCGAGATGCTGGAATGCCAGGCCGCCCGCGAGGCCGTGGCCGAGAACGCCTTCGACTGGGAGCCGGTGCATACGGGCACGCTCGACACCCTGGCCCAGCACGTCATGGGCTGCGCCTGTTCCGAGCCCTTCGCCATGGATGATCTGTATGCCGAGATCACCGGCTGCGGCCCCTATCGCGGGCTTACGTATGAGCAGTTCGAGGAGGTCGTCGATCTGGTGGCCACGGGTGGCTATGCGCTTCGCACCTATGAGCGGTTCGCGCGGATCGTCCGGACGCAGGACGGCAAATGGAAGGTCCGCAACGCCCAGACGGCCCAGCGCCACCGGATGAACGTCGGCACCATCGTGGCCGCCGCGACCCTGAACGTACGCATCGCCTCGCGCCGGGGCGGGGCCTCGAAACAGCTGATCGGTGGGCGCAAGGTCGGCGAGGCCGAGGAGAACTATTTCGAGCAGATGTCCCCCGGCGATACCTTCGTCTTCGCCGGCCAGGTCTGGGCCTTCCAGGGCATCAACGGCATGGACGCCCTCGTCACCCATGCGCAGGACAAGGATCCGAAGATCCCGTCGTGGGGCGGCTCCAAATTCCCCATGTCGACCTCTTTGGCCGACCGGGTGCGGGCCCTGATCCAGGACCGGGACCACTGGCGTGTCCTGCCGCCGGACGTGCAGGAGTGGCTGGAGCTGCAGGAGGACCGGTCGGTGATCCCCGACGCCGGGACCCTGCTGGTCGAGACCTTCCCGCGCGGCTCGCGCCATTTCCTCGTCGCCTATCCGTTCGAGGGCGGGCTGGCCCACGGGACGCTGTGCATGCTGCTGACTCGGCGACTGGACCGGCTGGGGATCGGGCCGCTCGGCTTTGTCTGCACCGACTATTCCCTCGCCATCTGGTCGATCAAGCCGATGGACCGGCTCGATCTTGACGCCCTGTTCGAGCCCGACATGCTCGGCGACGATCTTGAGAGCTGGCTGGCCGAGAGCTTCATGATGAAGCGCACCTTCCGCAATTGCGCCCTGATCTCGGGCTTGATCGAGAAGCGCCAGCCGGGGAACGAGAAGACCGGCCGGCAGGTGACCTTCTCGACCGACCTGATCTACGACGTGCTGCGCCGCCACCAACCCGATCACCTGCTGCTGAAGACCGCTCGCGCCGACGCTGCCGCGGGTCTGCTGGACGTGGCTCGACTGGGTCAACTGTTGGAACGGATCAGGGGCCAGATCCGCCATGTGCCGCTGGAGCGGCCCTCGCCCTTCTGCGTGCCGGTGCTGGTGCAGATCGGTCGCGAGCGGGTCGGCGGCGGTCAGGCGGCGGAGATGATCCTGGACGCCAGCGCCTATGGCTTCGACGAGGCCGATTTGATCGCCGAGGTGATGGCCGACGCGCCGCCCGAGCTCGCGGGCGCGCAATGAACGCCGCCCTGCGTCAGACCCTGTCCCCCGCTCGCTGCCCCAGCGGCGGTCTGCGCGTCTCGATCGAGGGCGAGCCCTGCGTGCTGCGCTGTTCGGGCGCGCTGTGGGTGGTGAACCACCGGACCCTGATCGCGGCGGACCTGCATCTGGAAAAGGGCTCGGCCTTCGCCGCCCGCGGCCAGATGCTGCCGCCCTATGACAGCCGGGCGACGCTGGACCGGCTGGAGGCGGAGATC
>CALRJO020000029.1:0-36782 GCA_943367565.1 Brevundimonas vancanneytii
CTGGCGACCGTGCCGGCCGTCTCCCTGTTCCGGCGAACCTCCAGCCTTGGCGCCAATCCGACCACCCAGGGCATAAGCCTGCGCGCCATCGCGCCGTCGGGGGCCGGGCGAACACTCGTGACCCTTGATGGCGAGCCGTTGAACGATCCCTTCGGCGGTTGGGTTATCTGGTCCCAGATCGCGCCGGAGAGCCTGGAAGGTCTCGACATCGTCCGGGGCGCAGGCGCCGGGCCCTATGGCGCGGGCGCCATGACCGGGGTGGTCGCGCTGCGCGAACGGGACGGCCCGGGTGGGGTGCTGGACGCTTCTGTCGGCGAATATGGGGGCCGCCGGATCGCGGCCGCCACGACCCTGACCGGGGGACCCGTTTCGCTGACCGGATCGGCGCTTCATGAACGCTCCGATGGCTATGTCCCGGTGCGGGGCGATTCAGCGGGGGCCGCTGACACGTCGCTCGATCTCGAGGCCCGCAACGCAGCCCTGCGCGCCGACATCGGGATCGACGACGCCACCGCCCTGTCGCTCCGGGCTTCGGCCTATGACGAGGAGCGCGGCTCGGGTCTGGCCGGCGCGCGCTCGGCGGCCAGTGGTCATGGCTACAGCGCCACCCTTGCGCGGACGCCGGGTCGGGATCACCTGGGCTGGCGCGCCCAGATCTGGCGGCGCGAGAGCGATTTCGCCAACAGTTCCGTCGCCGTTGCGCCCGGACGCGGCGCGACCACGCCCGCCAACCACCAGTACGCCACCCCCGCCGTCGGCTGGGGCGGCAACCTCGCCCTGCGCCGTTCGGCCCTTGAAGTCGGCGGCGGGCGGCTGGAATGGGAGTCCGGCGCCGACGCCCGCTTCAGCGAAGGGGAGACGCAGGAGCGGTTCCGTTTCATGGCCGGCGAGTTCACCCGCGACCGGTTCGCGGGCGGCGAGACCTCGGTCATGGGAGCCTATGCCGAGGGGTCGTGGACCGGAGGCCCGTGGCTGGTCGCCGGCGGCCTGCGGCTGGATCATTGGGAGAATGCGGCCGGGCGTCGGCTCGAGCTGGACCGGGCGACGGGCCTGCCGACGCTGGATGAGACTTATCCTGATCGCTCCGGAGACGTCTTCAGCGCCCGGCTCGGCGTCCGCCGCGAGCTCAACGCCGGCCTGGCTGTCCGCGCCGCCGCCTATTCCGGCTTCCGGCCGCCGACCCTCAACGAGCTTCACCGGCCCTTCCGGGTCGGAAATGACCTGACGGAGGCCAATGCCGCCCTGGAGCCGGAAAGGCTGCGGGGTATCGAGGCGGGGCTGTCCCTTGACGGCGCGCGCACCACCTTCGGCGCCACGGTGTTCGTGAACCGGATCGAGGATGCGATCGTCAATGTCACCATCGGCGCCGGTCCGGGCGTGATTCCCGCCCTGGCGCGCGCGGGCTTCATCCCCGCCGGAGGGGTGTTGCGCCAGCGGCGAAACGCCGGGGTCATCGATGCGGCAGGCGTCGAGCTTTCCGCTGAGCACCGGTTCGACCATGTCACCGTCGTCGGCGCGATCTCGGCGACCGATGCACAGGTGGACGGCGGATCCGCCGCGCCGCAGCTCACCGGACTTCGTCCCGCCCAGGCTCCGGTGTTCAGCGCGACGGCCGGGCTGGACTGGCGCACGTCGGACCGGCTGACGCTGAGCGCCCGCGCCCGGTACGAAAGCCGACGGTTTGACGATGACCTGAACAGCCGTGTGCTCGGCGCCGCCTTTACGGCCGACGCCAGGGCGGAGTGGCGGGTGAGGGAAGGAGTCGTCCTCTATGCCGCGGCCGACAATCTGTTCGATGTGGATGTCGAGGCAGCCGAGACCGCCGACGGCGTGGAGGGGTTCGGTCCGCCGCGGACGATCCGCGCGGGGGTCTCGCTGAGCTGGTGAGGGACCCCGCTAGCCGGTCGCTCGTTCGGCCTGATCCAGCATCGCCTCGAGCGCCGTCAGGTCGTCCGCCTCCTTCGCCGGCTTGTCCCAGCGGATGCGGCTGATCCGCGGGAAGCGCATGGCCACGCCGGACTTGTGGCGCTTCGATCTTTGCAGCCCCTCGAACGCCACCTCCAGCACCAGGCCGAACTCCCGGCTGGCCTTCACCGACCGCACCGGGCCGAAGCGCTCGACCGTGTTGTCACGCACGAATTTGTCCAGCTGCTTCAGCTCCTCGTCGGTGAAGCCGAAATAGGCCTTGCCCACTGGCGTCAACGCGTGGCTCCCGTCCACGTCCTCGGTCCAGACCCCGAAGGTGAAGTCGGAGTAGTAGCTGGACCGTTTGCCGTGCCCCCGCTGGGCATACATCAGCACCGCATCGACCAGATGCGGATCCTTCTTCCACTTGAACCACGGACCCTTGGGGCGGCCCGCCTCATAGACGCTGTCGAGCCGTTTCAGCATCAGGCCTTCCGCCGCCCGGGGGTCGCCCTCCGGCGGCGTCGCGCGCAGGTCGGCGAGGGCGTCCCAAGAGGCGAAGGGCTGGAGAGGGGACAGGTCGATCCGATCGGACGCCAGTGACGCGATAAGGGCCTCCAGCCGCGTCCGCCTGTCGACAAACGTCAGCTTGCGCAGATCGACGCCGTCCGCCGCCAGCAGGTCATAGGCGCGAACGCCGGCGGGATAGGCGGCCATCACCTTCGGGTCCGCCGTCTTGCGGTTCAGGCGCTGCTGCAGGTCCCCGAACGACCCGACCCGGCCCCCACGCAGCACCAGAAGTTCGCCGTCGATCACGCCTTCGTAGGTCAGGGCCGCCAGCACGTCCGGAAAGGTCGGCGAGATATCTTCGCCGGTGCGGCTGTAGAGGCGTTTGACGTCGCCTTCGCTGACGGCCTGCACACGGATGCCGTCCCATTTCCATTCGGCGGCGTAAGCGGCGGGGTCCAGCCTCGGCATCTCCGCCTCATCGATCGGCTGGGCCAGCATGACGGGCCGGAAGCGGCCGAGAGCGTCAGCCGAAGGACGCTCGGCCCGGCCGTCCAGCCAGGCGAGCAGATCGGCATAGGGGGGCGCCTGGGCGTGCCAGACCTCCTGGATGTCCGGAACCTCCACCCCGCCGAAGTCCGCCGCCGCCTGCCACGCCAGCCGCGCCGAGACGCCGACGCGCAAGCCTCCGGTCACGAGCTTCAGCAGGGCCCAGCGACCGTCGGCGTCCAGCGCGTCGAGCCAGCCTTCCAGCAGTCCCTGCACATCGCCGCGCTTCGCCTCGGTCAGGGCGTCGATCACCTCCGACAGATCCGGTTCGCGATTGGCGCCGTGCCGGGCCGGCCAGATCAGGGCCACGGTCTCGGCGAGGTCGCCGACATAGTCGTAGGACAGGCGGAACAGCTCCGGATCGACCCGCGCCTCGACGGCCTGGCGGATCGTGACGGGCTTGGCGGCGGTGAAGCTCAGGGCGCCGGTCAGGGCGGCGAGCGCCCAGCCTCGGTCAGGGTCCGGCGTGTCGGCCAGATGATCGCGGATCAGCCGGAGCTTGGCGTTGCGCGACGCCGTCAGCGACAGACGATCGAGCAAGGCGGAGAAGGCGCGCATCAGTCCTCGTCCTCGTCCTCATACCCGACCAGATGAAGCGCTCGCGCCTTCAGCCCATTCAGCTCGGCCCAGCGCCGCAGGGCGTCGTCGCGCCCGTGGGTGACCCAGACTTCCCGCGGCGACAGTTCGGTCAGGGTGTCGGTCAGTTCGTCCCAGTCGGCATGGTCCGACAGAACGAGGGGCAGTTCGACGCCGCGCTGCCGGGCCCGGGCGCGCACGCTCATCCAGCCGGACGCGAAGGCCGTAACCGGATCGGGGAAACGCCGGCTCCAGCGGTCGGCCAGAGCCGAGGGCGGGGCGATGATGATCCGCCCGGCGAAATCAGCCTTTGACCCGGTCGCCGGGGCCAGCGGGCCGAACTCCACACCGAAATGTTCGTAGAGCCGGTTCAACCGCTCCAGCGCGCCGTGGACATGGATGATCTCATCGTATCCGGCCTCGCGCAGCAGCCGGATCACCCGTTGCGCCTTGCCCAGCGCATAGGCCCCGACCAGATGGGCGCGCTCGGGGAACTGCTGGACCGAGCGCAGCAGCCGCGCGATCTCCTGCGTATCCGGCGGATGGCGGAACACGGGCAGGCCGAAGGTCGCTTCGGTGATGAAGACATCGCTGGGCACGGGCTCGAAAGGCGCGCAGGTCGGGTCGCGGCGGCGCTTGTAGTCACCGGAGGCCGTGACGGTCAGCCCGCCCTGGCGCACCGTCGCCTGCGCGGAGCCCAGAACATGGCCTGCCGGCGCCAGCGACAGTTCGACGTCCCCCACCGCGATCCGTTCGCCATAGGCCAGGGGCTGGGAATGGCCGGCGAAGTCATGGCCATAGCGTTCGGCCATGATGGCGAGGGTTTCAACCGTCGCCAGCACCGCGCCGTGCCCCGCTCGCGCGTGGTCGGCGTGGCCATGGGTGATGACCGCCCGGTCGACCGGGTGCGGGGGGTCGATGAAGAACGCCCCGCCCGGACACCAGAGGCCGTCGGGCGTGGGCCGCAGGATCGAGTCGAGACGGCGTGAGAGACGAGGGTCCGCGGGTGGGGGCATGGGTTTCCTAAGCGAGCTTGCAGAACCTTGAACGCCGCGACAATGCGAGGTTTCCCATTGGCCTTGCGTGGCCGACGTCTCCGCTCGCCGACAACCGCCGCGACGCGGGAACAGCGGATTTCCCACGGTTCCCTGATCCGACCGGTCATCGAGATCATCTCCGACACTCGAGGCCCCGGAAATTTGCATTTGCAATGAGTGCGATTGATGTTGCTCGCGCCTTGCGCGAGTCTGTTTGGACGGGCCGGGGGAGTTGGAGGCTCAATCAGGATGTCGGGCGAGGAGTCGGAGGGGCGGGCAGGGGAGGCGTCGGGTGGGTTTGAGCCCCTGACGGCCGGCCACCTGTTCTTCCTGCTGCACCATCTGGTCCGGCAGCGCGAGAACGCCTTGGGTCGTGAACTGGCCCGGACCGGACTGACGCTCAGCCAGTGGCAGGTCCTCGCCACCCTGAGTCGGTTGGACAAGGCGACGATGGGCGAGGTCGCGGCATTCTGCGCCACGGACCGCACGACCCTGACCCGGACGGTCGACCGTATGGTCGAGGAGGATTTGCTCCAGCGCGATCGCGATCTTGTCGATCGGCGTCAGGTGCATCTGAACCTGACCGACAAGGGGCGGGAGGTCTTCCAGTGCGCCCAGCTTGACGTCACGCGCTTCAACGACCGGGTTACCGGCGTGCTGAAAGCCGAGGAAGTGGAGCGGATGCAGTCGATGATCCGGCGGGTTCTGGTCCAGGTTCTTGAGGACAAGGAGTGGGTGGACGACCTGATGGCCTTCCGCCGTCTGAAGGCCTCGGGGCCCGCGGCATGAACCAGCCGACCGCTACCGGGACCCTTTCGGCTACCCGGCGCCCGGACTTTGCCGACAACGCGCTCCCGGTGGCTAGCGCAGCGCCGCGTTGATCCTGTCGAGGACCGCCGCTCCCGGGGTCAGTTCGACGTCGGACAGGGCGTTGAGCGGCCTGGCGACCGTCGCCAAGGCGTCATGCAGATCTTCGGATTCGGGGTCGACAAAGAGCAGGCCGGTGACGATCTCGCCGACGGCCTCCCGCTCGTGCAGATAGGCCATGGCCTTGACCCGATCGGTCGCGTCATAGTCCCGGGCGACCTTGCGCAGCATCAGGACCGAACCGTCGTGCTGGGCCACCTCGACCAGGGAGCCGGGCGCATAATCGGTGGTCACAGGGGCGCGGCCGAGGATCACGTCCAGCCGGTTGACGGCCTCATTGTGCTCGCGCACCCAGTCGAAACTCTTGGTCGATCCCTTGTGGTTATTGAACGCCACACAGGGGCTGAGCACATCGATGAAGGCGGCCCCCTTGTGCGTAAGGGCCGCCTTGATCAGGGGCACCAGCTGGTCCTTGTCGCCGGAGAAGCTGCGGCCGACGAAGGTGGCGCCCAGCTGCAGGGCCATGGCGACCAGGTCGATGCCGCTGTCGGAATTGACCACGCCCTTCTTGGACTTGCTGCCCTTGTCGGCGGTGGCCGAGAACTGGCCCTTGGTCAGGCCGTACACCCCGTTGTTCTCGACGATATAGGCCATGTTGACCCCCCGCCGCATGGCGTGGGCGAACTGGCCCAGACCGATCGAGGCGCTGTCGCCGTCGCCGGAGACGCCCAGATAGATCAGTTCGCGATTGGCCAGATTGGCGCCGGTCAACACCGAGGGCATCCGGCCGTGCACGGTGTTGAAGCCGTGGCTGGCGCTGAGGAAATAGTCCGGCGTCTTGGACGAACAGCCGATCCCCGAGAGCTTGGCCAGACGATGGGGCTCCAGATCGATTTCGAAACAGGCCTGGACGATGGCGGCGCTGATCGAGTCGTGGCCGCAACCGGCGCACAGGGTCGAGACCCGGCCCTCGTAGTCGCGGCGGGTGAAGCCCAGCTTGTTGGTCGGCAGGGAGGGGTGATGGAACTGCGGCTTGACGATGTATGTCATTGAGCCATCTCCCCGGCCGCATTGGCATCGACCGCGCCCATCCCCCGGGCCAGTTCGGCGGCGATGAACCGGGCCGTGATCGGCGAGCCGTCGTAGTTGAGCACCTTGACCAGCCGGGCCGGATCGACCCCACCCTCGTTGATCAGCAGCGTGCGAAGCTGGGCGTCGCGGTTCTGCTCGACCACGAAGACCAGTTCGTGATGGGCGATGAAGTCGAACACCTCCCCCGGGAAGGGGAAGGCGCGGATACGCAGGGCGTCCACGTCCAGGCCTCGCGCCTCGAGACCCGCCAGGGCCTCGTCCATCGCCGGGGAGGTCGAGCCGTAATAGATCACGCCCCAGGGCGTCTGTTTCGGGGCCTTGCGCAGGATTGGCGGGGGCACGAACGTCCTGGCCGTCTCGAATTTGCGCAGCAGCCGCTCCATGTTGTCGACATAGACGGACCCCTCCTCGCTGTAGCGGGCATAGGGGTCGCGCGAGGTGCCGCGGGTGAAATAGGCACCTCTGGAGGGATGGGTCGCCGGCAGGGTGCGGAACGGGACGCCGTCGCCGTCGACGTCCTTGTAGCGGCCGAAATCGGCGCCCGCCTCGAGCATTTCGGCGGTCATGACCTTGCCGTGGTCGAGGCTGCGGCTGTCGTCCCACCGGAAGGGGTCGACCAGCCATTCGTTCATGCCCATGTCCAGGTCGAGCATGACGAAGACCATGGTCTGCAGCCGGTCGGCCAGATCGAAGGCCTGGGCCCCCATTTCGAAGCATTCGCCGGGGCCTTCGGGCAGCAGCAGGACGTGTTTGGTGTCCCCGTGGCTGGCATAGGCGGCCGACAGGATATCGGACTGTTGGGTGCGGGTCGGCATGCCGGTGGACGGACCGCCGCGCTGGACGTCAAAAATCACCGCGGGAATCTCCGCGAAATAGGACAGGCCGATGAACTCCTGCATCAGCGAGACGCCCGGTCCCGAAGTACAGGTGAAGGCGCGCGCGCCGTTCCAGCCGGCGCCGACCACCATGCCGATCGAGGCGATCTCGTCTTCCGCCTGGACGATGGCGTAGCGGGCCTGCCCGGTCTCCGGATCGTGACGCAGCTTGCCGCAGTAGTCCGTGAAGGCTTCCGCCAGCGAGGTCGAAGGCGTGATGGGGTACCAGGCGCAGACCGTGGCCCCGCCATAGACCGCGCCGAGCGCGGCCGCGGTGTTGCCGTCGACGAAGATCCGGTCGCCCACCGCCTCGGCCCGCTTCAGTTGCAGGCCGAGCGGATTGAGGTTCTGCTTCGCGTGATCGAAGCCGATGTGCAGGGCCTCGATATTGGCGGGGATCATCGCCGGCTTGGAGGCGTACGCCTCGGCCAGCAGCGCCTCGACCACGTCCTGCTCGATGCCGAGCAGGAATGTCAGGGCGCCCAGGCCGATGATGTTCTTCATCACCTTGCGCTTGGACGGCTCGACGTAGGCCGCGTTGCACAGGGCGGTCAGCGGGATGCCAACGACCGTGATGTCATCGCGGAATTTGCTGGCCGGCATGGGTTTGGTGGAATCGTAGAACAGGTAACCGCCCGGATCGATCTCGGCGACGTCGCGATCCCAGGTCTGGGGGTTCAGGGCGACCATCAGGTCGACGCCGCCGCGTCGGCCAAGCCAGCCATGACCGCTGACGCGGATCTCGTACCAGGTCGGCAGGCCCTGGATGTTCGAGGGAAAGATGTTCCGCGCGGCCACCGCCACGCCCATCCGCAGGATCGCCTTGACGAACAGGCCGTTGGCGCTGGCCGAGCCCGACCCGTTGACGTTGGCGAACTTGACCACGAAGTCGTTCACCGCACGTGTCTGGCCGCTCATTTCGAGCATCCTCCGGCATGGGTCATCTCGATGATGACCTTCTGCATGTCCCAGGCCCCGGTCGGGCAACGCTCGGCGCACAGGCCGCAGTGCAGGCACACGTCCTCGTCCTTCACCAGCACCCGCCCCGTCGGCAGGGCTCCCGATATGTAGAGGTCCTGGGTCAGGTTCAGGGCGGGCGCCTTGAGGCGCGGGCGCAGCTCCTCCTCCTCGCCATTGACGGTGAAGGTGATGCAATCGGTCGGGCAGATGTCGACGCAGGCGTCGCATTCGATGCACAGGGGCGTCGTGAACACCGTCTGGACGTCGCAGTTGAGACAACGCTGGGCCTCGGCCAGGGCCAGGGCGGCGTCGAAACCCAGCTCGACCTCGGCCTTCACATTGCCCAGCGCCTCGGCGATCGGCAGTTGGGGCACGATCTGGCGATCGTCGTCGGAGATGTCGTTGTCATAGCTCCACTCGTGGATGCCCATCTTCTGGGATGAGACCAGCACGCCGGGCGGCGGTCTGAGCCGCACATCGTTGCCGCGGCAGAAATGGTCGATGGAGATCGCCGCATCATGACCGTGGGCCACGGCCCAGATGATGTTCTTGGGCCCGAACGCGGCGTCGCCTCCGAAGAAGATCTTGTCGTTGGTCGATTGAAGGGTGGTCTCGTTGACGACGGGCATGCCCCATTCATCAAACTCCAGACCGATGTCGCGCTCGATCCAGGGGAAGGCGTTCTCCTGGCCGATGGCCACCAGCACGTCGTCGCACTCGATATGCTGGTCGGGCGCGCCGGTCGGCTTCAGCGTGCGGCGGCCCTTCTCGTCGATCACCGGCGTGACCTTCTCGAAGGTGACTCCGGTCAGCTGGCCGTCGGCGTGGGTGAAGGCCTTGGGGACGAGGAAGTTGAGGATCGGGATGCCCTCGTGCACCGCGTCCACCTTCTCCCAGGGCGAGGCCTTCATTTCCTCGTAGCCGGAGCGGACGACCACCTTCACGTCCTCGCCGCCGAGGCGGCGGGCGGTGCGGCAGCAATCCATGGCTGTGTTGCCGCCGCCCAGCACGATCACCCGCCGACCGATCTTCTCGATGTGGCCGAACGAGACGCTGGAGAGCCAGTCGATGCCGATATGGATATTGCGGGCGGCTTCCCGCCGGCCGGGCACGTCCAGGTCGCGTCCGCGGGGCGCCCCGGTGCCGACGAAGATGGCGTCGTAGTCTTCCTCGAGCAGGGCGCCCAGGCTGTTGATGCGCTCACCCAGCCGCATCTCCAGACCGAGGTCGGTGATGTAGCCCATCTCTTCGTCGATCACGCTTTCGGGCAGGCGAAACCGCGGAATCTGGCTGCGGATCATGCCGCCTGACTTGGCGTCGGCGTCATAGACCACGACGTGATAGCCCAGCGGGGCGAGGTCCCGGGCCACGGTCATTGAGGCCGGGCCCGCTCCGATGCAGGCGACCTTCTTGCCGATCCGGTTTACCGGCGCGGTCGGCATGCGGGCGGAGACATCGCCCTTGTTGTCAGCCGCGACGCGTTTCAGCCGGCAGATGGCGACCGGCTCGTCCTCGACCCGCCCGCGGCGACAGGCGGGCTCACACGGGCGATCGCAGGTCCGCCCGAGGATGCCGGGGAAGACGTTGGACTTCCAGTTGACCATATAGGCGTCGGCGTGACGCCCCTGGGCGATCAGCCGGATGTATTCGGGAACGGGCGTATGGGCCGGACAGGCCCACTGGCAGTCGACGACCTTGTGGAAATAGTCCGGCGCCTCGGTGTTCGTGGACTCCAACGCGTGAACTCCTCTTCCCTCGCTCCCGCGTCTGGGTGAGAAAAGCCGTCCCGTCTACACAGGACCGCTCGTCCTACGCACGCAGATGCTCGAACGGTCATGCCAGACCGGTTCCATGGCCCTAACCAGTACGTCCCGGGATGCTGTCAGTCCAACGCTAACTCGTTTCCCCCCGGCAGTCCCCGGGGAAGCCGACATCTGATCCCGCGAGGCGGTGAGGTCGGCAGGGGATTCCCCTAATACGGGAAACGGGACGCCCGGCGGGCACGCGGTGGAAACCATTCAGGCTCGACGGTGTCGGTTCAGGGCTCAGGTGCGTAAATGGCGCCCAAGGTGTCCGTTAAGGTTTCGTAAAGGACGTCTTCGTGAACCGCCGGTAGAAGAACCTTGTGCGAGCCCCGATTCAGGGAGCGAGCGGCTGCTTTAACGAGGAAGACTCATGAACACCAAGATTCTCATCATGGCGGGCGCCGCGGCGCTCGCTGTCGCCGGCGCCGCCATGGCCGCCGTCACCTTCGATCCCGCCACCGGCACCGGCTTCGTCGGCAAGGGCGACGTGCAACTCGCGCTGGGCCTGAACAATGCCCAGCTGCAAAGCCAGGCCGGATCGTTCACGTTTGCAGTGAACTCGTCGGTCGTCACCGAGTCGTCGTGGATCTGCACCAACGCGCGGAATGAGCACACTCAGGAGCGTTCGCGAACGACGACGCAGAGCACTCAAGGGGTCTTCTCGTCCGTGGAGCGTGTACGCAACCAGATCACCGGATTCATCCTGACGGGCTATTCGAGCGGTGGTGGCGCCATCACCACCACCGATGGCCCTGCCCTGAACAGCTGCCCGGACAATAGTTCAACGTGGAGCCTGACGAGCCCGGCCGGCGACCCCGTGGTGGTGTCGAGCACGTCGGAACTGACCGTCAATGGCGTTCCGCTTCAGTAGTCTCCTGCAACGACATCAGGAACGCCTTGAGCGGTCCTGACCAATACGCGCCGGCGGGACGAATTCATCGCCCGCCGGCGTTTTGTTTTTCGCAAGGTCCGCCGGGGGGCTATGGTTTTCACAGTGTCGAGTCGCGGCGCCGCCCTGCTGTCGCAGAGAGCAGCCCTGTCGCTTTTGCTATGCAGCGTGGCCCTGGGCCCCGCCTTCGCCCAGGACATCCGGCCCCGGGTGAACCGACAGGATTCCAGCCGCACCTTTACCCTTGAAACCGTAACGGTCACCGGCCGGCGCGGCGAGGTCGCCGGCGTCCCGGTCGAACGGTCGCTGGATGGAGACGCCATCCTTTCCTACGGGGCCAGCACGGTGGCCGATCTGGTCGGCGAGCTCGCCTATGAGATCGGAGAGGACGAGCCGGTCATCCTGGTCAATGGCGAACGCATCGAGGATTTCGGCGATGTTTCCGACCTGCCCATCGAGGCGGTGGAGCGGGTGGACATCCTGCCGAACGGATCCGGTGCCGCGGCGGGCGCCTCGCCCCGCGGCAGGGTCATAAACGTTGTCCTGAAACGCGAGTTGAGGACGGTCGTCTCCGTCATTGGCCGCCGGGCGGCGACCGAGGGGGCCTATGTCTCCACGTCCGGCGAAATCACCGCCACCCGAATTCAGGGGCCGAACCGAACCAATCTGGCTTTCAGAACGCGCGACGAGACGCGCGTGCTCGAGCACGACCGGGGCGTGACCCCGTTCCCGCTCGCCTATCCCTACGGCCCGCTCGGCACGGTGCTTCCCGTCCCGGGCTCGGGCGCGACCGAGATAGATCCGGCGCTCAGCGCGGCCGCGGGGCGCCCGGTGGCGCGAGCCGCTGTTCCCCCGGGCTCGGGCCCGCGGACGCTGTCCGCCTTCGCCGCCAACGCCGGCCTGGAGGACTCGCTGGAGCTCGCCCGCTTCCGCACCCTGCTGCCGGACGCGCAATTCTACGAAGCGAGCTTCAGCGAGACCCGGAAATTCTCGGAAGAGGTCACCGGTTCGGTCAACGCCCGCGCTTCCACCAACGAGAGCCACTACCTCAGCGGCGCCGCCTATGGCCTTTTCCTCGTCGAGGCGGGCCGCCCGGAAAGCCCGTTCGCCACCGACGTCGTGGTGGCGGCGGCGAGGCCTGACCCGCTGAGGTCGCGTTCCCGGACGGAGACCGGGTCGGTCGCCTCGAACCTTCGGTGGAGCCGCGGCGACCTCCAGCTGGGCGCGAATGTGAACTACAGCCGGTCCGACCGGCGCTATGACAGCGAACGGCAGGATTTCGACCAGACAGCCCAGCCCGTCGCCGTGCCCTGGGGGATGGATGCGTTCGGCGGAAGCCTGGGCGACCTCCTCACCATTCGGCTCGAGCAGTCACGAACGACTGTCGAAAACCTCTCGGCTCAGCTCAGCGCCTCCGACACGCCGGTGGACCTGCCCGCGGGTCCGCTCCGTCTGACCGCCACGGGCGGGTTGAACCGCTCATCCGTGGACTCTTTCAGCACGTTCGGGGGCCTACCGGTCCGCAATGAGCAGACCCGTGAGGAGCTGGGCGGCTCCCTCGTGGTCTTCGCGCCGCTGGCCAGCCGCCGGGCGGGGTTCCTGTCGGCGCTGGGCGAACTCAACCTGAACCTTGAAGCGGCGGCCGGCGACGCCGGTCGGGCTGGTTCGCCGAGGCGTACTCTGGCCCTGGTGGACTGGGCTCCGGAAGAGCGGCTGAGGTTCAATGCCTCGGTCCAGGTCAGCGTTACCCCGCCAGCGCTCGAGCTGCTGGCGGACGCGCCGACCGTCTCTCCCGAAATTCCCTATTTTGACGCCGTGACCGGACAAACCACCTTTGTCACGGTGACGTACGGCGGCGCCCCGGACCTCCGGTCTCAAACTGCGACCCTGAAACGTGTGGGCGTCACCGCGACGCCCTGGCGGCGCTACAACCTGCAGATCACCGCGGAATACTGGTCCGTGGAAACGCGAGACCCCATCGCCTCACTGCCGCCAAACAACATCGCCATCATGGCGGCATTCCCCGACCGGTTTGTGCGCAACGGGGCCGGTGAGTTGATCAGCGTTGATACCCGGCCGCTCAACTTTGAGCACCAGACGCAGGAGCAGGCCCGATCTGCGATCAGCTTCGTCGTTCCCGTCGGAGGATCGTCCGATCCTCGCGGGCCCCGCGCGCGGTCACGAGTGGAGATCAACGCGGCCGCGTCATGGAACTTGCGGGACGACCTCCTGATCCGGGACGGATTGCCGGCGGTCGACCTGCTGCGCGGGGGCGGCTTCGGCCTGTCCGGCGGACGCTCGCGTCGACAGGCCGATGCGAGCGCCGCATTCGTCAGTCGGGAATGGGGTTTCCGGGTGTCCGGGACGTGGCGGGACGGAAGCACGCTTGACCTGGGCCAGGCCGCCGGCGGCGGGGCGCTTCGATTTGAACCTCTGACCGTCGTCAACCTCAGCGGTCATGTCGACCTCTCGATGTTCGCTCCGGAGTCGTCGGTGTTGAAGGGCTCAAGGCTCAACCTGACCCTGACCAACGCCGCGAACGCGCGCCAGAGCATCGCGGACGAGAACGGCTTTACCCCTCTGAACTATCAACCCGCCTATCGTGACCCCATCGGACGGTCCGTTTTCGTGGAGATCAGGAAGAGCTTCTGACAGGCCATTCAGGAGAGCCCAAAGCCGGAAACAATCGCCGGCCGCCATCTCCAACCGCGCGCCCGGTCAGGCCCGTATTTGTATTCCCGCCTCCGGGGGTCCAGACCATTCCGGGGCGTCTTTTGGGTGGTTGGTCGCGAGACGACGCTTTCCCGGAAGTCGAGAAATCGCCGCCGGCGTCACCGTATTGAAAGTATTGCGTGAGAAATGAGTGCCTCATTCATGATCGGAAGCGACACTTACAGTCGGTCTGGTGATGCCAAGCGAAGGTTGAAGGCGCTCCGGCGCGGACAACACATCTTGGGCGGCTCATGATCAGCCGCCTTCTCGCTGTCATCCGGTCGCGGTCTCTCTGGCTCGACGTCGGAATTGCTCTCGTCTTCGTCGCCGGGGCGACGTTGGCCAGCCTGATCCTGTTCGCCATCTTCGGGACGGCGAGAACCGGAATACTGTTCCTGACCGCCGTCATGCTGGCGGGCGCCACCCGGGGTTTGACAGCCAGCGGCGTCGCGGCACTGCTCGCGACCATTTTCTACAACTACTTCATGGTGGGACGGGAAGCTGGGTTTCAGCTGCCCACCGACCAGGAGTTCCACAACCTGGTGCTCTTCTCGGTCGCCGCCTTCTTCAGCGGCATCCTGACGGGACGGCTCCGCGCCAGCGAACGGACGGCCATCCGCCAATTGGCGGTCGTCGACGCCCTGCTGGAGGTCGAGCGGGTGGCGGAGGACGCCACCGACGAGGCGATTCTGCTGAAGCGGATCACGAGCGTCGTCGCGGATAGGCTGCCGGCTCTGCGGCTGACGGTAGCGCCGGCGACGGCCGAAGATGCGCCCTCCGGCGGCGATCCGGTCGGCGACCGAACGGTCCCGGTGATCCTGGATGGCGAGACGGTCGCGGTTCTGGCCTGGAAGTCGGGATCCGCCGAGTTCGGTGAATTCGTCGTCCTGCTGGCCAACCGCGTGGAGAGCTTTCTGGGAAGAATGCGGGCCTCGCGCATCGCCGGGCGCCTGCAACTCGAACGGGGCCGGAACCTTCTGCTCGCCTCGGTGTCCCACGATTTCAGGACGCCGCTTGCGACGATCATCGCCGCCACCTCGTCCCTGATCGATCTCGATGGCGACGCGGACCGAAAGACACGGCTGCGACTGTTGACCGCGGCGCGCTCGGAAGCCGAGCGGCTTGACGGATTCGTCAATCAGCTTCTGGAGGCGATGCGCAGGACGCCGGACGGGGTGATGACCCCGGTCCAGGGCCCGGTGGACGCGACGGACCGCCTGCGGACCCTGGCGGAACGCTTCAATGGGCCCGCCGGCTGGCCCCAGGTGAAGGTGAGCGGAAAAGAATGCCTCATACGCGCCGATGATCTGCTGTTCGCGCAGGCCTTCTCGAACATCATCGAGAACGCCGTCAAACACAGCCCGGTCGACGCCGTCGTAAACGTCGGTGTCCGGGAAGCCGGGAACAAGGTCATGATCACGGTCGAAGACGAGGGGCCGGGCGTCCCCGAAGCAGACCTCGCCGGCATTTTTGACCGGTATTTTCAGGCCGCCTCCAGAAAAAAGCGTTCCGGGTACGGAATCGGTCTAGCGGTCGCGCGGTTCAACGTAAACGCGATGGGCGGTGAGGTCCGGGCGGCCAACAGGCCCCCCGGCGGCTTGCAAGTCATCGTCGAGTTCGTCGGCGTTGATGACAGTGACGGGTGTTAGGATGCGTGTACTTCTGGTTGATGACGAGCCCGCGCTTGCCGATGTGATCTCGGCTTCGCTTCAAGCGGCCGACATGGAGGTCCTCTGGGCGGCTGACCTCGCCAGCGCCCGGCGCGCCCTGGTCAGCGCCCGCTTCGATGTGATGCTGCTGGATCTGCATCTTCCGGATGGCGACGGGCGCTCCCTCCTGCTGGACTCCCTGCGCCTGCCGCCGATGATCGTACTCTCCGCGATTGGAGAGGAAAGCGATGTGGTCGAGCTGCTGGAACTCGGGGCCCACGACTATATCCGCAAGCCCTTCCGGACCGGCGAGTTGCTGGCGCGCCTGCGAACCGCCGTCCGGCACGCCACGCCGCTCGATCAGGGCGCCTTGCGAATCCAGTTCGATGGCGAGGACCAGTGCATCCACGTGGGCCGGCAACGTATTCAGCTGTCGCGGCTTGAGTGTCGGCTGCTGAAGTGCCTGCTGGATTCGCCGGATCGTCCCGTCACATACGAGAAGCTGATCGGCGCCATCTGGGACGAGCCCCACAAGGACCAGGTCGCCCTGAGGGTGCTGGTGGCGCAGATCCGCCAGAAGATCGAGCCGGATGTCGAGCGGCCGAGCATTATTCTGTCGGACCGCGGCATCGGTTACCGCCTGAACATCCGGCCCGCAATACCCGCCGAAGTCTGACCCCAGACCGTTCATGACCTCCAGGTCCGACCGCGACTCGCGCGTCGGGCGATTTCGCACGTCCCGATTCAGCTTCCATTCCGGGGGTTAAGGATAAAAGAGAGTTAACCAGGCGCGAATACCGAAGTGTTAAGAAAACATTAAGGACTGCGCCAAGGAGCGGCGCGTAGATGGCCCCAACTTGAGATTATGTTGAGGAGCGATCGAAGTGGGGGGCAAGTGGCGCACGCGGCTGTTGGTGGCCGGCCTTACGACCTGCGCGTTCGCAGGCACGGCGGCCGCGCAGACGGCCTATGCGGTTGGTCAGGGATCGCCGAACAGCATCGTCCTGTCCATTCCGGTCACCGCCTCCGTGGGCGGATCCTGCGGCTTCGCGACCGGCGCCGCGCCTGACGCGGTCCACAACATTTCCGACGCCGATCTGGGCTTCACCCGTGACACCGGCTTCACCCTCAACTGCAGCGGACCGTCCCGCATCGCGGTGGTGTCCCAGAACGGGGGCCTGCTGACCACGGGCCAGGCTCCCGCGGGCTACACCCTGTCCCTGCCGTACAGCGTCGATCTGAACATGGCCGCCACCAACGGTGATATCGCCGCGGCGTCCTGCCTCGCCGAAACCCTGACGGCCGCGGCGGCCAGCCCCTGCTCCTTCCGCGGGACCGCCAACCTGACCACCGGCCTCCGACTGGGAAGCGCATCGGTCGGCCAGGGGGGCTCCTACGTCCGCATTTCGTCCCCGGCCTATTCGGGGGGCGGCGTTCCGGTGGCCTCGGCCGCCTACGCCGACACCCTCATCGTCACCCTGGCGGCCTCGCTGTGATGGCTCGCCCCCTGTCCATGTCAAAAGAGAGTTCGACCATGCAACGCCTGCTGACTGCTTGCGCCGCCTCGAGCGTCGCCCTCGCCCTGACCGCGGTTCCGGTCGCGGCCCAGTCCACAACTGGAACGATCGTCATTAATGGATCGGTGGCCGCGAAATGCGCCGCCACCCCCGGCGGCTCGACCTTCGGCGACACCGTCGGCCTGAGCGAACTGGCTGACGCCAACGGCCTGCTGGTCGCCGCCCTGTCCGGCTCCTCCGCCGCGGCCCCCGCCTTCAGCCGCTCGTTCAGCCTGACCTGCACCGGATCGAACTTCGGCGTTTCCGTCGAGGCCCAGACCCTCGCCAACACCAACGTCGCGCTGGCCCCGACCGGCTATGCCCGGGCTGCGGACTTCACCGGGCGCGTGTCTCTGGACCTGGTCTCGCCGAGCGCCGGCGCCAGCACCTTCAATCTGGATGACGACTCGACCGTCGCCGGCGCCAGCACCGGCTCTTCGGGGCCGGCGAACTTCCTCGCCAACAGCGCGGGCAACGTCCGGGTGTCCGGCTACGGCTTCAGCACTCCTGCGGGCGCCATCATGGTCGCCGGTCCCTATGAGGGCCGCATCATCATCACCGTCTCGCCCTCCTAGATCACCACCTCACTCAGACACATTTCAGTTTCGGGAATATTCAAATGACCAAGTACATGATCGCCGCCGCCGCCGTCGCCGCCCTCCTGGCTCCGACCGCCGCCCTCGCCCAGGACGGAACCGTCAACATCAATGGCTCTGTCGCCGCCAAATGCGTGATCGCCACCAGCGCCACCATCACGCTCAACGAGCTGGCCGGCGTAGACGGCCTCTACAACCTCGTCGCTGACAACAAGGCCGCCACGCTGAACGGCTGGTGCAACGGCGCCGCCTCGACCATCAGCGTCGTGGCCAACCCGATCGTCCTGCAGGGCGGCCCCGCCGTCCAGCCGGGCTTCACCAACACCATCGACTTCACCGCGACCGCCTCGGTGACCCCGGCCGGAGCCGGCGCGCCGGTCACGGTCGCCGACACCACCATCGCGGCCGCCCAATCGCCCGTCGCGGTGGGCCTGTTCAGCGACAACATCACCGTCACCCTGTCGGCCTCCGGCACGAATGGCGGCAAGCTGATCGCCGGCGCCTACGCCGGCAGCGTTGTCGTCACCCTGAGCCCGGCGGCCTGATCATGAAAAGGATCGCCGGTTTCGCCCTGGTCGCCGCCGCCTTCGCGGCGCCGGCCATGGCCCAGAGCTCCGATGACGCCACCGTGCCCATCGGCGGGACGGTCGCGCAGGTCTGCGCGCTCGGCGCGCCGAGCCAGCCGGCGATCGCCCTCGGACAGATGATCGACACCAGCGGCGTCCGCGTCGGACGGCTGAGCGCGATCCCCACCCAGACGATTTCGCTGCCGAACTCGTTCTGCAACTTCGCCGGTTCCTCCGTCAGCGTCTCGGCCACGGCCGTGGTCAGCACGGACGGCGCCGCGGTTCAGCCGGGCTTCGCTCGCGCCGTCAACTTTGACGCCGCGGTTTCGGGCTGGGCCTCCGCCGCGACGACCGTGACCACGACGGCGACCGCAGCCGGCGGCTCTCCGACGGCGACTGCCGCCGGCGGCGTCCAGGCCACGCCTCGCCTCGGCGATCTGACCCTGGATCTGAGCGGCTTCACGGCTCCCGGCGACGCCCTGCTGGTCGCAGGCGCCTACGAAGGCCAGATCACCATCACCCTGGGACCTGTCGCGCCATGATGATCCGAACCCTCGCCCTCGCGGTCGTGGCCGCATCCGCCGGCTCCACCGCCTTCGCCCAGAGCACCTCCCAGGCGGGCCCTCTGCCCGTCACCGGCAATGTTCCCCCGGTCTGCGCCGCCGGCGCCGTCAGCGGCGGAGACAATGTGTTCGCCGTCGGCGTCCTGATCGACACCACCACCGGCTTCCTGCGCAATGACCTTTCCGCGCCGTCGAAGACGCTGGCCGCATCGTTCTGCAACGCCCGCAGCACGATTTCCATCACCGCTACGCCGATGACCGCCCAGAGCGCGATCGGCGCGGCGCCGACCGGGTTCACCAACGCCGTGAACTACTCCGCCAGCGCAAGCGGCTGGACGACGACCGCCGCCGCCACGAACACCGGATCGGGCGTCAACGCGGCCGCCAGCCAGACCCGCAACACTGCCTTCGCCGGCGATATCGTGGTCAGCCTGTCGAATTTCGCACCCGCCGGCGGCGCCCTGCGCCCCGTCGCGGATCCGGAATACCGCGGCGCCGTCACCGTGACGCTGGCCGTCGCGAACTAGGGGGACAGGGCATGAACCGGGTCGCAAGTCTGATACTCGCGGGAGCGATCCTGGGAATGGGCGCGGCGGAAGCCGGGGCCCAGACCCGGACGTTCGACGTCACCGGTTCCGCTCCCCAGGTCTGCAACATCGATCGACCGGTCCTGGGCGATCGGCCTCCGGTGAACGTGCAGGCGCTGGACGGCTCCAGCCTTCGCATCGTGTCCCTGGTCGACTCGCGGACGCTTGCCACGACGGCGGCCTCCGCGGAGCTCACCCTTGCGGCGGTATGCACCGTGCCGCACCGGCTGACCATCGAGTCGCAGGGCAACGGCCTGTGGCGCACCCAGGCCTCCGGAGCCGCCGGCGCGCCGGGGTTCACCACGGCGGTGCCCTACACCCTCGAGGTGGAGTGGGGCGGTGTTCGCCAGCGTCTCGACGCCGACGCGCTGTCACGCGGGCAGAAGCAGCGGGTCGCCGTCATTGACAGCGCCACGGTCGGCGACATGACCCTGCTCCTCAGCATCGAGGCCGGCGCATCCAACCTGTTCGCCAATGCTCCGCTGCTCGCCGGCGGCTATGCCGACACCCTCACCGTCACGCTGGAGCCCCAGTGATGAAAGCGTCTCTTCTCGCAGCCGCGCTGTCGCTTGGCGTCGCCTCCGTCGCCTCGGCCCAGGACCGTCCGCTTCCCCGCGCCGACATCGAGATCACCGCCGATGCGCCCAACGCCTGCCTGATCACGGCCGCGCCCATCGCCAGCGGCCGCAATTCCTCCTTCTCGAGCGGCGGCTCTTCGGGCGAGATGCGGATCCTGCAGCTGGTCGATCCGGTGACGGCCGAAGTCCTCGCCGCCGACATCAGCCTGGCTCTTCCCGTCATCTGCAACGCCGGCCACTCGGTCGTGGTGCGGGCCACGCGGGGCGGACTGACCCGGGAAGGCGCCGCGGCGCCCTCGGCTCCGGGGTTCCGCAACCAGGTTCCTTACGATCTCGCGGTGAGCTGGGCCGGCGCGACATCGAGCCAGACCAGCGCCTCGCCGGGCGTGGTCATCGATCAGCCCGGCGCAGCGGCCGGGACCCTGCAACTCGACATCACCATTCCCGAGGGAGGCGCGCCGCTCGTGGCCGGAACCTACTCGGATCAGGTCGTCATTGAACTTCGGGTGGCCAGCTAATGCGCCGATACACAGGAGATACGGCGCGGGGCCGTATTCTCGGAATGCCTTTCGCACGGGGCCTGACCGTGCTCGTGATTGTCGTGGGGGCCGCCCTGGCGGCTTCGATCGCCTGGGCCATGACCGTGCAGCCCGTCATCGTCGATCTCACCGCCAGCGGCCGCGGGAGCAGCAGCGTCATCACGGTCGAGAACACCTTCGCCAATCCGCTCCCGGTTGAGCTCCGGGTCGAGGATCTGGCCTGGGACGAGGGCGGGGTCAAAGGCACCGGCGCGGACGGGGGCGACCTGCTCGTCTTCCCGCCGCAGACCCTGATCCAGCCCGGACAGACCCAGTCGTTCCGGGTCCAGTACGTCGGCGAACCGGATCTCGCCCGCAGCAAGCATTATTATGTGACGGTGGCGCAGCTGCCCGTGCAACTGCCCGAAGGCCAGTCAGCGATCCAGATTCTGTACAATTTTCAGGTTCTCGTGAGCGTCGCGCCGGTCGGCGTCCGTCCGGACCTGAGCGTGGTCGGCGCCGAGGTCGTCAACGAGGGCGGCAAGTCGCTCGCCGCCGTGACATTCCGTAACGCCTCGGTGGCGCACGGATATGTCTCAAGGGGCCGTCTCCGCCTGATCGCCCGCGATGCGGGCGGCCGCGAGGTCTGGAGACGCATGGTCCCGGGGCCGGAACTGCAACAAACCATTGGCTTCGGCCTGATCGGGGCGGAGCAGACGCGCCGCATCGTGATGCCGTTTGAGCTTCCTGAGGGGGGGGTCCGCGTTGAAGCGCAGTTCACACCAGAGTCCCGGAGGTAGGGCGCGCGCCGACCGGTCGTGGCTGCTCGCTGGAGTCGCCGGCCTGATGGCCGCGGTTCCGGGGCTCTGCCTTGCCCAGGCCGGCGTCCTTCCCCAAACGCCCCCGCGGATGATCACCATCGGCGAGTCCGCGCCCCAGTCGGCGCAGCTCAACGCCACTGGCCGCGACGTCAGCCTGACCGTGCCGGCCAAGGACGGACCACTGAATCTCGGCGACCTGCCGATCAACATTTCGGCCCGGGACGAGATTTCCTTCCCGACGGCGCGGGTGCTCGACCTGTTGTCCAACGTGCTGGCGCCGGCGCGGCTGGAGGCCATGCGTTCGGCCCTCGCCGGTCGCGCCACGATCGGCCCGGCCGACCTCGCGCCGCTGGGCGTGAGCGCCGACTACAATCCGCAGTTGCTCGAGATCGTTTTCCAGATCCCGTCGGAGTTCCGGGCCGCCCAGGGCGTCTCGATCGCCAGCCTCGACCGCAGCCGCGTGGGCGAGTTCGCCCTGCCGGCTGCCGTTTCGGCCTATCTGAATGTCCGGACCAATCTCGAATACGTCCATGAAGGCGTGAATGAAGGCCTCGCGGATCCCCTGTTCTTCCTCGACTTCGCGAGCCGACTGGGCGGCGTCGTTCTGGAGAGCCAGGGAATCTGGTCGCCGGAAAGCGATCAATCGACTTTCCAACGTCTGGATACTCGCCTCGTCTGGGACGACACCCAAAACCTGGTTCGTTGGTCGGCCGGCGACCTGAGGCCCATCGTGCGAGGATACCAGGGCGCGCCCGGCGTCGCCGGTGTTTCCTTCCTGCGGAGCTACAGCCAGCTCCAGCCGCAGCTCGTGTCCCGCCCGCGCGGCTCGCGCAGCTTCTCCCTTGAGCGGCCGTCGACGGTCGAGGTCTACATCAACGGCCAGATCATCCGCCGCCTTCAGCTGAATCCCGGCAACTACGATCTCAGCGACTTCCCGTTCATCCAGGGCGCCAATGACGTCCGCCTCTCGATCACCGATGACGCGGGCCGGAACGAAGTCGTGCGCTTCAATGTCTTCTTCGATCAGACACAGCTTGCCCAGGGCCTGTCGGAATTCGGCTTCTACGCCGGCGTGAAATCCAGCCTCGACGTCTCGGGGCCGGACTATTCGGATGACTGGATCGCCACCGGCTTCTACCGGGCCGGCGTGTCGGACAACCTGACGCTGGGTGGCAATTTCCAGGCCGATGAACGGTCGCGCCTGTTCGGGGCGGAGGCCGTCGCCGGCACCTCCTTCGGCACGGTCGGCTTCCAGCTCGGATTCTCCAGTTCGGACTACGCGCCGTCTGGAACCGCCGCGACCCTGACCTTCCAGCGCGTGGTCCAGCACGGCTCCGGCCAGGCCGACGCCTTCAACATGTTCGTCGAGCACCGGTCCGAGCATTTCGCGTCCGCCGGGACCCTGCCCAGCAATCCTTTCCAGTTCGAAGCCGGCGTCGCCTACACGCGGTCTTTCAGCGACGATTTCTACGCCGGCGTCGACGTGCGCCACTCCCGGGGGCGCGACCTGCAACCGGACTTCACGACCGCGCGGGGAACGCTCGGATGGCGCATCTCGCCCACCACCAGCCTGACGACAGACCTGATCTACGAAGATGGTCCGCTCGGCTCGTCCGTGGCTGGCCTCGTGTCGCTGAACATGCGCCTTGGCCGCTTCAGCAGCGGTCGCGCTGAATACGACACGCGCGACAATCGCGCCCGGGTCGGCGTCCAGACCATCCGCGGCCAGGGCGTCGGCGCCTTCAGCGGCGCCTTCGACGTGGAGCGCTCGGACAGCGGCAGCGGGCTGAACGCATCCGGCAACTACATCGGCAATCGCGCGGAGGTCGGCTTCTCGCACTTCGGCGTCTATGAGGACATGTTCGGATCCGTCCGGGACGAGCGGTCGTCGCTGCGCCTCGGCGCGGCCCTGGCCATCGCCGACGGCGCGGTCTCGTTCGGTCGCCCGATCAATGACGGCTTCGCGATCGTCCAGCCGCACCGCTCGCTCAGGGGCGCGTCGGTGCTGGTCGAGCCGACGCCCGACGGCTACCTCGCCGAGACGGGCGCCTTCGGCGCGGCCATCGCGCCGAACCTGCCGTCCTACAGTGAGCAGACCCTGACGATCGACGCGCCCGAGGCCCCGATGGGGGCTGATCTCGGTCAAGGGTCATTCCGGGTCTTCCCTCCGTACCGCGGCGGCTACCGGATCGACGTCGGCTCGGCCTACAATATCAGCGCCGTCGGCTCGCTGCTGACCGCCTCCGGAGAGCCGCTTAGCCTGGTGTCCGGCACGCTTACCGAACTGGCGGCACCGGACCGGGAGCCGGTGGTGATCTTCACCAACCGCATCGGCCGCTTCAGCCTTGTCGGCCTGAAGCCCGGGCGCTGGCGCCTGCGCATGGCCGGCGATGACGCCGCCGTTTACGAAATCAATGTACCGGAGGACGCCGACGGCGTGCTCCGCCTGGAGGGCTTGCGCCCCGTGGGGGGAGAGTAGAGATGAAACAGATCACTGCCATCATCAGCGGACTGGTCGCGGCGTCGGCCCTCCTGTTCGCCGGGGCCGCGTCCGCGCAGTCGTGCGGCGTCACCGGAACCAACAGCGCCTCGATCGGGAACTACGATCCGTTCAGCCCGAGCGCGATCAGCAGCGTGACGACCAGCGTGACGCTGACGCGCCTCACCGGCACGGGCGGGAAGAAGACCCAGAACGTCAACTTCTACTTCGTGAAGCCGGCGGGATCTCCAGCCTACCAGATCATCTACGGAGGCTCGAACGTGCTGTATGAGGCGCCGGGCTATGCGGGGGCACCGATCCTGAATGTCAACAACTCCAACCCGACGCCCGGGCTGGTCTATGTGAGCTTCGGCGGCTCCGCCGCACCGGACACCCTGACCGTCAATTTCACGGTCACGGTCCCGGCCGGCGCCGACCTGACGGCCGGCGGGGCGATCCCGTTCGACATTCGGTATGTGTGCAAGGGCACGGGCGGCATGACCGATGTGTCGACGCCGCAGACGCTGACCAGCGCCTTCTCGCTGAATGTGACGGTGCTCAGCGCCCTCCAGGCCAGCTACGCCGGTCCGGCGCTCGACTTCGGGGAGATCGGAACGACCTCCACCGCCACGGTGGAGGCGGCTCCCGCGACCTACACCCGGTCCGGAGCGGTCCGGGTCGCCAGTTCCGGCCCGTACAGCGTAGCTCTGACGTCGCAGAACAATTTCCAGCTCACGACGAGCGGGGGCAGCAACATCGGCTACCGGATGAATTTCCTCGGCCAGACCCGCTCCAGCGCCTCGCCGACCTTCACCACGGTCAACTGCGAGCGGGCCGGCATCTCCGGGGTTAATCTACCGGTCGGCGTGACGCTGCTGGAAGGCGGCCAGGCCAAGATCCCGGCCCCCAACTACTCCGATACCTTGAGCGTAACCGTGACGCCGCTGGTTACGGCCGGCGGCGGCTCGCAGAACTGCGCGGCCCTATAGGGCGACGACACGGATCGCGATATGCCCGACCATGCCGTCACGGGGGAGTTCCATCGCGAGATCCTTGCGGGCGACGGCGGCATGGTCCGAGCGGGTCAGAAGGGTCGCGCTTCCGGGCGAAAACTCGACCCGGCGGCCGTCGACCACCATGGCCGCGCCCGCGAGGCCGGGCGAATGATCCAGCCACACCTCATAGCCGTTTGGATTGTTGCAGAACTCCCGCAGGGTTCCGAGCGGCGCCCGGCCTCGGGCCGGGGTTACTTGCCGGGCGTCCACGGAAGCCCGGCAGATCACGGGCACGAAGCCGCGGATGCCGAGGGTGTACTGATCCGACACGGCGATGGCGCCGGCGCCGACCGCGGAAGTGGAGAAGAGTGCAGCCAGGGCCGACACCGAAATCGCTACTGCTGTTCTCATGACGAGTATCCTCTTGTTGAGGACATCATGCGTACAGGCCACGAATATTCCGTCACGATACACGGTGAACAGTACGTCAGCGCGCACGGTTTACGGAAAGTAACTGAAACCGACCCGTCGTTCGGCGACCGAGGTCCGCCTCCGGGCGCGTTGGAGTTATCCCATGTCGGAACAGCATGAAGTCGCGGAACTGATCGGTCACACCGTGGAACTGGCCGCATCCTATTCGTCCAACCCCAATGTCAACCTCAGCGCCGAGGAGTTGCAGACTCTGGTCCGGGAGACCTTTGCGACCCTGGTCGGACTTGCCGGGACCTTGGGGTGCGGGGAGGCCGGGCAGCGCCGCAGCCGGGCGGAAGCGCGCAAATCCATTACCGCCGACGCCCTGATCAGCTTTGAGGACGGCCGCCCCTACAAGATCCTGAAGCGTCACCTCGCCAGCCGCGGCCTGACTCCGGCCTCATACCGCGAAAAGCACGGCTTGCCCCCGGACTATCCCATGGTTGCGCCGAACTACAGCGCAGCCCGAAGCCAGCTCGCCAAGGACCTCCGGCTGGCTGAAAAGGGTCTCCACAGGGTGCGGCGCGTCTGACGGTTCGGGCGACAGCGCCTGCGGGTGATCGAGACAGGAGCCGCGCCGGGCTGTTCGCCCAAGCGCCAACAAATTTCCGCTCGGTGGCTGCGGCCACAAGGGACAGGTGTCGCCGACCCGAAAATCATGGGTCCGGTCATTGGGGGTTTGATCGACGTCGGCGAGTCAGGTGAAGCCGGAAAGTCGACAGGCGGCTAGTGCTGTCGGGGTCATCCCGAAGCCCCAAAATCCCGGATAAAATCAACGAAGTGTGGCGGACAGAGAGGGATTCGAACCCTCGGTAGGCTTTCACCTACACACGCTTTCCAAGCGTGCGCGATCGACCACTCCGCCACCTGTCCGTTTCCACGACGTCGCCCGGAGGCCTTCGTGACGCGCCGGAGGTCGATCCGGCGCGAGGCGAGGCTGATAGAACACCCGGCCCCCCTCGGCAAGCGGTGCATGAGGCCCCATATGCTGGAATGACCGCTCGACCGGAGTTCACGCGATGACGTTCCAGAAATCCCACGAAATCCCGACCGCCGCCGAGGCCCTGCCGGGCCGGGCGACGCCCCTGCATACCGACGAGGTCCACTATGTCAGCGGCCGCCCGCTGAAGGGGCCGCATCCCGAGGGGTTCGACACCGCCATTCTCGGCATGGGCTGTTTCTGGGGCGTGGAGCGTATCTTCTGGCAGCTGCCGGGCGTCTGGGTGACCTCGGTCGGCTATTCGGGCGGGATCACGCCCAATCCCACCTATGAGGAGACCTGCACGGGCCGCACCGGCCATGCCGAGGTGGTGCAGGTGGTCTTCAATCCACGCGAGATCGGCTATGGCGACCTGCTGAAGGCCTTCTGGGAAAACCACGATCCGACCCAAGGCATGCGCCAGGGCAATGACGTGGGCACGACCTATCGCTCGGCCATCTATTATCTGAATGACGCGCAACGGGCCGAGGCCGAGGCCTCGCGCGACGCCTATCAGGCGGCCCTGACGGCGGCCGGGCGCGGGACCATCACCACCGAGATCGCGCCCGCCGGCCCCTACTATTTCGCCGAGGACTATCACCAGGGCTATCTGGCCAAGAACCCCGCCGGCTATTGCGGCATCGGCGGAACCGGCGTGGTCTGTCCGATCGGCGTGGGCGTGGAGGCCTGATCATGGACCGGGAGGGGGTCGGCAAGGCGTGCCTGGCGCTGCCGGGCGTGACGCTGGAACATCCGTTTGGCGATGACCACGACGCCTGGAAGGTCGGCGGCAAGATGTTCGCCATCGTCGGCGGCATGGGCGGATTGTCGTTCAAGGTCTCGGACATCGCCTATGAGGTCCTGACCGAATCCGGGCGCGCCCGGCCGGCGCCCTATCTGGCGCGGGCGAAATGGGTGCATCTGGAGGATCCCGCCGACTGGCCCGACGACGAACTGGCCGAGCATCTGGCCATCGCCCACGGCATCGTGGCCGCGAAGCTGACGAAGAAGGCGCGGGCGGCGCTGGGCCTGGTCTAGTCCGCGGGACGGGCCTTTTCCTCCGCGATCCAGCGGTCCATCCGGGCGTCCAGCAGGGCCATCGGCAGGGGGCCGTCGACCAGCAGGGCGTCGTGGAAGCGGCGGATGTCGAAGCGGTCGCCCAGTTCGGCCTCCGCCCGCGTCCGCACCGCGCGCAGCCGGATCTCGCCGATCTTGTAGGCCGTGGCCTGGCCCGGCCAGCCGATATAACGCTGCAGCTCGGTCTCGATATTCAGCGGGGCCAGGGCGGAGTTGTCGCGGAAACAGGCGCGGGCCTGCTCGATGTCCCAGCCGAGCCAATGGATGCCGGTGTCCGACACCAGCCGGCAGGCGCGCCACATCTCGTAGCTGAGACGGCCGAACCGCTCATAGGGGGTGCGGTAGAAGCCCATCTCCTCGCCGAGGAATTCGGCGTACAGCCCCCAGCCTTCGACGAAGGCGGTCACATCGACGCTGCGGCGGAAATAGGGACCGTCCTCGGCCTCCTGCTGCAGGGCGATCTGGAGATGGTGGCCGGGCACGCCCTCGTGCAGGGTCAGGGCCGGAAGTTCGTAGAGGCCGCGCTGGTCCAGGCTGGAGGTGTTGACCATATAGCCGCCGGCGACGCCGTTTTCGATCGAGCCCTGGTTATAGCGGCCGGTGGTGTAGTTGGCCTCGATCTCGCGCGGCACGGGGCGCACGCCATAGGGCAGGCGGGGCAGGGTCCCGAACAGGGCGGGCAGCCCGTCGTCGGCCCGTTTGGCCATCTCCGACGCCTTCTCCAGCAGGGCCTCGCGGGTGGTGACATAGAACTGCGGATCAGTGCGCAGGAAGGTCAGGAAGGAGGCGAAGTCGCCGGTCCAGCCCGCCGCCTGCATCTCCGCGTTCATGCGGCCGCGGATGCGGGCGACCTCTTCCCGGCCGATGGCGTGAACCTCATCGGGGGTCAGTTCGGTGGTGGTGAAGCCGCGCACCAGAAAGGCGTACAGCTCGCGCCCGCCCGGTCGGTGGACCAGACCGAGCGTCTCGGGCGCGCCGGGCAGATAGTCCTCGCGCAGGAAACGCGCCCATTCGCGCCGCTGCGGCATGATCCCTTCGGCCACCGCGCGGGCCGCGCGCTCGCGCAGGGCCGTCTGCTGGGCCGCCGGGATGGAGCCGGGCAGGGTGGCAAGGGGCTTGAGAAGCGGATCGTTTTCAGGCGTCAGCGCCGCCTCGGGCTCGATCAGGGTCAGGGCGTTCTCGACGATGGAGCGCGGCTGGACCAGGCCGGTTTCCAGGCCGCGGCGGGCGTTGGCCAGCTGGTCGGCGTAGCTGCGGGGCATGGCCTCCAGCCGCGCGATCCATGCCTCGGCGTCGGCGGCGGTGGCGATCCGGGTGACGTTGGCGACATAGGCCAGGCCCTGACCCGGTCCGCCCTCGGAATTGAAGGCGTCGATCCGGCCGGTGTCGAGCGGGATCCGCGCCCGCGACCGCTGGATGACATAGGTCAGGAAGGTGTGGTTCAGCCGGTCGTCGTCGCCCAGCGTCGCGGCGTCGATCGCGGCGAGCCGGTCGGCGAAGCCCCTGAGCACGGGCTCCTGCGCCACCTCGAAGGCCCGCGAGCCGTCCGGCATGCGCGACAGGGCGGCGCGGTCGCCCTCCAGGCCGGCGCTGATCGGATCGACGGCGCGCAGATAGGTTTCGTAGTCCGCCAGCACGGAGGCCAGGGCCGGGTTCTCGGCATTGCGGGCGGCCCCGGCCTGGGACGGAGCGGGGCCGGCGGCGACAGGGGCCGCGACGGCGGCGAGCATGGCGAAGGCGCCGGCGGCGATGACGAGTTTCATGAGGTCCCTCCCGGATCGGTCCCGACTGCACCGGAGCGGAGCCGCCGCGTCAACCGCAGAAGGCGAAGAACCGGTCGATATTGGGCGCGGACCCGGGGTGGGGCGCATAGGCCTGGCGTTCGCCATCCAGCCACAGGGCGATCCAGCGGACCTGTCTGAACCGCTGGAACACCGGCGCATCGGCCGCCGCCTCGGCGGTCAGGAAGACGCCTTCGTGCAACTGGGACGGCTCGGACGCGGCCGGGAACCGTTCGGTATCGCCGCCCGCCTCGACATGGATCTCGGGTTTGGCGTCTGGCCCGGCGATGGCGCTCAGCACCAGCCGTCCGCTGCCTTCCCGGCAGTCCAGCCCCAGGCGCAGGTCGTCGCTTTCCGCCAGTCCGTACACCAGCCGGGCGTCCTCGCCGTCCCGATGATAGAACCAGTCGTGATCGGCGACAGGCGCCGGGGCGCCGCCCGGTGTGGCGACAGCTGGGGCGGGCTCCACGGGCGTCTCAACCGTGGCGCAGGCCGCCGCGCCCACGGCGAGGCCGCTCAGGATCATAAGGGCGGGGGCGCGCATCGACGTCTCCCAAGGATCAGCCGGAGCACAGTTCCGCGAACCGGCGCAGCTTGGCAAGATGTGCGGCCGGCACTTCGACGGGGCGGCGCTGGTCGCCGACGACGACGGCCAGCCGCCCATCGACGGTGAAGGCCGCGAACACCGGGTGATCGATGCGCAGCGCCAGTCGGTTGGCGCCGGTCCGGACCGGCGCCGCCTCGGCCACGGCGAAGGCGTCTCCGGCGGTGACGCGCGCCATCCCGGTCATCGCCGCGCCGCCGTAAAGCGTCAGCCGCGCCACGCTCGATCCCGGGTCGCATTCCAGGGTCGTGCGAAGACTGGCGGTGTCGGGAACTTCATGGGCCAGAACCACAGGCTCGGCGTCCGCATACAGGGTCCAGGTCCAGACGGGTGCGGGCGGAGTCTGCGCGGTCAGGGCCGCGACGATGAACAAGGCGATCATGGCTCAGCCCCGCGGAATTGTCCGCCCACTGTTGTGGTCAGACGCGGTCCGAACCGCAATAGGCGAAAAAATCGCCGATGAGGCGCCGTTCGGCGCGGGTGGCGGACAGTTCGAACTGTCCGGCATCGGCCTCGACCGCCAGTTTGCCGCTCTGGGCCAGCTGTTGCAGGGCCGGGTCGCGCACCGGGATTCGCAGTTCCTCCGCCAGTCCGCCGCTGAGGGGATCGATCGCTGTCGGCATCGACGCCCTGATCAGGCGGGGGCTCGCGGGCCGGACATCGCCATAGACGGTCGCCTGGGTCTCACCCTGATCGCAGGTCATCATCAGAGCCAGTTGGTCGGAATTTTCAACGCCATAGGCCAGTTTGGCCAGCGAGCCCTCGTGGCTGAGGTGCCAGCCCATCGGCGGAAGGCCGGTCTGGCTATCGGAGTCGGTCGCCTGCGACTGGGCTGCGAAGGCGATCAGTCCGAGGGCGGCGACGGCTGGAATGGCGATCTTGAGCATCAGGAATCTCGCGTCTGGTGTCGAAACGCTACATTCCATTAACGGTTCACGGCCCCGCTTGGACGCATCCGGGACCCCGTCCGGTGTGTGATGAATTTATCGCGCGTTCGGCGAACGCCCGCATTCAATCCAGGCCGTGTCGGGTCAACAGGGCGGAGCCCTGTGACCGCGGCCCGCCTAGAAGGGACTGAAGCGTTCCACCAGCGACTGGGCCGCGGGCGTCGCCTGGACGCGGCTGATGTCGCCCCGGCCGCCGTAGCTGATGCGAGCTTCGGCGATCTGGGTGTGGGCGATGGTGTTGGCCGAACTGATGTCCTCGGGCCGGACGATGCCGGCGACGGTCAGTTCGCGGACCTCGCGGTTGGTGCGGACTTCCTGCCGGCCCTGGATCACCAGATTGCCGTTGACCATGACGTCGGTGACGACCGCCGCGATGGTCAGGCTGACCTTTTCCGACCGGTTGACCGAGCCCGAGCCGTTCGAACTCGATTCGCCTTCCAGCCCGACCAGGTTGGCGGGGTCGAATCCGCCGGGGAAGGCCCGGCCGAGGCTGTTCTCGAGACCGAAGAAATTGGTGACCCCGCCGGAGATTTCATTGGTGCGGCTGCGGGCCGTCGAATTCTGGGTCTGGGCGCGATCGTCGATGTCGATATTGACCGTGACGATGTCGCCGACCCGACGCGCGCGCTGGTCGCCGAAGAAGGTGCGGGCCCCGGCGCGCCACAGGCTGTTGGCGCTGGCCGCGCGGTCGGCATGCTGTTGCTCGGGGGACGGCAGATACGTCTGGCTGGTGGGCACCAGGGCGGCGGGATAGCCAATGGGCGCCAGCTCCGGCCCGCGCACCGCCTCGACGGCGGTCGAGCAGGCCCCGAGCGAGAGGGCGGCGGCGGTGATGATCAGGACGGTACGCATGAACTGTATCCCTCTATCGAGCGGCGAGCTGTTGGGCGGCGGGACCCGCGACC
Organism: Brevundimonas vancanneytii; assembly: GCA_943367565.1. Taxonomy (GTDB): domain Bacteria; phylum Pseudomonadota; class Alphaproteobacteria; order Caulobacterales; family Caulobacteraceae; genus Brevundimonas; species Brevundimonas vancanneytii_C. The sequence continues at coordinate 31,447 of CALRJO020000029.1, forward strand.
GCCTGGCCGGGGGCGGTGGCGACGGCGTCGATGGTGCGGCCTGACTGGAGATTGCGGATCGCGAGGCGCTGGCCTTCCGCGGCGTTGCCTTCGGCCCGACCGGTGATGGTCAGGCGAACGCCGCCGACCACATAGGCGACCTCGACCATGTCGTTGCGGCTGATGACGCGGTCGGCATAGGCGGCGCGGGCGGGTCGGGGCTGGGCGGTCGCGACAGGCGGAGCCGCATCGGCGGTCACGGAAGACCCGGGGGCGGGCAGGGCTGCGTTGGGGGCGACCGCCGCGCTGCGCACGACCACCCGGCGCAGCCCGGTCGGATTTGCCCAGTCCAGCCCCGCCTGACGCGCCAGACTCTGAAGCTGACCGGCCTCGAAGACGATGGAGGGTCCGGCGCGGGTCCCGACCACGACCTCGGATGCCGCGCCCGCGCCGTCGAACAGGTCGCCCAGGGTCACCCGGCCGTCGCTGTCCACCGGATTGGCCTTCAGCGTCACGGGTCCGGCGACCGCCGCGCCGGCGACCATCAGGGCCGCGACGGCCCCGAGGATCAGGGACTTCACGATTTCACCTGCGCGCTGACCGACAGCATCTGGTCAGCGGTGGTGATGACCTTGGAGTTCATTTCATAGGCGCGCTGGGCGATGATCAGGGCGCTGATTTCGGCCACGGCGTCGACGTTCGACGCCTCGGTATAGCCATGCAGGAGCTGGCCGAAGCCGACCTCGCCGGGCGTGCCGACATTGGCCGCGCCGGAGGCGGCGGTTTCCATCAGCAGGTTGTCGCCGATGGCCTCCAGCCCCGCCTCGTTGAAGAAGCTGGCCAGCTCCAGTTGGCCGACCACCGACGGTTCTGTCTCGCCGGCGGTGATGACCTGGACCTGGCCCGACTTGGAGATGGACACATCGACCGCGTCCTGCGGGATCGAGATGTTCGGTTGCACCGCATAGCCGTCGTCCGTGACCAGCTGGCCCTCGCCGTTGAGGGCGAAATTGCCGGCCCGGGTGAAGGCGGTCTCGCCCGACGGCAGCAGAATCTGGAAATAGCCACGTCCGTCGATGGCGACGTCGAAGCGCCCGCCGGTCTGGGTGGGGGAGCCCTGATCGGTGATGCGATAGACGCTGCCCGCCTTGACGCCCGCGCCGATCTGGATGCCGGTTGGCACCACCGTGCCCTGGCTGGAGGACTGAGCGCCCATGCGTTCGATGTTCTGGTAAAGCAGGTCCTGAAACTCGGCCCGCTGACGCTTGAAGCCGACGGTGTTCATGTTGGCGATGTTGTTCGAGATGACCTCGACGTTCAGCTGTTGGGCGGCCATGCCCGAGGCTGCGGTTCTGAGCGCGCGCATGTCTCAGTGCTCCTTTACGAAACCCGGCCCAGCCGCTCGACGGCGCGGCGTGACAGGTCGTTGGTGTTTTCGATCATCCGGGTCACGCTCTCGTAGGCGCGCTGGATCTCGATCAGATTGGTGATTTCGAGGATGGGATTGACGTTGGAGCCTTCCAGCATGCCCTGGCGCACCCGGGCGTCGTTGGCCTCGACGGCGACGGCGTTTGAGGCGTTGCGGTACAGACCGTCGCCGCCCTTCTCGAGCGCCGCCAGGACGTCGAAGCGGACGATCGACAGGCGACCGACAAGGTTTCCGTTCTGGCTGATCGTGCCGTCGGCGGCCACGGCGGGCTCGCCCAGCGAACGGTCAAGGATGATGTCGCCGCCGTCGCCCTGGACCGCCGCGCCGCCTTCGGTCGTCAGCCGGCCCTCGGCGTCGAGCGTGAAGGCGCCGTCGCGGGTATAGGCCTCGCCGGCCCCGTCGTTCAGCTTGAAGAAGGCGCCTTCGCCCTCGATGGCGAAGTCGAGGTTGCGTCCGGTCTGTTCCAGCGCGCCCTGGCCATAGTCGCGGCCGACCCCGTTATCCAGCACGAAGCTGACGCCCGGCCGGATGAAGGCGTTCCGGGCCCGTTCGCCGATCTCGGCGCCGAGCAGCAGCTGTTCGACCTTGAAGCCGGTGGTGTCCGCGTTGGCGATGTTGTTGGCCACGATGTCGAGCTCGCGGCGCAGCGTCATCTGGCGTGACAGTCCGACATAGGCGGCGTTTTCCACGGGGCGGCTCCTTTCGCCCATCCCCTCGCAACGCCCGTGCCAACAAGGTTAATCCAGTACGGACGGGGATTTGGACGGGATTCCCACCCCGACGACCCGGCAGGATTTGCCGGTTCTTAGCGGCTCGTTAACCAAAAAACGCTCGTATGGGCCGGGAGATTCTCGGGGCGTGATCCATGTTCAAATTCGGCAAGAAGAAGGGCGCCAAGGAAGGCGGCGACGAGGCCGAAAACCTCCCTGCCGTTTCGGACGCGTCCGGGGCCGAGGGCGAGGATGGCGCCGCGCCGAAGAAGAAGAAACTTCCCCTGCTGTTCATCGTCATTCCGGCCGCCCTGGTGGTGCTGGGCGGCGGCGGGGGCGCGGCCTTCTTCATGATGCAGCCCAAACCGGCCTCGGCCGAAGATGGCGGGCACGGCGCCGAGAAGAAGAGCGGCCATGACAAGAAGGCCGACAAGAAGGGCGGCGGCCACGGCGCGCCCGCCGGTGGGGCCGCGGACGCCGCGTTGGGCGTGATCGCCGAAGGCCCCGACGGCGTCACCTTCTTCACCCTGCCGGACATAACGGTGAACATACAGGCGCCCGACGGTCGTCCGACCTTCCTGAAGCTCAAGCTGACGCTGGAAACCCGCGACGCCCATGTGGCCGAGCAGCTGCAGGCGGAGATGCCGCGGCTTCAGGACATGTTCCAGGGCTTCCTGCGCGAACTGCGCCCGGAAGACCTCGCGGGTTCGGCCGGCAGCTTCCAGCTGCGCGCCGAGATCCTGCGCCGGGTCAATCTGGTCGCCGCGCCGGGCAAGGTGGACGCCGTGCTGATCGAAGAAATGCTGGTGAAGTAGGCATGACCGACGCGGCCATCGCCGAAAGCGCCGACCCGTTCGCGGAAGAAGCCGGGACGGACGAAACACGTCCGGCCTCCCTGTCCGAACGCGTCCTGAACCAGGACGAGATCGACAGCCTGCTGGGCTTCGATATGGGCGAGGGGGATGACGGCGAACGGACCGGCATTCGCGCCATCATCAACTCCGCCCTCGTCAGCTACGAGCGGCTGCCGATGCTGGAGATCGTCTTCGACCGCCTCGTGCGTTTGATGACGACCTCGTTGCGCAACTTCACCTCGGACAATGTCGAGGTCAGCCTCGACAACATCTCGTCCATCCGGTTCGGCGACTATCTGAACTCCATCCCCCTGCCGGCCATTCTGGCCGTGTTCCGGGCCGAGGAGCTGGACAACTACGGCCTGCTGACGGTCGATTCCAACCTGATCTATTCCATCGTCGACGTGCTGCTGGGCGGTCGTCGCGGCACCGCGGCCCTGCGGATCGAGGGCCGGCCCTACACCACCATCGAACGGGTTCTGGTCCAGCGGATGGTCGAGGTCGTTCTGGCCGACGCCCGCGCCGCCTTCGAGCCGCTGACGCCGGTGCATTTCAGCCTGGACCGGCTGGAGACCAATCCGCGCTTCGCCGCCATCGCCCGACCCGCCAACGCCGCCATCCTGGTCAAGCTGCGCATCGACATGGAAGACCGGGGCGGCCGTATCGAGCTGCTGCTGCCCTACGCCACCCTTGAGCCCATCCGGAAGATGCTGCTGCAGCAGTTCATGGGTGAGAAATTCGGCCGCGACAATATCTGGGAAGGCCACCTGGCCACCGAGCTCTGGACCACCGAAACCGAGGTGCGCGCGGTGCTGGACGAGCAGCAACTGCCGCTGTCGAAGGTGCTGGACCTCAAGGTCGGCGACACCCTGATGCTCAACGCCATGCCGGATTCCGACATATCGGTCCGCTGCGGCTCCATCCCGGTGACGACCGGCAAGATGGGCCGCAAGGGCCAGCATATCGCCGTGCGGATCGAGGCGCCGATCAGCATCGAAGCCGCGACCAGTCTGACGAAGGGAAGACGCTGATGACCGGATTGATCCTCGACGGGGTGTTGATGGTGCTGCTGGTGGCCGCGCTCGGCTACGGCGTGCGGCTGGAGAAAAAGCTGTCGGCCCTTCGCGCGGGCCAGCAGGCCTTCGCCACCGCGGTCACCGAACTCAACGCCGCCGCGGGCCGGGCCGAGGCCGCGCTGGCCAGCCTGCGCGCGTCCGGCCAGGAAACCGATCTGCTGCACGACCGCATTATCAAGGCCCGCGAGGTCAAGACGCAGCTGGAAGCCCTGATCGCCCGGGCGCCGGACGCCACGAGGGCGGCCCCGCAGGAGACCCCGAAGCCCGTTCTGGTCGCGGCCCGCCCGCCGGTCGCTGTCACCGCTGAAGACGAGCGCGCCCTGCGCATGGCCGCCCTGGCGGAACGAATCCAGGGCATGGCCCCGGCGACGCGCGCGCCTGCTCCCGTCGCGGCCATTCTCGGCGCCCTGACCGCGGGCCGGACCGCTAACCAGGCTGCGAAACAAAGCCTCAACCAGACCCGCCGCAACCTCGACGAAGACCTCTTCGCCGCCTGAGTCCCTTTTCCTGCCCCATGCCCGACGCGCGGCGCCGGGCGACCCGAGGGCTTTTTGAGTAGCCGATCATGAGCAAGATTCCCCGCCTGCTGCCCCTGATCGCCGTCGCCATCGGCGGGGTGGTGCTGGTCCGCGCCGTGGGCGTCGCCCCGGGCCTGTTCGACGGGGCTCGCGCCTGGGCCGAGGAAGCCGTGCCCGCCGGAGCCATCGCGGCGCCCGTGGCCGCGGCCGTCGCCGTTTGCGCCCTGACGCCTGAACAACTGGCCCAGCAGGCGGGAATTTCCCCGGCCGAGCTGCGCATCCTGCAGTCGCTGTCGGGGCGACGCACCGAACTGGACGCGCGTGACGCCGATCTCGCCTCCATGCTGCCCCTGCTGGCCGCGGCGGAACAGAAGCTTGACGCCAAGGTCGCCGCCCTCGAGGCCGTCAAGGCCGAAGTCCGCGTTCTGCTGGGTCAGGTCAGCGAGCAGGAAAAGGCCGAAAACGATCGCATGGTGGCCGTGTATTCCGCGATGCGCCCGCGCGAGGCCGCCCGCGTCTTCGCCACCCTGGACGACGATGTCCGACTGCCGGTGGCCGCCGCCATGCGCCCGCGCTCGCTGGCCGCCATCATGGCCCAGATGGAGCCCGCCGCCGCCCGTAGCCTGACCGAGAAACTGGCCCGCCGCTTCGAGGCGCGCCAGCAACTGGCCGCCAGGGCGGCCGCCGCGTCCGCCGCGGCGTCGCCTGTGGCTGACGCCGCCGCCCCTGCGGCTCCTGCCGCCATGGTCGCGCCGCCCGCGAACGCCCCT
>CALRJO020000030.1:0-36472 GCA_943367565.1 Brevundimonas vancanneytii
AGACGGCGCCTGGAGAATGCAGGCCATGGCCCCGTTCCAGCCGACCGCGGGCGAGCTCCGCACCGCGTCCGCCGACATCCCCGCCCCGATCCTCGCCGCCATCGACGCCGCGATCGCCGGCGACGCCCTCGACGCCGCCGACGAGACCCGCGCCCGCGACGCCGGCTGGAACTGATCCGCCGTCCGGAGGGATGAAACGGCCACGCTCCATCGTTGATTGGTCAGGGACACCGCCCCGGGCAACCGAAGACGATCACTCATGGACGAGGACACCCTGCGCGACCGCGCCGAGGCCTGGACCCGTCGCGCCGCGGAAACCCATGACCCGCGCGAGCGCGCCGCCAACCAGCTGATCGCCTCCCACTACCTCGCCCTCGCCGACCTCATGGCCGCCCGCGCGCGCCGGACCGGCGCCAATGCTCACCTGTCGGGTGAGGGGGACCACACGTGACGTGGCGGAGGGGGTGGAGACGTATCGTCTTCGATCTGCGACGGTTGCCGGATGAGCCGTTCGCGGCGCGGCGGCGGGCGCGCGTGACGTGAACTGACTCCTCCCGGGGGGATCACCGGCAGAAGCGGGTGTCCGTCGCTTCCAGATGCAGATGGTCGGCGTGGACCCCATTGTAGTCCGGGCTCAGGACGGTGCCGAAGATGCGGCAGGCGTCGTCGCGGATGCGGCGGAGGAAGCGCGCCTCGGGGGCGTCCCCGGCCCAGTCCGCCGCCACCGTGATCCGCCGGCCGTCGCGCAGACGCACCCCGGAAAAATCCAGCGCCGCCGCCTGCGAATGGGCGCTGACGCGGTTGCTGGCCCCGCCATTGTTCACATTGCGACAGGCGTAGGCGCCCATGTGATCGATCTGGACCACGTCGGAGCCGAGAATCTCGCGCGCGGCCGGCTCCAGCGACTGCCGCCGCCAGACGCTGAGGGCCAGGGCGGTCCGGCAGGTCATCTCGACATCGCCGGGCGTCATACGCGCCACCGTCCCCATGTCCGGACCCAGCACCCCGCCCGTGCTCAGGCCGCAGGTCGCGGTGCTCGACCGGTCGGGGGTGGGGCGGAAGGTCACCCGCGCCGCCGTCAGCTGCGCCATGCACTGCTGGAGATCAGCGCTCTCGCGGATCACCGCCGCCCGCGTGCCGCCGCCGATCGGCTGGTCGATCAAGGCCCCGACCAGCGGCGCCTCGGTGCGCGACGGGGCGGCGGGATAGCCGGGGCCGGGCCGTTCGGGCAACATGGGACTGCAACCCGCCAGCAGCAGGGCCGTCGAGACGGCGGTCACGAGGAGGCGAAGGCCAGGACGCATGGCGCGGAGGCTAGGGTGATTTGCCCCGGCGGAGAATTGGCCACGGCCACCCCTGAATTCCGCTCATCCCGGCGAAAGCCGGGACCCAGTGCTTTGGGTGATGGACTCCCGGAGGGCGTCCGCGAACCGGTTGTCCTGAAACACGGGATCAAGCTGGACAGGACCGGGTCCCGGCTTTCGCCGGGATGAGCGGACCAGAATAATCCGCCCCCTCCTCCCTAATCCCTAACCCCTAATTCCCAGCCCTAGCTGTCCAGGAAGCTCCGCAGCTTTCGGCTCCGGCTCGGATGCTTCAGCTTCCTCAGCGCCTTCGCCTCGATCTGACGGATGCGTTCGCGGGTGACCGAGAACTGCTGGCCGACCTCTTCCAGGGTGTGATCCGTGTTCATGCCGATGCCGAAGCGCATGCGCAGCACGCGTTCCTCGCGCGGCGTCAGGGACGCCAGCACGCGGGTCGTGGTCTCGCGCAGGTTCGACTGGATGGCGGCGTCGATCGGCAGGATGGCGTTCTTGTCCTCGATGAAGTCGCCCAGGTGCGAATCCTCCTCGTCCCCGATCGGGGTCTCGAGGCTGATCGGCTCCTTGGCGATTTTCAGGACCTTGCGGACCTTCTCCAGCGGCATGGCCAGCTTTTCGGCCAGCTCCTCCGGGGTCGGCTCGCGGCCGATCTCGTGCAGCATCTGGCGGCTGGTGCGGACGATCTTGTTGATCGTCTCGATCATGTGCACCGGGATGCGGATGGTGCGGGCCTGGTCGGCGATCGAACGGGTGATCGCCTGACGGATCCACCAGGTCGCGTAGGTGCTGAACTTGTAGCCGCGGCGGTACTCGAACTTGTCGACCGCCTTCATCAGCCCGATGTTGCCTTCCTGGATCAGGTCCAGGAACTGCAGGCCGCGGTTGGTGTATTTCTTGGCGATGGAGATGACCAGGCGCAGGTTGGCCTCGACCATTTCCTTCTTGGCCTGTCGGGCCTCGCGCTCGCCCTTCTGGACGGTCTGGACGATGCGGCGATAGTCGTCGATCGGCAGGCCGGCCTCGGTGGCCACGGCGGCGACGTCGCCGCGGATCTGGGCGATCTGGGCCTGTTCATTGTCGCTGAATTTGGTCCAGCGGACGCCCATCTCCTTGACCCGGTCGGCCCAGGTCGGGTCCAGCTCGGCGCCGAAATAGGATTTCAGGAATTCCGGCCGCGAGATGCCGTAGCTGTCGGCAAGGCGCAGCAGCCGGCCTTCCAGGCCCATGAGGCGTTTGTTGATGGCGTACAGCTGTTCGACCAGCGCCTCGATGCGGTGGTTGTTCAGCTTCATCGTCTTCAGCCGGCCCGAGATGCCCGCCGTCAGGGCGTCATAGGCCTTCTGGTCCTTGGGCGAGAGCACCTCGCCCTTCAGCCGGCTTTCAACCAGCTTGTCCTGCAGTTTGCGGAAGGCGCCGAAGTCGCCGGCGACCGCGTCCAGCACTTCCATGACGCCGTCGCGCAGCTCGGCCTCGAGGGCCGAGATCGACATGCCGCCGCCGTCATCGAAATCCTCGTCCTCCTCGTCGTCCGTTTCCGGCTTGGGCTCGGCGCCCTCCTCGGGTTCGGGCGGGGCGACGACCGTGCCGGCGGGGGGCTGGTTGTGCGGCAGGGACGAGGGGTTGAGGACGCCATAGGTGGCGTCCAGGTCGATGACCTCGCGCAGCAGGATGCGGTTGTTGGCCAGTTCGTCGCGCCAGACCATGATGGCCTCGAACGTCAGGGCGCTCTCGCACAGTCCCGAGATCATGGCGTCGCGGCCGGCCTCGATCCGCTTGGCGATGGCGATCTCGCCCTCGCGGCTCAGCAGCTCGACCGAGCCCATCTCGCGCAGATACATCCGCACGGGGTCGTCGGTGCGGTCATAGGCGGCCTTGGCCGGAGTCTCGGCGACCGAGGTGTCGGCGCGTTCGACGACCTCGCCGCCCTCCTTCTCGGTGGTCTCGGCGGCGTCTTCCTCGGCCTCGACGACGTTGACGCCCATCTCGGACAGCATCGCCAGCGTGTCCTCGATCGCGTCGGGGGTCACTTCCTCGGACGGCAGGACCTTGTTCAGATCCTCCATCGTCACATAGCCCCGCGCCTTCGCCTGCTTGATGAATTTCTTCACACCGGCGTCGGTGAGGTCGAGCAGCGGACCGTCGCTCTGGGCTTCGGTTTCCTGCGTCTCGGTCTGGGCGCTCATACAGTCTCTTCTCCGGGTGGGCGGCTGATCAGGCCGTCCACAGAAATACAATGCGCGACGGGGTCGTAAGGTTACGAACCCGCGCTGTCTTCCCAGATCTCTCCGGTTTTGATCGCGCGACGCAAAGCATCCCGCTCGGCTTTCAGCCTGCGGAACGCCTCGTCCTGGCCCGGCATGCCTGCCGCCGAGCTCAGTGCATCCTCCAGCGCCGCCACGCGTGTGAGCGCGTCGAACGCCTGCGACCATCGGATCCTTGCCTCGGCGAGGGGCGCATTCGCGGCCAGGAAAGGCGCGCCGGACTTTGCCGCCGCCTTCTCGACCTCGCGCACTAAAGCATCGTGACCCGATTGCGCCAGATGGCGACGCAAGGCCGCCGAGTCAAGGTCTTGGCCCGAGAAGCGCAGGCGGATCATCTCCTGCGCCAAGCCGTCGAGAGCCGCGTCCCCGAACCCGTGGGATGAAATGGCCTCGAGGTGGTCGTCCATCCGCTCCGGGTCGTCGATGGCGCCGTGAGCGAGAGCGGCGGCCACCGGCTCGATCGAACGACTGAGCGACTGCATGGCCTGAGCGCCCTCGGCTGTCTGGCCCAGCTTCGGCGGTGGTCCCGGCCGCCAGCGCCCGCCGGCGCCGGTGGTCTGCTGTCCTTGAGGCGCGCGCCGCGCCGGGAACAGGGCGTCGAAGCGGTCGAACAGTTCGCGGCGGTACTGTTCCGCCAGATCCTTGTCCTGAATCGCCGCGGCCGCCTGACGCAGCCGCCCCTTCAGACCGGCACGGCGCTCCGGCGAATCCAGCGGCTCGACCTCGGCCTCCTTCTGGAACAGCACCTCGGCGAACGGTCGGGTGGTTGTCAGCGCCTGACGCAGGGCCGGCGCCCCCTTGTCGCGCAGGATGTCGTCAGGATCCTGACCACCCTCCAGCAGGGCGAAGCGGAAGGACCGCCCGGACTTCAGCTGCGGCAGGGCGCGGTCGATGGAGCGGTAAGCCGCCCTTCGGCCCGCCGCGTCGCCATCGAAGCAGAGAACCGGCTCGTGCGAAACGCGCCACAGCCGCTCCATCTGCTCCTCGGTCAGGGCGGTGCCCATGGGCGAGACGGCGGGGATGCCGGCCCGGTGGCAGGCGATCACGTCCATATAGCCCTCGACCACCACAATGGCCTGATCGCTCCTGGACTCGGCCCCGAGAATGCGGCGCGCCTCGGGCAGGCCGTACAGGGTCGCGCCCTTGTGGAAGAGCGGGCTCTCGGGGCCGTTCAGATATTTGGCGCGGTCGTCCGGGTTCATGGCCCGGCCGCCGAAGCTGACGATCCGGCCGCGGGCGTCGAGGATCGGGAACATCAGCCTGTCACGGAACCGGTCATAGGGCTGGCCGCCGCCCTCGGGCGCGATCAGCATGCCCGCCTCGACCAGATCGCCCGGCTTTGCGCCGCGTTGAACGAGGGCGGCCTTCAGCCCCTCGCGGTCATTGGGCGCATAGCCGAGGCCGAACCGCTCCCACTGATCCTCGGGCAGGCCGCGTTTCTCCAGATATTCCCGCGCCGCCTTGCCCGGCGAACGGCGCAGATTGGCCGCGAACCATTTCTGGGCCAGATCCATCCAGTCGGTCAGGCCCTGCTTCTTCGCCTCGCGCTCGGCCGCCTGCGGGTCCTCGGCCGGCAGGGCCATGCCCGCCTCGCCGGCCAGCCGCTGCACCGCCTCGACGAATGATAGCCGCTCGGTCTCCTGCAGGAAGCTGATGACGTCCCCGTGCTTGCCGGACGAGAAGTCGTGGAAGAAGCCCTTGTCGTCGTTGACGAAGAAGGACGGCGACTTTTCCTTGGTGAAGGGCGACAGGCCGACGTACTCGCGGCCCTGACGCTTGAGCTTCACCGTCCGCCCGATGATGTCGGACGGCCGAAGGCGGGCCTTCAGTTCTTCAAGGAAGCGGTCGTCGAAGCGCACCCGCGCCTTATAGCGCGCGACTCACCGGATTGGGCGCCTTTACCTTTCATTAACCAGAAAGGCCAAAGAGCGGCATTAACCGCCTGAATATGCGCACATTTTTCCTGTCGAAGGGGAACTGTCCACAGACCTGTGGATTAACCATCCGACCGTCCCGGAAGCGGGCGGAGACTGGCGGGCCGCGGCGAAGACCGCGGACCCGTCCGAGAATGAAGGCCTCCCCATGTTCATGACCATCGCCCGCCCGGCGGTGGAGCCCCAAGGCCCCGACACCGTCGCCGTCCCCGGTTCCCCCGCCATCGCCGAACTCTCGCCGCGCGCCCTGCACGCCCGCCTGCTGGAGAATGCGGCGCTGCGGCGGATGCGCGGCGCCGAGCGGCTGCGGAGCAACCGGCTGGAGGACGCCGACTACTGGCTGCACGCCGCGCCGGTGGCGGTCCGCAAGGCCTGCGCTCTGCGCGAAGAGAAGAGCTTCGCGCCGCTTCCCTGATCGGCCGCGATCAGAAGGCTCCGCCGTCTCGACCCGACGCGGCCGGATCAGCGGTTCATTGAATCCGCGAACCGCTGGAACAGATACAGGCTGTCGGTCGGCCCCGGCGACGCCTCGGGGTGATGCTGGACGCTGAACACCGGACGGTCCTTGAGGGCGATGCCGCAGTTAGTGCCGTCGAACAGGCTGACATGGGTCTCGCAGACGGCGTCGGGCAGGCTGTCGCGGTCGACAGTGAAGCCGTGGTTCATCGACACGATCTCGACCTTGCCGGTGGTCAGGTCCTTGACCGGATGGTTGGCCCCGTGGTGGCCCTGATCCATCTTGACTGTCTTCGCGCCCAGGGCCAGCGCCAGCATCTGGTGGCCAAGGCAGATACCGAACAGGGGGGTGCCGCTGTCCACCAGTTTGCGGATTTCCGGCACGGCGTAGACGCCGGTCGCCGCCGGATCGCCCGGCCCGTTTGACAGGACCACGCCGTCGGGCCTGCGCGCGAGGATTTCCTCGGCTGTCGTTGTTGCCGGCACCACGGTGATCTTCGCCCCGGTCGAGGCCAGCGCCCGCAGAATGTTGCGCTTCACGCCATAGTCGACGACGACCACCGACTTGTCGGCGGCGTCGACGCGCGGATAGCCTTCCGGCCAGTCCCAGAGGCCCTCGTCCCAGTCGAACGACTGCAGCGTCGAGGCGTCCTTGGCCAGATCAAGCCCGACCAGTCCGGTCCAGGCCCGGGCCTCGGCGACCAGCGCGTCGAGGTCGAACCGGCCGTCCGGATCGTGGGCGATCACCGCGTGCGGCGCGCCCATGTCGCGGATGCGGGCGGTCAGGGCGCGGGTGTCCACACCGGACAGTCCGACCATGCCGCGCCGCTTCATCCAGCCGTCGAAATCGCTCTCGCTGCGCCAGTTGGCCGGATCGGTCGGGGTGTCGCGGAAGATCGCGCCGCGCGCCGAGGTGTCCGAGCCGCCGCCGATCTGTTCGACGTCCTCGACATTGGTCCCGGTATTACCGACGTGCGGGAAGGTGAAGGCCAGGATCTGGCTCATGTAGGACGGGTCGGTCAGGATCTCCTGATACCCGGTCATGGCGGTGTTGAAGACCACCTCGCCCAACGCCGAGCCGACAGCGCCGCAGCCGAGGCCCTGCAGGATGGTTCCGTCCGCGAGCGCGAGCACGCCGGTGACGCCGGGGAGAAGTGTGGTGGTCATGGCGCGCTCTCTATCACCGAATCCCGGCGAGCAAACGGCGCGTTTGCTAGTGAGCCCCCGCCGTCGGGTCAACAGGGTTGGCCCGCTTGCCCCGCATGAAGGCGGTCCAGGCCGCCGTCGTCACGGCGAAGAAGATCGCCGTCGGCAGGATATAGCCGGGAGCCGCCGCGACCACGGCGGCCGTGGCGAACAGTAGCCCCAGCGCCGCGATGAACCGCGCGCGGGTCCAGCGGGCAAGGCGGAACAGCGAGGCGGAACACAGGCCATAGACCACCAGACTCAGCACGGAGGTGACGCCGACCAGCATGCCGAACTGACCGCCGAGCGTCGGCTGGCCGGTCAGCACCGCCACGATGCTCATGATCGCTCCCCCCAGCAGGGGATTGACCATCGGGGTCCGCTCGCCGTGACCGAAGCCCGACGGCAGATAGCCGGAGCGCGCCGCCGCCCGCGCCGTCTCGCCGCCGAGCATGACCCAGCCGCCAAGGGTGCCGACCGCCTTGATCACGGCGCAGGCCGCGACCAGCCCTCCCAGCGAGGCCCCGAACACCCGCGCGGTCAGATCGGCGTAGGGGCTGGAAGACTCGGCCAGAACCCCGGCCGGGATGACCCCGAACACCGCCGCCGTGGCCGCCACATAGATGATCGCGGCCAGCAGAACCCCGGCGATGGAGGCCCGGCCCACGTCGCGCGCCGGGTTTCTGACGCGGACAGACAGGACCGCCGCGGTCTCCACGCCAAGGAAGGCCCAGAAGATCACCGCCAGCGAGGCGGGCACGCTCTGGGCCAGGCTGTTCCCTGACGGACTCCATGAGGCGGCGAAAGTCTCGCTGCTGAAGGCCGAAACGCCGGCGGCCACGGCGATGACGATGGGCACGAGACCGACGACCAGCGCCAGGGCCGCGAACCGCGACGCCGTCCGCGCCCCGAGGATATAGGCCCCCGTCGTCAGCCAGATCAGGCCGAGATTGCAGAAGGTCGCCGCCACAGGCTCCTTCAGCACGGGGAAGAAAAAGCCGAGATACCCCGTGGCCGCGACGGCGATGGCGACATTGCCGACGAGGCAGGCGGTCCAGAAGGCCAGCGCCGTCTGGAATCCGAAGAACCGCCCCAGCCCCCGCTCGGCGAAGCCGGACAGGCCGTCGGCGTCCGGCTGCAACCGGCCCAGCGACGCGAACACGAGCGCCAAGGTCACGGCGCCCAGCCCGGCCACGCCCCAGCCGACCACGCTCGACGACCCGACCGGCGCCAGGGTGGCGGGCAGCAGATAGACGCCCGAGCCGATCATGTTCCCCGCCACGACGAGGGCGGCCAGGCCCCAGCCCAGCTTGTGCCGATCTTCGATGACATCAGTCATGGATGAACCTTCGCGATCCGCGACTGAAACCAGGCGACGGCGATCTCATGGTTGGGGCTGAGTACGCCGCGATCATAGGCGCCCGCCGACAGGTTGCGCTGCACCGCCTCGCAGATCGCGGCGTCCTCGGCCGTAAGACGATCCGACGCCGTCAGGGCCTCGCCCAGCGCGCCTTCGCCGCCGTCGTTGAGGAACAGATAGTCCAGCCGCGTCCGGCCCGGCCCGACCGGCGTCATCCGCTCGATCATGGCCCCGTCGCGATAGACGTTGATCCCGAGGTTCGGCCACAGCCAGCCCCAGACGCCCGCCTGCGGCCCGTCATTGACGCCGACCGCCTCCTGCAGGACCAGATCGCCCTCGACCCGCACCCGATATTCCGCCGCGCCCAGCTCATCGGCCAGCACCGGATGGACCGAGCCGATGTGGTAGCCCTCGAGATAGTTCTCGGCATAGGTCTTCCAGTCGCAGGCCAGATCGTGCGAGCGGCGCAAGGCGGGCGCCGCGATGTCCAAACCTCGCCCGGCCAACAGGGCCTCCAGCGGCGCGACATGATCCGCCAGCGGCGCGGCGCCCGTGTCCATCGTGGCGAAGACCAGTCCCCGCCAGGTCTCCAGCCGCAGGGCCAGCAGGCTGAATTCGCGCGGATCGAACCCCTCGGCCGCGCCGAAACCCGTCGCCGCCCTGAGCCGGCCGTCCAGCGCATAGCGCCAGCCGTGATAGGCGCAGACCAGCTCGCCTCCGCAATGCCCGCTCGCCCCCGCGACCAGCGGTCCGGCCCGGTGGCGGCAGACGTTGTGAAAGGCCCGCAGGGCGCCGTCCTTGCCACGGACGACCAGCAGCCGATGGCCCGCGATGTCGGTCGCGATCCAGTCGCCGACAGCCGGCGCCTCGGCCTCATGGCCCAGAAACAGCCAGGCCTTTCCGAACACGGCCGATCGCTCACGCGTCCAGGCGTCGGGACAGCCGTACAGTCGGGCGGGAAGGGTGGCCTGCATGGCCGGGATCAAGGCCCGGCCCGCGCACGCCGTCAACCGGTCTCAGATGGTGATCGCATCCATGCCTGCGAAGACGGCGTGAGTGGCGCCCGCTGACTGGGCCGCGAGCCCCCGGTCAGGGCGCAGGTTCAGCAGCATCACCTGCGGACAGGCCTCGCGCGCCGCGCCGATCAACGCCGCCGCGTCGATCCAGTCCCGCGCGCTCTCGTGGGCGACGCCGGCGAAATCGATGGCCAGGCAGCGGGCGCGGACCTCCACCAGCCGCCGGGCCGCCCCCGCATCGGGCGCGATATGGAGGATGACGCCGAGGGACGCGGTCTCGAAATGGGCGATCGCCTCATCGATGGTCTCGGGCGGCGCCTGCTCCAGCCCGCCCATGACCTCGACCAGCAAGGCGCCCGGGGGAGACCCATGCTGAAGCTCGGTGCACAACAGGGCGAACCGGCCGCCGCTGGACGCCACGGTGCGCCAGAAGGCCGGGAGGACGCCGCTGTCGTCCGACCCCAGATGCAACAGGTCGAGGCCGTGGTTCAGCGTCTGCATGTCGATGCGCTTGAGGTCCATCGGCTCCAGCGTGCGCCGGCCCAGGGCCGCGAGCGCGCTCTCGCCGCCGCGGTGGCGAACGGTGCGGCGGATGCGGCGGCTGACGGGAACCGACCGGCTCAGGTCGAATACCGGCTGGGCGGCCAGCGTCACCGTCAGTTCGCGCCGCGCTCGGGTCACCAGGGTGAAGGTCAGACTCTCATAAGGCGCGGCATAGGCCCGACGCTCTCCCAAGGGGGGGCGCGGCGGGTCTGGACCGTCGTCTGCGTCGATGGAGCCCTGGGCCAGATGGGCTTCGCCCCCGATGCGACTCATGACCGCCTCCTCTAAGCCGGTCCGGAAAGCCCCCACGCGACAGTTCGCGCCCCAAGGTGAAAACACATCGCTGACAAAGATGGTCAAACGCCGTTGACCATGCGCCGTCCCGATCCGGCGCACAGGCGCCGCCGACTGACGTCTTGCGTCATCCGGCCCGCATGGGCAGGAAGCCGGCATGAGCATCACCACGGTCGGCCTCGATGCCGACGACACCCTCTGGCACAACGAGACCATCTTCCGGCTGACGCACGACCGGTTCGTCGACCTGCTGACCGACCACGACAACGCCCTGATCGAGGCGCGGCTGGCCGAGGTCGAGCGGCGCAATCTTCGCCTCTACGGCTACGGGGTGAAGGGCTTCACCCTGTCAATGCTCGAGACGGCGATGGAACTGTGCGACGGCGCGCCTCCGCCGCGCGCCATCCGCGAGATTCTCGCCGCCGGCCGCGAGATGCTGTCGCATCCGGTCGAGACCTTGCCCGGCGTCGACGAGGCCCTCGCCGAACTGTCCGAACGCTACCGGCTGGTCCTGGTTACCAAGGGCGATCTGATGGACCAGGAACGCAAGTTGGCGGCCTCCGGGCTCGGCGACCTGTTCGCCGCCGTCGAGATCGTCTCGGAGAAGGATCGCGGAACCTATGACCGCGTCTTCGCCCGCCACGGCACAGGCCCGGGCGAGGCGGTGATGGCCGGCAACTCCATGAAGTCGGACGTCCTGCCGGCGCTCGAGGCCGGGGCCTTCGCGGTCCACATCCCCTACGCCATCACCTGGGCCCACGAACTGGCCGACGCGCCGCAGGATCACGGCCGTTTCGGCGCGCTGGAGAGCATCGCCGACCTGCCGGCGTGGATTGCGGCGCGGGCGGACGGATAACCGCTTGCCCCCCGGCCCGCCCATCTTTAGACGGGCCGCTTGACCGACAACCCGACCGGCCCGCGCGGCGTCACAGCCGCTGGCGGGTTCGCGCGCGCAAGGAGCCCGCCCCCGTGTCCGACGACGAGGTTCCGCACGAGGAGCGCGACGCCATGATCCGGGCGACGCTGGCCGAGCACGGCGATTCCGGCGTCACGCCGCGGCACACGCTGTTCTATTTCTATGGCGAGGGCGACCACGACGACCTGAACGAGGTCGCCCGCCGCGCCGGCTTCCTGACCCGCGGTCAGGACGACTGCACCATCCTCGAAACCACGATGGCGGTCGACGAGGCGTCGTTCACGCCCGTCTCATCCATGATGCAATCCTGGGCCGCGGCCTTCCAGCTGGACTACGACGGCTGGGAATGCGCGGTCGTGACGAACTGAGATCCGGACCAGAATGCCCAGACGCACAGACATCCAGTCGATCCTGATCATCGGCGCCGGGCCGATCGTGATCGGACAGGCGTGCGAGTTCGATTACTCGGGCGTGCAGGCGTGCAAGGCGCTGAAGGCGGAGGGGTTCCGGGTCATTCTGGTCAATTCCAACCCGGCCACCATCATGACCGACCCGGAGGTGGCCGACGCCACCTATATCGAGCCTATCACGCCGGAATTCGTCGAGCGGATCATCGCGAAAGAGCGGCCCGACGCCCTGCTGCCCACCATGGGCGGCCAGACGGCGCTGAACACGGCCCTGGCGCTGGACGCCTCGGGCGCCCTGAAGAAATGGGGCGTGGAGATGATCGGGGCCAAGGCCGACGTCATCGACAAGGCCGAGGACCGCCAGAAATTCCGCAACGCCATGGACAAGCTGGGTCTGGAAAGCCCCCGCTCCAAGGCCATCCACCACATCGACGAGGCCGAGGACGCCCTGGCCTTCGTCGGCCTGCCGGCCATCGTGCGCCCCAGCTTCACCTTGGCCGGCACCGGCGGCGGCATCGCCTACAATGTTGAGGAATACCGCGAGATCGTCGAACGCGGCCTCGACCTGTCGCCGACCACCGAGGTGCTGGTCGAGGAAAGCGTCCTGGGTTGGAAGGAGTATGAGATGGAGGTGGTCCGCGACAAGGCGGACAACTGCATCATCATCTGCTCGATCGAGAACATCGACCCGATGGGGGTGCACACCGGCGACTCCATCACCGTCGCCCCCGCCCTGACGCTGACGGACAAGGAATATCAGCGGATGCGCACGGGCTCGATCAACGTCCTGCGCGAGATCGGCGTCGAGACCGGCGGATCAAACGTGCAGTGGGCCATCAATCCGGCCGACGGCCGCATGGTGGTGATCGAGATGAACCCGCGCGTGTCGCGGTCCTCGGCGCTGGCGTCGAAGGCTACCGGCTTCCCGATCGCCAAGGTCGCCGCCCGTCTGGCCGTCGGCTATACGCTCGACGAACTGACCAACGACATCACCATGGTCACGCCCGCCTCATTCGAGCCGAGCATCGACTATGTCGTCACCAAGATCCCCCGCTTCGCCTTCGAGAAATACCCCGGCGCCGAGGCGACCCTGTCGACGTCGATGAAGTCGGTCGGCGAGGTGATGGCCATCGGCCGGACCTTCCAGGAGTCGATGCAGAAGGCCCTGCGCGGTCTCGAGACCGGCCTGACCGGCTTCAACGAGATCGAGATCGACGGCGTCGTCGACGTCGAGGACGAGGCCTCGGCCCGCGCCGCCGTGGTGCGGGCGCTGGGCATGCCGACGCCGGACCGGATTCTGGTCATCGCCCAGGCCTTCCGCCACGGCCTGTCGGTCGAGGAGGTCAACGCCGCCTGCTCCTACGAGCCGTGGTTCCTGCGCCAGATCGCGGACATCGTGCGCACCGAGGGCCACATCCGGGTCCAGGGCCTGCCGACCGAGTCGACCGATTTCCGCAGGCTGAAGTCCAAGGGCTTCTCGGACGCCCGCCTCGCCCAGTTGACGGGTTCGACGGAAGCCGCCGTGCGCAAGGCCCGCCGCGGCCTGAACGTGCGCCCCGTGTTCAAGAGGATCGACACCTGCGCGGCGGAGTTCGCCAGCGCCACGGCCTATATGTACTCGACCTATGAGACCGGCGCGCTGGGCCAGGTTCCGCAGTGCGAGTCGCAGCCGACCGACCGCAAGAAGGCCATCATCCTCGGCGGCGGTCCCAACCGCATCGGGCAAGGCATCGAGTTCGATTACTGCTGCTGTCACGCGGCCTTCGCCTTCGCCGACATCGGCGTCGAGTCGATCATGGTCAACTGCAACCCCGAGACCGTCTCGACCGACTACGACACCTCGGACCGGCTGTATTTCGAGCCGCTGACGGCCGAGGACGTGCTGGAGCTGATCGAGGTCGAGCGTTCGACCGGAAACCTGATCGGCGTCGTCGTCCAGTTCGGCGGCCAGACGCCGCTGAAGCTGGCCCACGCCCTGCATGAGGACGGGGTGCCGATCCTGGGCACCTCACTGGACTCCATCGACCTGGCGGAAGACCGCGAGCGGTTCCAGGTCATGCTGCACGACATCGGCCTGATGCAGCCGCCCAACGGTCTGGCGCGCAGCGCCGAGGAGGCCGCGCAGAAGGCGGACGAGGTCGGCTATCCGGTCGTCCTGCGGCCCTCCTATGTGCTGGGCGGACGCGGCATGGTCATCGTCCACGACCGCGAACAGCTGGACCGTTACGTCGGCGAGGCGATGCGGGTGTCGGGCGACGACCCGGTGCTGATCGACCACTATCTGAACCGCGCCACCGAGGTCGACGTCGACGCCCTGTGCGACGACGAGACGGTCTTTGTCGCCGGGGTGCTGGAGCATATCGAGGAGGCCGGGGTGCATTCGGGCGACAGCGCCTGCTCCATGCCGCCCTACTCCCTGTCCGACGAAACCATCGCCGAGCTGAAGCGCCAGACCGAGGCCATGGCCCGGGCGCTGAAGGTGCGGGGCCTGATGAACGTCCAGTTCGCCATCGAGGAGCCGCACTCGGCCGAGCCGCGCATCTTCGTGCTGGAGGTCAATCCGCGCGCCAGCCGCACGGCCCCCTTCGTGGCCAAGACCATCGGCCAGCCGATCGCCGCCATCGCCGCCAAGGTGATGGCCGGCGTGCCTCTGAAATCCTTCGGCCTGACGGACATTCCGTACGACCATATCGCGGTGAAGGAGGCGGTCTTCCCGTTCGCCCGGTTCGCCGGGGTCGACACCGTGCTGGGCCCCGAGATGCGCTCGACCGGCGAGGTCATGGGTCTGGACTGGAAGCGCGACGGCGAGGCCGACATGGCGCCCGCCTTCGCCCGCGCCTTCGCCAAGTCCCAGATCGGCGGCGGCACGACCTTGCCGGTCAAAGGCTGCGCCTTCGTCAGCGTCAAGGACGGCGACAAGCCCTTCATCGTCGAGGCGGTGAAGACCCTTCTCGCCGAGGGCTTCACCGTCATGGCCACCGGCGGAACGCACAGCTTCCTGAACGAGCAGGGCCTGCCCGTCGCCTTCGTCAAGAAGGTGCTGGAAGGCCGCCCGCACATCGTCGACGCGATGAAAAACGGCGAGGTCCAGCTGGTCATCAACACGACCGAGGGCAAGCAGTCCTTGCAGGACAGCTTCAGCCTGCGCCGCACCGCCCTGATGATGAAGATCCCCTATTACACGACGACGGCGGGGGCGCTGGCGGCGTCCCAGGCCATCGGGGCGATCAAGGCGGGCGATCTGGATGTGCGGCCGATCCAGGACTATGCGCACGGTTGACCGCTGGCCAAGGGCGGCGACCCCGGTCATGTTGGCTGAATGCGCCCCTTGATTGTCTTGCTTCTGGCACTCTTCATGGCCCTTCCGGCCAGTGCACAGGACTGGAGCGACCCCGATCTGGGGCGCGGCATTCGCAAAGGAGTGGCCACCCGCGACCACATCTGGCTGCTTGGGCAGACCCGAAACGTGGTGCGTTTCGAACGCGCGACCGGTGATCGCACCGTGGTTGCGGAAAATGCCGAGGATCTGCTGGCGAACGGCGACAGCCTATGGGTCCTTGTCCAGGCAGGCGGTCCGGCTTCGTTCTCTCTTCGCGATCTTCGCGCCAGCGGTGGTGACGCGCTTCCCAACGGTCGCGCCGACCCACGACACAACCTGTACCTCCAGCCGGCTGAAACCAGCGAAGGCGAAGTGCTCGGCTTGCTCGTCTGGCCGGGACAGGCGCGTCCCGCGATCCTGACGCGCCGGGGCGTCGTCGCTCCGACCGCCGATGGCTGGAAGCGCTGGCCGATGGCGGCCTCCCTCTGGCCAGGGGGACAGGTGGCGACGCCTGACGGGCGCTCCATCTATGTCGGGTACAATCTCGGCGAATGGGGGGGAGGACTTCGCAGGATCGACTTGCCGATGGGCTCAATCTCGTTCGTCTCCGGGGGCAGCGAAGAACTCTGCGGCGGCGCTATCAACCCGGCCTGCCATCCGGTCGTGGACCTGTTTCCTGACAAGCACTCGAGCAACTGCGTCATGGTCGGGACCGGACTGGCGCACATGGGCCTCAGTCATGGGACTGTATACCGGGTCTGCGGGTCAGAGATTCTGCCGGTGTTCTCAACGCCGACGCCGGCCGAGCCTGACCGGTGGATGATGGGGCCCAGCCCTTGGCCGCTTCACGGGCTGTTCGAGACCTCCGACGGCTGGGTCGGGGTGTCCCGCGACAGGTATTTCCGCAGCCGGAACAACCAGATCACCGAACATCCCATGCCCACGTTCACGGAGTGGTCCGGCCTGAGGATCAGTGAAGAGCAGGATGGAGTCCTATTTCTGGTTTCCGCCTGCTGCTGGGGCTCCGATACCGCCATTCTCTACAGCACGATTGTGCTGCCGACCTCCTGACCGCCTAAACCCCCGCCAGCGGGTCCGCCTCCGCCGGGGCGTCCTTCCCCTCGACGATCCGCGCCGCCGCCAGGTCCCCCGTGACGTTGCCGATGGTGCGGAAGATGTCGGGGATGACCTCCACCGCCAGCAGCAGGGGCAGGATCTGGATCGGCACCCCCATGGCCAGGCAGATGGGGGCGATGGAGACGAAGAAGCTGACCTGCCCGGGCAGGCCGACCGAGCCGATGGAGACGGCGAGCGCCGTCAGCCCGCCGGCGATCCAGGCCGCCGGCCCGAGCTCGAGACCGTGCAGGTGGGCGATGTAGATGACCACCCCGAGGTTGGCGACGGGGCTGGTGATGCGGAACACCGCCACCGCCAGCGGCAGGACCAGACCCGCCGTCGGGGTCGAGACGCCGAGCGTGGTGCGCGCCTGTTCGACCATGGCCGGCAGGCTGGCCAGCGACGACTGGGTCGAGAAGGCGACCACCTGGGCCGGAATGATCCCCTGGGCGAAGCGGACCAGGCCGATGCGGCCCCAGGGCACGACGACGGCGTAGATCAGCAGGATCAGGCCCAACTGGGCCAGAACGATCATCGAGACATAGTGGCCCAGGGTCCCCAGGGCGCCGAGACCGGCGTTCAGCCCCACCCCCATAGACAGGGCGAAGACCCCGATGGGCGCGGCCAGCAGCACCCAGTGGACGATGGTGATCATGGTCTCCGACACCGCGCTGAAGAAGCCGACCAGCGGTGCGCGGCGGGCGGGGGTCAGGCGGGTGACGGCGAAGCCGAAGGCGATGGCGAAGACCACGATGCCGAGGATGGCGTCCTCGGCGGCGGCGCGGACCGGATTGGCCGGGGCGAGATTGGCGAGGAAGGCGGCCACCCCGCCTCCGGCGGCGTTCTCGCGCACCACCGCGGCGTCGGGCGCTCCGGCCAGCAAGGCGGCCGCCCCGACCGGATCGATCGGCCACAGCACGTGCAGGGTTTCCGAGGCGAAGATGGCGTAGACCGTGGCGCTGAGCAGCAGGATGGCGAAGACCATCAGCGCCTTCAGCGCCATCCGCCCGGTCGCCGCCGCGTCGGCGATCGAGGCGATGCCGGTGACCAGAAGGCTGAAGACCAGCGGAATGATGGTCATCTTCAGGGCGTTGAGCCACAGCTTCCCGATGGCGCCGATCAGGTCGGCGGTCCCCGCCCCGCCGGGCAGACCCCAGGCCTGGGCCGCGGCCCCGGCGAACAGGCCGGCCAGCAGGGCGACGAGCACCCACAGGCTCAGGGACATCAGGGCGGAGCGGAGTCGGGAAGCGGCCATCCGGCGAAGCTAGGCGCCGTCGGGCGGTTTGACCATCCGTTCCGTGCGCCGCCGTGAACGATCCTTAACTCGACCTCGCCGCCACCCGGTCGCAAGCTGGGCCGCTGGTTGTAACGGGAGGGGCGAATGCAACGGATGCGCACGGGTGGGGGATTCTCAGGCGCGGGCTTCTACGGCCTGGTCTTCATCGCCGGATTCATCACCTTCGCCCTGCACGAGGGCGGCCACTGGCTGGCGGCGGTTCTGCTGGGGCACGAGGCGTATTTCGGGCTGAACAGCGCCGGGGCGCGGGATGCGGTCAGCACGGTGGATCACATGATCATCTCGGCCGTCGGACCCGGGGTGACCGTCATCCAGGCGCTGATCGCCCTCTGGCTGGTCCGGGCGCGGGCCAGCGCGGCGGCCTGGATCTTCCTGTTCTGGGCCGCCTTCATGCGGTTCATGGCCACGGTCATCAGCCTGTTCAATCCGAACGACGAGGCGCGGATCAGCGAATGGCTGGGCTGGGGACCGTGGACCCTGCCGGCGATCGTCACCGTGGCCCTGTTCGCCCTGCTGGCGATCGGAAGCGTCCGTCTGCGTGTGGGGTGGAAGACGCTGGCGCTGACCTGGGTGGTCGCCTCGGTCGCGGTCTCGGCCGTGGTCGGCCTCGACATGATCATCCCGCGCTGAGGCGCTCCAGCCGCGCGGCGACGGCGTCCGCGGCGGCGGCGAGCGCCGCATCGTCGAGGGCGTCGATCCGGACGGCCGCCGCCGCGCCTTCCGGCGTCCGGCCCGCGCGGCGATAGGCGGGGTCGTAGTGGGCGACGATCAGGGCCTCGGCCAGGGTCTCCATCTCACCCGCTGCGGCGAGGGCGCGCCAGCCGGCGACCGTCTCCTTGCCGTGGTGACGGGGCAGTCGGGTCAGGGCTTCATCCAGCGCCGAGGCATCGGCGGCGAAGGCGGCGTAGTCGCGCACCGTCCGCGCCGTCCGCACCGCCACCGGCGAGTCGATGGGGATGACCGGCGCCGCGGCCATGGCGGCCCAGAGCGAGGGTGGGAGGACCCGCGCGCCGATCTTGCTGCTCTCGGCCTCGACCACGACGGGCCGGCCCGGGTCGAGCCGCGACAGGGCGTCGTGCAACCCGGTCTCGAAGGCCTTCTGCGACGGCTGCCCCCCCGGCATGGCGCCGAACAGCGAGCCCCGGTGACCCGCCAGGGCTTCGAGGTCCAGCGTCTGGACGTCGCGCACTGAAAGCGCCGTCAGCAGGGCCGTCTTGCCCGCGCCGGTCGGGCCGTCGAGCAGGACCAACCGGTGCGGCAGGGCCGTGTCGTAGAGGGCCGCCTTCGCCTGCCGCCTCCAGGTCTGGTAGCCGCCGTCCAGCACCATCACCGGCCAGCCAATCTGGTCCATCACCGTGACCATGGCCCCCGACCGCTGCCCGCCGCGCCAGCAATAGACCAGCGGCTTGAAGCCTCCGCCGCGATCGGCCAGCGCGCCGTCCAGGTGGGCCGCGATGTTGCGGGCGACCATGGCCGCGCCGGTGCGGCGGGCGATGAATTTGGAGCCCTGGACATACTCGGTCCCGACCACCGCGCGCTGGGCGTCGTCCAGCACCGGCAGGTTGATCGCGCCGGGGAGGTGGTCGAGGACGAATTCGGCCGGGCTGCGCACATCGATGACGGCGTCGAAGCCGTCGCGGGCGGCGGGCGACAGATCGGCCGTGCGGCGGATCACGCGACCACGCGGACGCGAGGCGGGCCGTCGACCACTCGACCGACCACATGGGTCCCAAAGCCCTCGATCCGGGCCAGGCCCTGCAAGGCTTCCGCCTCGCCCTCAGCCACGGCGATCAACAGGCCGCCCGAGGTCTGCGGGTCGGTCAGCAGGTCGCGGCGCCAGTCCTCGAGCCCGGCCGGCAGGTCGATCTCCGCGCCATAGCTGGCCCAGTTGCGGGCCGAGGCGCCCGTGCGGACGCCCTCCTCCAGCAGGAGCCAGACGCCCGGCAGGCTCGGCGGATCGGCGGTGATCTCGACGGTGGCGCCGGCGCCGCGGGCCATCTCGAGCGCATGGCCCAGCAGGCCGAAGCCGGTGACGTCGGTGACCGCATGGACGCCGGCCCTCCCCGCCAGCTTCGCGCCGAGGCTGTTCAGTTCCGTGGTCGTCGCTTTCAGGGTTCTGTAGCCGTCCTTGCTCAACCGCTCCTGTTTGAAGGCGGCGCTGAGCACGCCGACGCCCAACCCCTTGGTCAGCAGCAGGACGTCGCCCGGCCGGGCGCCGCGATTGGTCAGGACCTGGTCCGGATGGACGAGACCGAGCGCCACCAGGCCGTAGATTGGCTCGACGCTGTCGATCGAATGGCCGCCGGCCACGGGGATGCCCGCCGCCCGGCAGGCCTCGGCCCCGCCCTGCAGGATCCGCCCGATCGTATAGGTCGACAGGACATTCACCGGCATGCCGACGATGGCGAGGGCGAAGATCGGCGTCCCGCCCATGGCATAGACGTCCGACAGGGCGTTGGTCGCCGCGATCTGTCCGAAGTGGAACGGGTCGTCGACCACCGGCATGAAGAAGTCCGTGGTCGCCACCAGCGCCTGGCTGTCATTCAGCCGCCAGACCGCCGCGTCGTCGCTGGTTTCGGTCCCGACCATCAGATCGGCGAAGGGCGCCGCGACGGGCATCCCCTTCAGAATGTCGCGCAGCACCGCCGGGGCCAGCTTGCAGCCGCAGCCGCCGCCATGGGCGAGAGAGGTCAGGCGGGGTTCGGGCGTCGTCATGGCGAGGGCTTAGGGCCAAACGCCTGTGGAACTCAACAGCCGCGCGGTCCGCATTGGGCGTTGCCAGTCCGCCGTCGCCGGACCAATGTTCGTTCTCAAACCGGGGGCGGAACGATGCGACTTCTTCTTGCGACGACGGCGGCGCTGGCCCTGTTCACGGCCGGGGCTGCGCAGGCCCAGACCGGCTCGACCGATGTCGAACTGCGTCAGGCCATCGCGCGGGACTATGACGCCAACCTCGGCGCCCTGTTCGACGACTTCCACCGCAACCCGGAACTGTCGGGCCTGGAGGTGCGCACCGCCGGCATCATGGCGGCCCAGCTGTCCGCCCTCGGCTATGACGTGACCACCGGCGTCGGCGGCACGGGGGTGGTGGCGGTGCTGCGGAACGGCGACGGCCCCACGGTCATGATCCGCGCCGACATGGACGGCCTGCCGCTGGCCGAGGAATCGGGCCTCGCCAACGCCTCGACCGCGCGTCAGGTGGACAGCGACGGCGCGGAAAAGCCGGTCATGCACGCCTGCGGCCATGATGTGCACATCACCGCCCTGATCGGCACGGCGCGCCAGCTGATGGCCCGCCGGCAGGACTGGTCCGGCACCCTGGTGCTGATCGCCCAGCCGGCCGAGGAACGCATCTTCGGCGCCCGCGCGATGGTCGAGGACGGCCTCTACACCCGCTTCCCCAAGCCTGACATCGCCCTGGCCTTCCACGTCTCGGCCGACCTCGCGACCGGGTTGATCGACCTGCCGCTCGGCATCACCTCCTCCAGCTCTGACAGCGTCGACATCGCGGTCCATGGAGTTGGCACGCACGGGGCCTATCCACACCTCGGGGTCGATCCGATCGTGGTCGCCTCGGCCATCGTGATGAACCTGCAGACCCTGCCCAGCCGCAGCATCAATCCGCTGGAGGGCGCGATCGTCACCGTCGGGTCGTTCCATGGCGGCATCAAGCACAACATCATCTCCGACCGCGTCGACCTGCAGCTGACCGTCCGCGCCGACAATCCCGAGACCCGCACGGCCCTGCTGGACGGCATCGACCGGGTCGTGCGCGGCACCGCCCTGGCGCTCGGCGTGGCCGAGGACAGACTGCCCACCGTCGTCCGCTCCCCGACCGAGACCACGCCGCCAACCATCAATGACGCCGCCACCGCCGCCCGCGTGCGTACGGCCATCGGCGCGGCCATGGGCTCCGAGCGGCTGGTCGATACGCCCCGCACCGGCATGGGGGCCGAGGATTTCGCGTATTTCGTCACCCCCGAGAGCGGGGTGAAGGGCGTCTATTTCAGCGTTGGCGGCACGCCCGCGGCCGACGTGGCGACCGCGCCCGGCCACCACTCTCCCCTGTTCCGCATCGACCCCCAGCCCTCGGTCGTCACCGGTGTCGAGGCCATGGTAGTGGCGGCCCAAGCCCTGATGCCCGTGCGGTGAGGCGCGGCTGAACCGTTCCCGGTCCGGTCCGTTTCACCCCTGAACCGGAGACCGCCATGCCCATTCCCAAACTCGCGACCCTGATCGGCGGCCTGCTGCTCAGCAAGGGCGGCCGCCGCATGGCCGGACGCCACGCAGGCAAGCTGGCCCTCGCCACCCTGGCCTTCCAGCTGTGGGAGCAGCGGCATGCGGGCAAGCGTCCGGGGCCGTCCCCCGACCGGCCGGCCCACCCCCGTCGGCGCTGGAGCGGTCGGCGCGTCTGAATCCTCTGGACCGACGCCGCGTCAACCGCGCTAACTGCGTCGGCCAAGCGGAGCCGTCGCCATGATCACCATCCACCATCTCAATGACTCCCGGTCCCAGCGGGTCCTCTGGCTGCTGGAGGAGATGGGCGTCCCCTATGAGGTGAAGCGGTACCAGCGGGATGCGAAAACCATGCTGGCCCCGCCGGCGCTGAAGGCCATCCATCCGCTGGGCAAGTCGCCGGTGCTGGACGACGGCGAGGCGCGGATCGCCGAGACCGGGGCGATCATCGAATATCTGCTGGAGACCCATCCGGGGTCCGGCCTGCGGCCCGCCGCCGGGACGGATGCGGCGCGGCGCCTCACCTACTGGCTGCACTATGCCGAGGGGTCGGCCATGACGCCCTTGCTGCTGAAGCTGATCTTCACCGCCATTCCCGGCCGCGTCCCCTTCTTGGCCCGCGGCGTGGCCAAGGGAATCAGCCGCGCCATGAACGCGAATATGATCGACCCGCAGCTCGCGGCGCACACCGCGTACTGGGAGGCTGAACTAGACCGGTCCGAATGGTTCGCCGGCGACGCCTTCTCGGCCGCCGACATCATGATGAGCTTCCCGGTCGAGGCGGCGGGCAGCCGGGTCGGCTACGGCGCCGACAAGCCGAAGCTGAAGGCCTTCCTGCAGAAGATTCATGCCCGTCCGGCGTATCAGCGGGCGCTCGAGCGGGGCGGCCCCTACAGCTATGCCTGAGGCTGGCGCCGGCGCCACAGTGACCGGGAACCGCGCATACAGCCGCAACCCGCCCGTGAAACAGACGTTAACAGGTCCATGCGCCTGAGAACCATCCAAGTCATCGCCGCCCTGGCCGCCGCCGTCGCCTTCGTGCTGGCCTTCATGGCGGCCGGGGTTTTCATCCTCTCCAGCCTGTTCATGGCTCTGGGTCTGGCGGCCATCGGTTGGCTGGCCTGGAGCCTGGTCCGGCAGGTTCGGGTTCGCAGGCGGAACCGTCCGGCGTAACGCTGTTGCGCCATGCCCCTTGAACCTTGGGGGCTGGCGCCCTAGTCTCTTTGGCCGGTCGCAAGCGCCCAGCGACCTCTGGCGTGTCACCAAATCTTCAGTCGGGCGAAGCAAGAAACTCACGACATATGGAAAAAGTGCCGATGACGGCCGAGGGCTACCGTGTCCTCGACGATCAGCTGAAGCAATTGAAGTCCGTGGAGCGGCCGAGCGTGATCTCGGCCATCTCGGAAGCGCGAGAGCATGGCGATCTGTCTGAAAACGCTGAATATCATGCCGCGAAAGAGCGTCAGGGCTGGATCGAGGGCCAGATCGCCGACATCGAGGACAAGATCAGCCGCGCCCAGGTCATCGACGTCTCCAAGCTGGACGGCGATCAGGTCATGTTCGGCGCGACGGTCACGGTCGTCGACGAGGACACCGAGGAAGAGGCCCGCTACCAGATCGTCGGCGAGCACGAAGCCGATGTGAAGGCGGGCAGGATCTCCGTCGCCTCGCCCATCGCGCGCGCCATGATCTCCAAGGCGGTCGGCGACGTGGTCGAGGTCAACACCCCCGGCGGCGTCAAGGCCTACGAAATCCTCAAGGTCGAGTGGAAATAGGCCGATGACGAAAGCCACCGGAACACGCCCGCCTCTGGTGTCGCATGTTTCGGTGGGCGTCACCGACCTGTCGCGCGCCGGCGTCTTCTATGACGCCGTCATGGCTGTGCTTGGCGCGCGGCGCGTCCTCGAACACGGCGTCGGCATCGGCTATGGCCGGGCCTTCCCGGAATTCTGGGCCGCCCAGCCGCATGACGGCAAGCGCGCCGTTCCCGGCAACGGCGCCCACATCTGTTTCAACGCCCCCGACCCCGGGACCGTCGTGGCCTTTTACGAAGCCGGTCTGGCGGCGGGCGGGCTCGACGACGGCCGGCCCGGTCCCCGGCCCGAATATGCGCCCGGCTATTACGCCGCGTTTCTGCGCGATCCCGACGGCAACAAGGTCGAGGCCATGTGCTGGATCGCGACGCCCGCCGCGCCGTGAGCGCGCCCCTCTCCATCCAGGTGGTCTCCGACGGCCGCATCGGCATGGAGAACCAGGCCTTGGGGCTGGCCGAGGCGATCCAGCGCCTGACGCCCGCTTCGATCACCGTCAAACGCATCCGTTGGCGCCCGCTGTTCGACAAACTGCCCTCGGCGTTGAAGGCGTCGTGGATGCTGGACCTGTCCTCCGATCCCACCGAACCGGCGGCCGGCGAAGTCTGGCCCGACCTGTGGATCGCCACGGGCCGCGCGACTCTGCCGATGTCCGCCCGCGTCCGGGAAAGGTCGGGCGGCAGGACCTTCGTGGTCCAGACCCAGGACCCGCGCTGGCGCAACGCAGCCTACGACCTGATCGTCGCCCCCGCCCATGACCGGGTCGAGGGACCCAATGTCCTGTCGATCACCGGCTCGCCGCACCGGGTGACGGCGGCGCGGCTGGCCGAGGGCGCCGCCGCCTTCACCGACCGGCTGGAGCCCCTGCCGCGGCCGCGCGTCGCCGTCCTGATCGGCGGACGATCAAGGGCGTTCGACCTGACAGAGGCCCACGCCGCCGACCTGGCCGCCCGCATCGCCAGGGCCGTCGAGGCCGCCGATGGGTCGCTGATGCTGACCTTCTCGCGCCGCACGCCCGACGCGGCCAGGGCGGTCCTGACCGCGCGGCTGAAACACCTGCCCGGCCTGATCTGGGATGGCGACGGCACGAACCCCTATTTCGCCTTCCTGCGCTTCGCCGACCACCTCCTGGTCACCGAGGACAGCGCCAACATGGCCGCCGAGGCCGCCTCGACCGGCAAGCCGGTGCATGTCCTGCCGATGATTCCGCTGAAGCCCGCGGACAAATTCGCCCGCCTGCACGCCGATCTGCGTGAACGCGGCGCCGCGCGGCCGTTCGACGGGTCGCTGGACGCCTGGGACTATCAGCCGTTGGCCGAGACCGACCGCGCGGCGCGGGCCGTGCTGGACCGCAGGACGAAGGCCTAGTCGCCGCCGCCGTCTCCACCGCCGTCCGCCCCGTCATGGGCGCTCCTGTCATGCCCGCCGCCATCCGCGGCGCCGCTGGATCCGGACCCGTCGCCTTTGCGCTTCTTGCTGGCGTCCAGGGCGATGCCGATGGCCAGGCCGACGCCGATCCCCATGCCGATCCCCAGCGCCAGATTGTCCAGGGCGATGCCCATGGCCGTGCCGATCGCGACGCCGAGGGCGATGCCGATGCCCAGAAAGCTGGTTTGCGCCACGTCATCCTCCGATCAGATCTGTGAACAGGCGACAGCCTGGCATCGCGCCGGAGGGAATCAACGCCTAAATAGGCGCATGAGCACTCCGAGAACGATCCGCGTCGCCATCATCGGCTCCGGCCCCGCTGGCTGGACCGCCGCCATCTATGCGGCCCGCGCCATGCTGAGCCCCGTCGTCATCGCCGGCCTCCAGCCCGGCGGCCAGCTGACCATCACCACCGATGTCGAGAACTATCCCGGCTTCGCCGATGTCATCCAGGGCCCCTGGCTGATGGAGCAGATGCGCGCCCAGGCCGAACATGTTGGGACCGAGGTGATCGAGGACATCGTGGTCAAGGCCGACCTGTCCCAGCGGCCGTTCCGGCTGACGCTGGACTCGGGGACCGAGTTGCTGGCCGAGACGGTGATCATCTCGACCGGCGCCCAGGCCAAATGGCTGGGCATCGACAGCGAGGCGAAATACCAGGGCTTTGGCGTCTCGGCCTGCGCGACCTGCGACGGCTTCTTCTATCGCGACAAGGAGGTGATCGTGGTCGGCGGCGGAAACACCGCCGTCGAGGAGGCGCTGTTCCTGACCAAATTCGCCTCGAAGGTCACCGTGGTGCACCGTCGCGACGAATTCCGCGCCGAGCGCATCCTGCAGGACCGGCTGTTCTCCAATCCGAAGGTCGAGGTGGTCTGGAACAGCGCCATCGACGAGATCCTCGGCGAGACCAACAGCTTCGGCGGGGTCAACGTCACCGGCGCGCGGCTGAAGAACGTCCAGACCGGCGAGACCCGCGAACTGACCGCCGACGGCGTCTTCATCGCCATCGGCCACGCCCCGTCGTCAGAGCTGTTCGCCGGCCAGCTGGAGACCAAACAGGGCGGCTATCTGGTGGTGAAGCCCGGGACGGCGGCCACGGCCATCGAGGGCGTCTGGGCCGCCGGCGACGTCACCGACGATATCTACCGTCAGGCCGTCACCGCCGCCGGCATGGGCTGTATGGCCGCGCTGGAGGCGGTCCGCTTCCTGGCCGAGGAGGACCACGCCCGCGCCAACCACCCGATCTCGCACAAGGAGGCGGAGAAGATCGGCGTCTGGTAGGCCCCGCCCGTCGGGTCAGTTGAACATCTGCAGGCCGTAGGGAACCACCGGCGCCGGCTCGCCGCGCCGCAGGTGCAGGGCGTATTCGACCGCTCCGCGGACGCAGCCCTCGTCGGTCGGCTTGGTCAGCACCCCCATGGTGCCTGGGACGCCGTGGCTGACCATGCCGGGGTTGGCGGTCATGTACAGGACGGTGGCGCCGAACATCTCGCCCAGCTCCTGGCCCAGAGCAACGCCGGTGGCGCCGTCCGTCAGATGGATGTCGACCAGGGCCAGCTCGACGCCGCCCCGGGTCGCCAGCGCGCGCGCCGTCCGCGCGTCGGGCGCGGTGCCGACGACGTCATAGCCCAGGTCCTCCAGTACGAAGCGCAGCTCCATCGCGACCAGGGCTTCGTCTTCGATAATCAGGATACGGGCGGTCATAAGTTTTGTTTCAATACGGAGTTACGCCGGTTGAACGCAGCGCGGGGACGGCGGTTCACACCAATTGTCGCGCGGCGCGACGCGGGGCCAGGGCCGTGGCCGGAATGTCGGCGACGACCTCCAGACCCTCGGCGGCCCACGTCTGCTCCAGACCGCCGCCCAACTGCCCCTCGACAGACAACGCCAGCAGCGACGAGCCGAAGCCCGAGGCGTCCGGCGCGCCCTTGATCACCGGTCCCCCTCGCTCCTTCCAGGTCATGACATAGCGCTCGCCCTGCCGCAGGGTGGTCAGGGCGACCCGGCCGTCGGGAACCGACAAGGCCCCGTATTTGGCGGCGTTGGTGGCCAGTTCGTGGAACAGCAGGGCGACCGGGGTCGCGGCCTGATCGTCGAAATCCGCGTTGTCGCCGCTGATGATCACGCGCGGGTGGCCCGCCTCGTCGTCATAGGGCAGGAACAGGTCGCGCAGGAAGGCGTGCAGGGTTGTGCCGTCCAGGCTGGGCCGGCTGGATTCCGTATGCGGCCGCACAAACTCATGGGCTCGCGCGAGGGCCGCGATCCGGGTCCGGGCGGCGCGGGCGAAAGCCTTGGCCTCCGGATACTGTCGCGCCGACAGGGCCAGCAGGGCCGAGATCACAGCGAAGATGTTCTTGATCCGGTGGCTCAGCTCCTGACTCAGCAACGCCTTGGCCTGCTCCAGCCGCTTCATCTCGGCGATATCGGTGCCCGTGCCGAACCACCGGGTGACCGCGCCCGCGGCATTGCGGATGGGCATGGCGCGGCTCAGGGTCCAGGCATACGACCCGGTATGGTGGCGCAGCCGGTACTCGACCTCATAGGGCTCGCCGGTGGACAATGAAGCGCGCCAGGCGGTTCTCGCCCGCTCCTGATCCTCGGGGTGGATCATGTCCCCCCAGGCGTCGCCAAGCGTCGAGCCTTCGGCCGCGCCGGTGAAGGCGTACCAGCGGGCGTTATAGTAGTCGTGGCGCCCGTCCGGCCGCGACGACCAGACCATCTGCGGCATGCTGTCGGCGATGGCCTGGAAGCGGGCGTCGCTCTCGGCCAGCTTGTCGGTCACCAGTCGCGCGGCCTCGACCGCGGCGGTCGCGGCCTCGTCGCTGCGGCGGCGCTCGCGCAGGGCCCGCCGGCGCTCCAGCAGGGCCATGACCTGCCGGGCCAGCACGTCCATCGTCATCAGCTGGGTTTCATCGAGGCCTTGCGGTCGCGGGCGGGTGTCGAAGACGCACAGGGCCCCCAACGCCAGCCCCTGATCGTCGATCAGCGGCGCCCCGGCGTAGAAGCGGAAACCGGAGCCTCCCTTCACCAGCGGATGATCGGCGAACAGCGGGTGCCGCGCGGCATCGCGCACCTGGGTGACGCCCGACTGATGCATCGTGTGCTCGCAGAAGGCGGTGGCCGGGCCGATCGCCGGGATGTCCGGGACGCCGCTGGCCTTGAACCACTGGCGGTCCCCGGCGGCGAGACTCACCATGCCGACCGGCGCGTCGCAGATCCGCGCCGCCAGCAACATCACGTCGTCGAAGGCCTGCTCGGGATCGGTGTCCAGAATGTCGTAGGACTTCAGGACACGGAGCCGATCGGCTTCTATCGCCTCGGGATCGCTGGCGGGGGGGTTGGTCAAACGGCGCCTTCCATGAGCGCTGCAGCGCTGGGAACCTTCGGTCAGAGTCCGGCCCGCCGCGGTCTACATCGCCGATCTGGCCATCAATTCCTGAATCGACGCCCGCTTGGTCTTACCGGCCCGGCGATAAATGCCCTAATGCCGATTCCGTTGCGCGAAACCGCGATCAGGAGGTCGGGCGGCCAACTTCCTCGACGGCCATCACAGTGACCCCGGGCGGGGCCGCGCGGACGGGTTCGTCCGGCGCGGGCGACGGCGCCTCGAAGGCGGCCATGCGCTGGTTGATGGCGGCGATATCGGCGGCCGTGGCCTGACGCCGGCCGCCCAGGGAGGCGACGCCGACGACGCGGGTCTGACCGTCGATCTCGACCGTGCGCATGACGCTTTCGCCCTTGGCGGCGGCCTCGGCGAGCAGCAGTTGGGCATCCGCCGCCGAAGCGATCTGTATGCGCGGACGCGAGAAGCGGGCCTCGTCGATCAGGGGCTCGCGGCCGGAATAGGCCTGTCGGAAGGCCGCCGGCTCGCCGTAGACGCCCTTCCAGCGATAGAAGATGTGCGCCCCGATCTGGGTCAGCTTGTTCAGCGTCGGCGCCCACCACGGATGCACATAGTCGGCGTGATAGTGGGTCGCCGTGCCGACGCGGGCCGAAACGTGGCCGGCGAGGGCGCGTTCGGCGACCAGTTTGGCGCGGTTCCAGGCCCATCCGACCGGCGCCTGCGACAGGGCGCCGTCGCAGGTGAAGCTGAATTGGCAGCCGGTGGTGCGCTCGGCGCCCTCGAACACCACGCCGCAGACGCTGTTGGCGTAGTTGGGGTCGCGCACGCGGTTCAGGATGACCTGGGCCACGGCTTCCTGGCCCTCGGTGGGCTCAAGCGCCGCCTCGTAATAGATGCCCTGGGTCAGGCAACGCAGGGCCCGGCGGCGATCCTCGGCCGTGGCGGGCTTGAAGACGAAGGGCGCGGCGACGCGCAGGAACTGGGAGGCGTCCGGCGTCGCTGCGTTGAGCTTCATCGCGTCCAGGCCCGTGGCGCCGAAGTCCAGCGTCGGGCGGCCGGCCAGGGTCAGGCTTTCCCATCCGGGGGTCAGCCCGTACAGGGCCGCGCGGCGTTCGCCGGGATCATGGCGCAGGGCGATGGCCAGCTGCGACGGGTCCATCCGGCCCGTGATGGCGGCGAATCCCCGGGCGCTGAGGTCTCCGCCGGTCAGGCTGCGGACGGCCTCGGCGCGGCGGTCGATCTCGGGACGCGGCGTCGAGCTGGCGGCCATGGCCACGCCAAAGGCCGCCAGAACCACAGGCGCGGCGGCCAGCAGCCGGCGCGTCCTCTTCAACGTCGCGGTCCAGTCGATCCTGGCCAAATATCAGCTCCCAAGCCGGGACATTGCCCGACGATCGTGCAGCTTGCGCGCCAAGCGGGGCGCTTTTCAGGCGGAAAGCGCCGGTCGGTCAAGTCGCAACGCTTTCCGGGCGAGGAAGGTCTCAAGCGGCTGGCGGCTTTTTCACGCCGGGTTTGATCTCTCCCTTGCTCCCCCTTGAAGTGCGGCGGCAGGTCTGTTGGAACCCTCGTCCGTCCAATACGTTGGCGGAGATCGCGTGCGCGTGTGCGGGGGTTGATGAGCGCGTTGGGGGACTTCACCAGACTATTCGACATCGGCGCCGCCGTTACCCGGCTGGCGCGGGTGAGAACCCGTCCCTGGTGGGTTTCGATTCTGGTCGGCATCGGCGCCGCGGCCGTCATGCTGACCATCCGCGCCAACCTTGGATTCTTCTACGGCAATGTGACCGGCTTCATGATCCTGCTGCCCGCGGTGATCGTGGCCTCGCTGGCGGCCGGGCGTCTGGCGGGGCTGACGGCCACGGCCGCCTGCCTGTTCGGCGGCTGGGCGATCCTGGGCTTCGACGCGGTCGGCGCGGGACTGGTCGACCGGCTTGGACAGGTGGCCACCGTCAATTTCGTCATTGTCGGTCTGTTCATCACGGTCGTCGCCTCGGCGCTGCGCGACATGGTGGGGGCGCTGGACGCCTCGCTGGAGGCCCTGCGCAGCTCCAACGCCCGGATCGACGAGCGGGAGCACCAACTGCGCCTGATCAGCGAGCACGCCCCCGTCATGCTCTGGATGAGCGACGAGACCGGCCACTGCATCCACCTGAACGCCGCCCAGCGCGCCTTCTGGGACGCGCCGGAGGTGCTGGACGGCTTTGATTTCAGCACCCTGATCCATCCCGACGATGTGGAACAGGTGATGGCGACGACCACCCAAGCCGCCGCCCGTCAGGCCGCCTTCTCGACAGAAGCCCGCTTCCGGCGACACGACGGCGAATGGCGCATCCTGCACACCGCCGCCCAGCCTCGCATCGAGGCCGACGGCCGCTATGGCGGAATCATCGGCGTCAACACCGACGTCACCGAGGCCCGCGCGGCCGAGGCCGCCCTTCGCGAAAGCGAGACCCGGTTCCGCCTGATGGCCGACACGGCCCCCTCGCCCGTCTGGATGACCAACGCCGACGCCAAGGTCGAGTTCGTCAATGCGGCCCTCGTCGAGTTCTACGGCCAGCCGGCGGACCGCATCCTTGGGGACGTATGGAAGGCGGCCATCCATCCCGATGACGTGGCGGGCGTCGAGGCGGCCATGGCCGCCGCCCGCCCCGACCGCCGGCCCTACGGGTTCGAGGCCCGGTTCCGGCGTGCTGACGACGCCTGGCGCTGGATGCGGATTTCGGTCAATCCGCGCTTCGCCGGCGACGGCGTCTTCCTCGGCTATGTCGGCATGTCGTTCGACACCACCGAGACCCGTGAAGCGCTGGACGCCCTCGAACGTCAGGAACGGCGACAGTCGTTCCTGCTGGCGCTGACCGACCGCCTGCGCGACCTGACGTCGTCCGAAGAGGTCATCCTCGAGGTGGAACGCGCCCTCGGGGTCGAACTCGGCGCCGACCGCGTCGGCTATGGCGAGGTTCATCAGGAACGCGGCCTGGTGTCGATGACACGGGACTGGACGGCGGGCGTGGTAAGCGCCCAGGGCGAGTTCAGCCTCAAGGACCTCGGCTCCGATCTGATCGCCGATCTGGCCGAGGGGCGGCTGATTCACATCGCCGATGTCCAGAAGGACCCGCGCACCCGCGACGCCCTGGATGTGTTCAAACGTCTGGAAACCCGCGCCCTGATGCGCGCGCCGGTGATCCGGGGCGGTGGATTGCGGGCTTTCCTGTATGCTCACCACTCGGCTGTTCGCGAATGGACCGAAGCGGAGATCACCCTGCTACAGGAGGTCGCCCAGCGGACCTGGACCGAAATCGAACGCACCCGCGCCGAGGCCGAAGTGCGCGAAAGCGAGGAGCGGTTCCGCGCCATCGCCGACACGGCCCCGGTGCTGATCTGGGTGACCCAGCAGGACCGCACCCGAGCCTTCGTCAACCAGGCCTATGTCGCCTACAATGGCGGAAGCTATGAAGAGGCGCGGCTGGCAGACTGGCGCGCCGTGATCCATCCGGACGATCATGAGCGCGTCATCCAGGAGTCGCTGGCGGGCGAGGCCTCGGGCGAGCCTTTTTCGATGGAAGCCCGCTACCTGCGCCATGATGGGGTCTACCGCTGGCTGAAGTCCTTCTCACGCCCGAGATTGGGCGGCGACGGCGAGGTGATCGGCTTCGTCGGCGTGGCCTTCGATGTGACCGACGCCAAGCGCGCCGAGGAAGACCTGAA
The DNA here is from genome assembly GCA_943367565.1 of Brevundimonas vancanneytii. Classification (GTDB taxonomy): domain Bacteria; phylum Pseudomonadota; class Alphaproteobacteria; order Caulobacterales; family Caulobacteraceae; genus Brevundimonas; species Brevundimonas vancanneytii_C. Next base: position 31,950 of record CALRJO020000030.1, read on the forward strand.
GCGGATCAACGAACTGCTCGAGGAGCGGGTCGGCGAGGCGCTGGCGGAAAAGGCCAGGGCCGAAGCGGATCTGATGCACGCCCAGCGCATGGAGGCCGTCGGCCGCCTGACCGGCGGCGTGGCGCACGACTTCAACAATCTGCTGACCGTGGTGATCGGCGCGCTCGACATCATGCTGCGCTCGCCCAATGATGCCGCCAAACGCCAGAAGCTGGGCGAGGCCGCGCTGGCGGCCGCCCGGCGCGGCGAGGGTCTGACCCACCAGTTGCTGGCCTTCTCGCGCCGTCAGGCCCTGCGGCCCGAGGCGGTCGATCTCAACGTCCAGATCCGCCAGAGCGAACCCCTGCTGCGCCGCGCGGTCGGCGAGGCCGTGGAATTCAAGCTCAAGCTCCGGCGCGGCGGGGCGCGGGTCAATGTCGATCCCTCCCAGTTCGAGGCCGCCCTGCTGAACCTGGTCGTCAACGCCCGCGACGCCGTGGGCGACAGGGGTCGGATCACCGTCCAGACCGAGTCCTGCACCGTCGAGCAGGGTCAGGTCGCTGACCTCGTGCCCGGAGATTATGTCTGCGTCACCGTCGCCGACAATGGCGCGGGCATGCCGCCCGAGTTGATTGCCCGGGTGTTCGAGCCCTTCTTCACCACCAAGGCCGTCGGCAAGGGAACCGGCCTGGGCCTGAGCCAGGTCTATGGCTTCGCGCGCCAGAGCGGCGGGGCCGCCCAGATCTGATCCACGGTCGGCAAAGGCACCGAGATCAAGCTCTATCTGCCGCCTCAAGCCGAGGCCGTCGGAGCCGTTACGGACGTCGCGCCAGACGCGGCCCGACCCATGGCCGCCGGACGACGCCTGCTGCTGGTCGAGGATGACCTCAGCGTCGCCGTTGTGGCGCTGGAGCTTCTGGAGGGCCTTGGGCTGGAGGTGCGCGCCGTCGAGAACGCGCCCCAGGCGCTGGACCTGCTGAAGCGCGAGCGGTTCGACATGATGCTCAGCGACGTCGTCATGCCCGGCGGCATGACCGGGATCGAACTGGCGCGGATTTGCGGGCGGGACTACCCCGACATGCGGGTGGTGCTGACCTCGGGCTATGCCGGCGAGGACGTGGATGCGGCCCTGGCCGATGCGCCGTGGCCCTTCCTGCGCAAACCCTATTCGGGCGAGCAACTCGCCCGCGTCCTGGGCGAACTCGGTTAGGGCCGGATCGCGGCCGGCCTTCCGGCCGACCGGTTCAGGGGATCAGCGCGTGCGCGCCTTGCGGGCCGCGTAGCGGGCGTCGCGCGCCGCCTTCTGCTCTTCCTTGGTCAGCGCCTTGCGCTCCTTGCGGGCGGCGCGCTTTTCGGCCTCGACCGCTTCCTGGGCCTCGGCGTCGGCCGCCATGCGCGCGGCCTCCTTCTCGGCCTTCTCGCGACGGGCTTCCGCCTTGGCGAGTTCGTGCTGCTGGCGCAGCGCCTCCTTCTCGGCGGCGCGCTTGGCGGCCAGCTTGTCGAATTCTGGATCGGGGGCGGCGGCCTTGGGCTTGAACCGGGCGAGCAGGGCCTTCTTGGCTTCCTGCTGGGTGGAAAGGCGGTCCGTGAAGCCGGTCTGTTTCAGATCTCTCATGCGGAGGGCGTCGATGTCCTTGATCGTTTATGGATGCGCTGGAACGCGGCCGGGCGATGTACGGCGAGCCCGGCGCGTCGCTAACCCTATATGGGCGCGAAAATCAAGATCGCGAGGCGGCGATGGCCGCCGCCGCGCTCACTCGACGGTCGACTGTGTCAGTTCGGCTTCTCGGCCTGGCCGACAGCGGCGCCCGCGGCCCCGCCCACGGCGGCTCCCACAGGACCGGCGACGATCGCCCCGGCGATGGCGCCGGTCGCGGCCTTCTGCTCGATGGTCTGACCGCAAGCGGCGGCGGCGAGGGCGGCGACGGCGACCGCGAATGTGATGACTGAGCGTTTCATGGCGAAATCCTTCCAATGGCGGAGCTTCAACGCTGGCCGCCTCCGCCGGTTCCGGTCATGCGCCGCAAGTCAATCGAGGCTTCGCGGCGCTGTCGAAGACAATAGTCGAGCACCCTGTCAATCAGGCGGGGCGCCCGCGACACCCTTTTCGTGTTGTCCTTGTGTTGGGCAATACAGAAACCCGTTCTTTCACTCAGGCCCACTATCCAACTCACATCGCCCTTGAGCTTGCGGATACCAGCACGTCCCTCCGCGATGTTGCGTCGCACAACAATCTTGCGAATCAACCACATTGGCGCCACAAACGGCTGGCTTAAGGCGCGTCCTCGATTGTTCGGCCCATTCGCCGACCGTCGATTTACCGCAAGCGGATCGCGACGCCGATCTCCAGGGATTGGAGAGGGTCGCCCGGTTGCGAGACTACCCGGGGGCGGCGCTGCGCCCTGCCGTACAGGACTGAGCCCTTGCCGAATGCCCCGCAAACGCGTGTGAACCCCCCTGTCGATCGTGCGGCCCGGATTCGGCCCGGATCTGCGGCGGCGGCGTTCGGCGCGCTGGTGGGACTGGCGATCGGCTGCGCCTATCTGGGCGGGACGGCGGCCAAGGCCAACACCGTACGCGCCCAGGCTGAACGCATCCAGGGCGCGACCGCGGCGGGTTTCACCGAGGAGGCCCTGGCGGCGGCCGCGGGCGGACTGGACGAAAGCGCCCTCACCATCGCCCGTCGTCATGACCCCTATACCGTAGCCGGCGGGGCCCAGCGCGACCGCCAGGCCGAACTGCTGACCGCCCGTCTGGAACAGTTGCGCGGCCAGTCCGCCGAGGCCAGTCTCCGCCGGGCCAATCTGACGGGTCCGGTCGCGGCCCTGCCCTTCCGTCTCGCCAGTACGCTCGACGCCTCGCGCGATCTCGATTGCCTGACCAAGGCCGCCTATTACGAGGCCCGCGGCGAAGGCCGCGACGGCATGCGCGCCGTGACCCAGGTGGTGCTGAACCGCGTGCGCCATTCGGCCTTCCCCAACAGCGTCTGCGGCGTGGTCTTCCAGGGCGCGGGCCGCCGCACCGGCTGCCAGTTCAGCTTCACCTGCGACGGTTCGATGCGCGGACGGGTCAATCAGGCGGCCTGGAACCGGGCCCGTGAAGTCGCGTCCGCCGCCCTTTCCGGCGCCGTGTACGCCAATGTCGGCAACGCCACCCATTTCCACACCACCGGCGTCTCGCCCGGCTGGCGCAATTCGCTGATCCGTGTCGGTCAGGTCGGCGACCACCTGTTCTACCGTTTCGGCGGTCGCTCCGGCTCGCGCGAGGCGTTCAGCTACGCCGCCCGGCCTTCCAGCGAGGCCGATACGCCCCGCCTGATCCAGGCCAGCCTCGATCCCACGGGTCCCGTGCGCGAAGCGGGCGCCGTCGCCTACAATATGCTGATCGCCCAGGAGCGCGGCTCCGAAGCCGCCGCCCCGGCTCCGGCTCCGGCGCCGGCGGCGTCCGCTCCCGCGCCAGGAGCGGCCACGCCGGTCTCCGCCAGCGAGGCTTCCGGCCAGACCGCTCCGACCGCCTGACCTCCGTCAGGCGTCGCGGTCGCCCTTCGACGAGCGATGGTCGTCGTCATGGCTGTGCTTGAGGTCGCGCTCGCCGCCGCCGCCTGAAACCTTGCTGTTCCGCGGATTGGTCGGCCCGCCCGCGCGTGGATCCTCGAATTTCGGCGGCTCGCGGTCGGCGTTCTGATGACTGGAGCCGGGACCGCCCCAGCGCTTGTCGTCGACGGGTTCCGGGGTATGCTGGTTGTTGGCCATGATCAGCGGTCCTGCACCTTCCACTGGTTGGTCAGGTTCTGTTTCAGATTGCCGAACCGACCCTGGGTCTCGAGATTGACGTCGGCGTCGCCGGGTTGGCCCGACTGGGCGCCCGTCTTGAGGTCGCGGCGGTCGGAGTTCGCCGTATCTTCGACCGTGCGCGCGCCCTTGTCGGCGAAGCTGAGCTGTTCCTTGGGAATTCGGGGGGCATGGGTCATGGAGATCTCCTTCCGGACCTCCTAAACCCGCCCGACCGTCGGCCTGTTCCGGAACGGCGTTCGCGCTTCAGGCCGGCAGGATGTCCAGCCCCACGTCCAGCACCGGCGCCGAATGGGTCAGGGCGCCGACCGAGATCACGTCCACGCCCGTCTCCGCGATATCGCGCACTGTCCCCAGATTGACCCCGCCGGACGCCTCCAGCGTGGCCCGCCCGGCCGTGCGGGCCACGGCCTCGCGCAGCATCGGCAGGGTGAAATTGTCCAGCATGACGACATCGGGCGCGGCGGCCAGCGCCTCGTCCAGCTGATCCAGCCCGTCGACCTCGACCTCGACCTTCATCAGATGGCCGACGGCGGCGCGCGCCCGGCGTACGGCCTCCCCTACCCCCCCACAGACGGCGACATGGTTGTCCTTGATCAGGATGGCGTCATCCAGACCGAAGCGGTGATTGACCCCGCCCCCGCACAGCACCGCGTGCTTTTCCAGCGCGCGCAGGCCCGGCGTGGTCTTGCGGGTGTCCGCGATCCGCGCCCTGGTCCCGGCCACAGCCTCGACATAGGCCCGCGTCAGGGT
>CALRJO020000031.1:0-35552 GCA_943367565.1 Brevundimonas vancanneytii
CCTCGGCCCGCGCGGCGCACGAGGCCGGCGGCCGGGTGCTGGGCGTCATGCCGGGCTTCCTGCGCAGCCGCGAGCGGCTGTTCGACGATGTCGAGACCCTGATCGTGCCCTCGATGCACGAGCGCAAGACCATCATGTACGACCAGTCGGACGCCTTCGTGGTCGCGCCCGGGGGCGTCGGCACCCTGGAGGAGGTCATCGAGGTCCTGTCCTGGAAGCGGCTGGACCTGCACTCCAAGCCAGTCATCTTCCTGAATCTCAACGGCTTCTGGGAGCCGCTTCTGGCCGTGATGGAGCACAGTATCGCCGAGGGCATGACCCCCGCCAGCTTCCGCCAGGCCTGGGTCGTCTGCGACACGGTTGAGGAGTCAATCAAGGCCATGCAGGGCGCGGACGACATGCCGCGCTTGCAACATGATCAGCGATAAGTAAACACTGGTCAGTCAGCAGCCGTCCGTCAGTTGCTTTTGGGTACGCACCTTGACAGTTGCGTATCAAAACGGACACTGGTGATGCGGGCCGGATGGCCGCGCCCGCCAAACCGGAGACCTCCCCCATGCGTGCTCTGCTCATCGCCGCGGCCCTGTTCGCCGCCGCCCCCGCCTTCGCCCAAACCCCGGCCACCAGCGCCGTTCTCGCCGACGCCGCCCGCGCCCCGGCCGCCCGCACCATCATCGACGGCGCCTCCTGGAGCTGCGAAGGCGCGACCTGCACCGCCAACGGCGGCGCCAACCAGCCCGCGACCCGCGCCTGCCGCCGCGTCGTGGCCCGCTTCGGCCCGGTGTCGTCGTTCAGCTACAAGGGCGTCAGCCTGACGGCCGAACAGATCGCGGCCTGCAACGCCTAAGGACGCGTCGGGTCGACCCGAAGGGCGGCGCGTAGCAGTCAGAAGGCGGAGCCTTCTGACCACGGCCAAACGAGACAAGCCTGAGGGCGGCCCCGGCCGACCTCAGGCCGTCTCGCCCCGGAGGCGCCTGACGATCCGCTCACGGCCAATCATGGGCGCCAAGGTCGCCATGTCCGGACCATGCTGCTGGCCGGTGATCATCATCCGCAGCGGCATGAACAGGGCCTTGCCCTTGGCCCCGGTGGCCTCCTTCACGGCCGCGGTCCAGACGGGCCAGAGGGTCTCGTCGATGGTTTCGGGCAGGGTCGCCAGCGCCGCCGCGGCGAAGGCGGCGTCCTCGATCACCGGCGTGACCGGACCACGCACAATGGCCGCCATTTCAACGACGTCGGCGAACTTCTGAAGGTTGCCTCGTACCCCGTTCCAGAAGACCTCGCCCAGATCGGCGTCCAGTTCGGCCAGCCGTGGGCGCGCCGCCGCATAGTCCATCACATGCAGCGACTGGGCGTTCAGCCGGTCCAGATCGGCGGTGTCGTAACGCGCCGGCGACCGGCCCATTTTCGAGAAGGCGAAGCTGGCGCCGAGGGCCTCGACCGAGGTTCCGACTTCCAGCGGGTCCGAGGTGCCGATCCGCCCCAGATGGCTGGTGATGGCGATCGGCTCATAGCCCTGGTCCCGCATCTCGGCGATCGACAGCGAGCCCAGCCGCTTCGACAGGGCCTGCCCGTCGGCCCCGACCAGCAGGGGCATGTGAGCGAACGACGGGACCGGCCCGCCCCATCCTTCGCCGATCAGGGCCTCGAAGATCTCGATCTGCGCCCCGGTGTTGGTGACGTGATCCTCGCCGCGGATGACGTGGGTGATGGCCATGTCGATATCGTCGACGACCGAAGGCAGGGTGTAGAGGAACAGCCCGTCCTCGCGGATCAGCACGGGGTCTGACATCGAGGTCGTGTCCACCTCGGCATGGCCGCGCGCCAGATCCTCCCAGGCCACCCGGCGGCCATCCAGCTTGAAGCGCCAGTGCGGCTTGCGGCCCTCGGCCTCGAACGCCGCCTTCTCCGCCTCGGTCAGTTCGAGGGCGGCGCGGTCATAGATCGGCGGCAGGCCGCGCGACAGCTGCACCTTGCGGCGGCGGTCCAGCTCCTCGGAGGTATCGTAACAGGGATAGAGCCGGCCCGACGCCTTCAGGCGCGCCGCGGCCTCCTCATAGCGGTCGAACCGCTTCGACTGGTTGTAACGTTCGTCCCAGACCAGACCCAGCCAGGTCAGGTCGTCCTCAATGCCCTGTTCGAACTCCGGCGTGGACCGCGCCAGATCGGTGTCGTCGATGCGCAGGACGAAGCTGCCGCCCTGCCCCTTGGCGAACATCCAGTTGACCAGGGCGGTGCGAACATTGCCGACGTGAAGCTTCCCCGTCGGCGACGGGGCGAAACGGACTTTTACGGACATGGAGAGACCTTGAAACGCGAGGCGCACAGGTCGCGCTCCGCACCCCTCAAGTCAAGGCGCGGGTTGGAGGACAGGATCGATCATGATAAAATGCCGATCATCATGAACGCACCCGTCCAAATTCGCCATCCCGAAACAGCCGAGGAACTGAGAACCCTCGCGCGCAAGGAAGGCAAGACCATCACAGCCCTCGTTCAGGAACTGCTCCGCGATCATAAGCTCGCCAGGAATGAGGACTATCAGCAACGACTCGCGGCAATCCGGGAGATACAGCGGCGAGTGGCCGCCTTACCGCGGCTTGAGCCCTGGCCCAGCGATGACGATTTCTACGACGAGCAGGGATTGCCGCGTTGATCGCCGTCGATGCGTCCGCTGTCGTCGCCATTCTGCTCGATGAGCCTGGGAACGAAGACTACCTGGCGGTTCTGATGACCGGTCCGTCCGTGATGTCGCCGGTCAGTTATTGGGAAGCGGCCGTCGCGGCTCGTCGAAGCCTGGGCGTCGTCGGCCACGCTGAACTCGATGGTCTGCTCAACCACCTCGGCATCAGGATGGAGCCCATAACCGAAATCACGGCGCGGGGCGCTGTTCGCGCGGCCGCTCTCTACGGGCGTCACACGAAGGCTGGCCTCAACCTCGGCGACTGCTTTTCCTATGCCCTGGCCAAGGAACAGGACGGACAACTGCTCTATAGGGGCGGCGACTTTGCCCATACCGATCTCGACCCGCTTGCGACGGATTGAGGTCAGTCGTCCCGGTGCACCCGTTCGCGGCGCTCGTGCCGCTCCTGGGCCTCGACCGACAGCGTCGCCGTGGGGCGGGCTTCCAGCCGTCCGAGGCTGATCGGCTCGCCGGTCTCCTCGCAATAGCCGTAGGAGCCGTCCTCGATGCGGCGCAGGGCCTCATCGATCTTGGCGATCAGCTTGCGCTGGCGGTCACGGGTGCGCAGCTCCAGCGCCCGGTCGGATTCGGACGACGCCCGGTCGACCAGGTCCGGATGATTCTCCGTCTCGGCCTTCAGGTTGACGACAGTCCCCTTGGACTCGCGAAGGATGTCATCCTTCCAGTCCATCAGCTTGCCCCTGAAATAGGCGAGCTGCCGCTCGTTCATGAACGGCTCGTCGTCGGACGGCCTGTACGCGGCCGGCTCGACAATCACAGACGCCAATGCGGTCATAATCGCACTCACGGTCTTTAACAGCGCCCCCCTGTGGCGCAGCCCTGCCTATAGGGAGGTCGGAGAGTCGCGGCAACAACGCTCGCGCGAGCGTGACCGGTGAAGTTGAAAGTCGGCGCGGGAGCGTGACATTTCTTCATCACCCGCCGCTCGCCGACCCGGCTTTTACGTGGGATTTCGCAGACTTATGCTGCACTGCGGCGTAAATCGGCCTTGGCCAGCTCCACCGCGGCCCGCAGATCGATCTGATCCAGCAGGTCGTTCAGCCCGGCGTCGGCGTCGACCGGACGGTCCTCCCGCAGGGTCCGCGTCAGCCGCTCCAGGGCGCCGTCGCCGGCCTCGCCCGACAACAGGGCCAGTTTCAGCTCCTCCAGCCGGTCCAGCAGGCCGCCGCCCCGCCGGATCGCCCGCCGCCGCCGTTCGGTGACATCCTCGACCCCCTGAAGCGCCATCAGCGCCGAAACATCGGCCACGGCGGAGGGGGCGGAGGTGGAGGTCGTGGCGCTGGCGCCGGCCGTTGAACCGGTCGACGGCATGGAAAAGCCGCCGCCGGCGCGGGCGGGACGCGCCCCCGGCGTCGACGAGGGTCCGGATGGGCCTGTGACCTTCATGGAATACGAATCCAGCACATGGCCCGACCATCGGCGGCGGCGCGTCACCGTTTGGTTAACGGCCCGGCAGTTTCTGCCGCCGCCGTTGCACCGGAAGTCCCGCCCTCCGCTGTTTTTGCTTCGCTTTTCAGGTGGCACGCCGCTCGCAAGACACGGCAGGCAACAGTATGTGGACGCCCTGCCTATGCAGAAACTGCTCGCCTCTCTCGTGACCGCCGCCGCCCTGGCCGGATTCGCGTCGCCGGCCCTGGCCCAGTCGCGGATCAAGGACATCGCCGCGGTCGAGGGCGTCCGTTCCAACCAGCTGGTCGGCTACGGCCTGGTCGTGGGCCTGAACGGCACCGGCGACTCCCTGCGCAATTGCCCCTTCACCCGCCAGTCGCTGGAAGGCATGACCGAGCGCCTCGGCGTCAACATCCGCGGCGCCAACGCCAACTCCAAGAACATGGCGGCCATCATGGTGACCGCCGAACTGCCGCCCTTCGCCACCCCGGGCGCCCGCATCGACGTCAGCGTGGCCTCGATGTGCGACGCCAAGAGCCTGCTGGGCGGAACCCTGCTGGTCACCAGCCTCCAGGGCGCCGACGGTCAGGTCTATGCGGTGGCGCAAGGGTCGATCCAGACCGGCGCGGTCTCCGGCGGCGGCGCCTCAGGTTCCTCGGTGACGCGCGGCGTCCCCACCGCCGGCCGCATCGCCTCGGGCGCCACGGTCGAGCGCGAGACCGGCTTCCACCTCGCCAATATGACCGAGGTCCGCCTGAACCTGCGCAATCCCGACTTCACCACGGCCCAGCGCGTCGCCGCCGCCATCAACCAGGTCTATCCGAACACCGCCCTGGCCGAGAACGGCACCGTCGTCGCCCTGCGCGCCCCGGCCCAGATGGGCATGGCCGGCTTCATCAGCCGCGTCGAGAATCTCGAGGTCATGGTCGACTCCCCGGCCCGCGTCATCATCGACGAGGTCAATGGCGTCATCGTCATGGGCGACGCCGTCCGCGTCTCCACCGTCGCCATCGCCCAGGGCAATCTGACCATCTCGGTGCAGGAAAGCCCCTTCGCCAGCCAGCCTGCCCCCTTCAGTCGCGGCGGCGAGACCGTGGTCCTTCCCCAGACCGATGTCGCGGTCGAGGAGGAACTGGGCCGCCAGATGCGGATCGTCGGCGGCGGGACCTCCCTGTCCACCCTGGTCAACGGTCTCAACGCCCTCGGCGTCAGCCCGCGCGACATGATCAGCATCCTGCAGGCCATCAAGGCCGCCGGCGCCCTCCAGGCCGAAATCGAGGTGATGTGATGAGCGACCTGATCTCACCCGCCACCCTGCCTCCGCAAGCCGCCGCGCCGGCGGCCGTCGCCACCGCCCGCATGCGGGAAACGGCCGAGGCGTTCGAAGCCTCCTTCCTGGCGCAGATGCTCAAGCCGATGTTCGAGGGCCTTTCGACAGAGGCGCCGTTCGGCGGCGGCGAGGCCGAGGGCACATGGCGTGGCTTTCTGGTCGAGGCCATGGCCAAACAGGCCGTCCGCGGCGGGGGCATCGGCCTGGCCGATCAGGTCGTCGCCCAGATGTTGAAGATGCAGGAGCAGGAACAATGACCGACGCCGCCACGCTGAACGCCACGGCCCGCGTCCGCCAGCTGACCGACCTGACCCGTCGTCTGACCGCCCGGTTGGGCGAGGAGTCAAAGGCGTTTGAATCGCGCCGCCCTCAGGACGCGGCCGCCACCATGGCCGCGACCCAGGATCTGGCCAATAGCTATCGCCGGGAGTCCGCCCAGCTGAAGGCCAATCCAGCCTCCGTCGCCGCCGCCCCCGCCGCCGACCGTACCGCCCTGATCCGCGCCACGGAGGCCTTCGAGGCCGTCCTGTCCCACCACGCCCGCGCCGTCGAGGCCGCCCGCATCGTCTCCGAGGGTCTGGTCCGGACCATCGCCGCCGAGGTCGCCGGCCAGCGCGGCAGCCCGTCCGCCTATGGCGCCACGGGACAGGCCACGGCCGGAGACGGACGGGCCGTCGCCTTCAACCGCCAGGCCTGATCCGCGCACAGCTCCGCCATCGGGCGAACGCGGCGATTTAACGAATGAAGACGGTCAGGCGCGCGGCGGGGTGTCGCGACGGGCGCGAACGCGGACCCGCTTGGGTCGCGGAAGGCTGAGGGCGAAGACGAGCGCCATCAGCGTGGCGGAAAGGCCGAAGCCGATTTCCAGTGCGCTGATCATCATCGTCTGATCTCCGAAAGCCTGTACAAGCATTGAAGATGCGGTCGGAGCCGGCGTGTTGCAAGCCATTTCGGCGATCGCGACCGTGACGGGCGATTTCCTCGACGGCGAATAGCCGCAATGGCGAACGCCTCGCGACGGGCCTAGTGAGGGGCGGTGTCCCACCCCGATGACCCCGAAACCCGCCGTCAGGCCGTCGTCCGCCGCATCGAAGCCGAGACCGGCATCGATGAGCCCATGATCGCGCGCCTCGTCGACGCCTTCTATGATCGCGTCCGCGCCGACCCGCTGATCGGTCCGGTCTTCGCCGCCCGGATCGCCGACTGGGGGCCGCACCTGCAGCAGATGCGGCTGTTCTGGTCGTCCGTCGCCCTGATGAGCGGCGTCTATCACGGACGGCCGATGCCCAAACACCTGCCCCTGCCCGTCGACGCCCGCCATTTCGACCGCTGGCTGGAGCTGTTCGAAGCCACGGCCGCCGAAATCTGCCCGCCCGCCGCAGCGGCCCACTTCATCGAACGGGCCCGCCGCATCGCCGAGAGCCTGGAGCTCGGCATAGCGAGCGCGCAAGGCGTCTTGCTGCGCAAGGGCGAGCGGTATCTGAGGCCGACCGAAGCCTGGACGCCGCCCGGTCGGGGCTGAACCTGCTGACATCTGCTGTCAGCAGGATGGCCGTCGCCGCGATGTTCTCACATTGTTCTTGCTGAATCCCGCGAATTGATCCCCATATAGCGGCGTCGCGCCGGACCTTCCCCGGTTCCGCCGCGTTCCCGGACTCCCAGCCTTCAGGCCCCATGACCGAAAAGCACAATTTCATCCGCGTGCGCGGCGCCCGCGAGCACAATCTCAAGGGCGTCGACCTCGACATCCCGCGCGAGAAGCTCGTGGTCATGACCGGCCTTTCGGGTTCGGGCAAGAGCTCGCTCGCCTTCGACACCATCTATGCCGAGGGCCAGCGCCGCTATGTCGAGAGCCTGAGCGCCTATGCCCGCCAGTTCCTCGAGCTGATGGGCAAGCCCGATGTGGACCTGATCGAGGGCCTGTCGCCGGCCATCTCGATCGAACAGAAGACCACCTCGAAGAACCCGCGCTCGACCGTCGGCACGGTGACCGAGATCCACGACTATATGCGCCTGCTGTGGGCGCGCGTGGGCGTGCCCTACTCCCCCGCCACCGGCCTGCCGATCGAGAGCCAGACCATCTCCATGATGGTCGACAAGCTGACCGCCCTGCCCGACGGCGAGCGGCTGATGCTGCTGGCTCCGGTCGTCCGAGGCCGCAAGGGCGAATACCGCAAGGAAATGGCCGAGTGGCAGCGCGCCGGCTTCCAGCGCGTCAAGATCGACGGCGAGTACTACGCCATCGAGGACGCCCCGACGCTCGACAAGAAGTTCAAGCACGACATCGACATCGTCGTGGACCGGATCGTCACCAAGGCCGGGCTGGAAAGCCGCTACGCCGACAGCCTGCAGACCGCCCTCGGCCTCGCCGACGGCATCGCCGTGGCCGAATGGGCCAATATCGCCGAGGGCGAGACCGCACCGCGCCGCCTGACCTTCTCCGAGAAATTCGCCTGCCCGGTCTCCGGCTTCACGATCAGCGAGATCGAGCCGCGGCTGTTCTCGTTCAACAACCCCTTCGGTGCCTGCCCGACCTGCGACGGCCTCGGCGTCAAGCTGGCCTTCGACGCCGATCTGGTCATTCCCGATCGCGACAAGACACTGCACAAGGGCGCCGTCGCCCCGTGGTCGCGCGGCCCCTCGCCCCTCTACACCCAGACCCTGCAGTCACTGAGCCGCCACTACGGCTTCTCGATGGACGTGGCCTGGCGCGACCTGCCGGAGAAGGCCCAGACCGTCATCCTGCGCGGCACCGGCTCCGAGAAGATCAAATTCACCTACGACGACAACGCCCGCAAATATGAGGTCTCCAAGGCCTTCGAGGGCGTGCTGCCGAACCTTGAGCGCCGCTGGCGCGAGACCGATTCTTCATGGGTCCGTGAGGAACTGGGTCGCTTCCAGTCCGAGACCCCGTGCGAGGTCTGCCACGGCAAACGCCTCAAGCCCGAGGCACTCGCGGTCAAGGTCGCGGCCACTGACATCGCCGAGGTTTCCTGGCTGTCGATCAAACAGGCTCACGCCTGGTTCACCGACCTCGACGGCAAGCTGACCGACAAACAGTTGGAGATCGGCCGCCGCATCCTGAAGGAGATCACCGACCGGCTGCGCTTCCTCAACAACGTCGGCCTCGACTACCTCAGCCTGTCGCGCGCCTCGGGCACCCTGTCCGGCGGCGAGAGCCAGCGCATTCGTCTGGCGTCGCAGATCGGCTCAGGCCTGACCGGCGTCCTCTACGTCCTCGACGAGCCCTCCATCGGCCTGCACCAGCGCGACAACTCCCGTCTGCTGGAAAGCCTGCGCGGCCTCCGGGACCTCGGCAATTCCGTCCTCGTCGTCGAGCATGACGAGGAAGCCATCCTGACCGCCGACCATGTCATCGACATGGGCCCGGCCGCCGGTATCCATGGCGGCGAGGTCTGCGCCCAGGGCACGCCGGCCGAGGTCATGGCCAACGCCAACTCCCTGACCGCCAAATACCTGACCGGCGAGCGCGAGATCGAACTGCCCGCCGACGGCCGCCGCCCCATCGACCGCAAGAAGATGTTGCGGATCAGCGGCGCCACAGGCAACAACCTCAAGAACGTCACCGGCGAGATTCCCGGCGGGGTCTTCACCTGCATCACCGGCGTGTCCGGCGGCGGCAAATCCACCTTCACCATCGAGACCCTCTACAAGGCCGCCGCCCGCCGGCTGCACAACGCCTCGGACGCCCCCGCCCCCTTCGACCGCATCGAGGGGCTGGAGCTGTTCGACAAGGTCATCGACATCGACCAGTCGCCTATCGGCCGCACCCCGCGCTCCAACCCGGCCACCTACACCGGCGCCTTCGGTCCGATCCGCGACTGGTACGCCGGCCTGCCGGAGTCAAAGGCCCGCGGCTACGGCCCCGGCCGCTTCTCCTTCAACGTCAAGGGCGGCCGCTGCGAGGCCTGCCAGGGCGACGGGCTGATCAAGATCGAGATGCATTTCCTGCCCGACGTCTATGTCACCTGCGACGTCTGCAAGGGCAAACGCTACAACCGCGAGACGCTGGAAATCCTCTTCAAGGGCAAGTCGATCAGCGACGTTCTGGATATGACGGTTGAAGAGGCCGGCTCCTTCTTCAAGGCCGTGCCCTCGATCCGCGACAGGATGCTGACCCTGAACCGCGTCGGCCTCGGCTACGTCAAGGTCGGTCAGTCCGCCACCACCCTCTCGGGCGGCGAGGCCCAGCGGGTCAAGCTGTCCAAGGAACTGTCGAAACGGGCCACCGGCAAGACCCTCTACATCCTCGACGAGCCGACCACGGGCCTGCATTTCGAGGACATCCGCAAGCTGCTGGAGGTGCTTCAGGAACTGGTCGACAACGGCAACACCATCGTCGTCATCGAGCACAATCTCGACGTCATCAAGGTCGCCGACTGGCTGCTCGACTTCGGGCCCGAGGGCGGCGACGGCGGCGGCGAGATCGTCGCGACCGGCACTCCCGAACAGGTCGCCGCCAATCCCAAGAGCTGGACCGGCAAATACCTCAAGGAAATCCTCGACCGCCACGAGACCCGCCGCAAGGCCCGGGTGCAGGCGCTCAAGAAGAGCGCCTGACGGTTCAGGCCGTGACCGGGGCCGCTTCCACGCCGTGGTCCCGGGTCCGGCCCCTCAACGCCAGCACGACCGTGCCGGTCAGCAGCACCGCCGTGGTGACCACGCTCGCCTCCGGTCCGAAGGCCCCGCCGGTCAGCCACCAGGCCGCGCCGGGCGCCGCCGTCAGGTCGGTGATCAGCGGCAGGGTCTCGATCTTCATCCCTGACACCTCCAGCCCGAAGCCGAGGCCCAGCAGCCAGTTCCACGCCGCATGCCAGCCGCACACGCCCCACAGCGAGCCCTCCCGCACGGCGTAGAGGCTGATGAACAGGCCGAACAGGACGATATTGGCCAGGCCGACATAGAGTTCGTTCGACGGTTCGATATTGCCGGCATGGGCCAGGGCGAACAGGGCCGAGTTGCCGACCACGGCGATCCAGATCCCGTGCCGCGAGGCGATCAGCTGCATCAGCCAGCCCCGGAACAGCAGCTCCTCCGACGAGCCCTGGATGATGAAGCCCAGCATCAGGGCGCCGATGGGCAGCAGGGCCGCCCCGACGGCGGCCGACCCGAACGCGCCCGTCCCCTCGACCACATAGCCGCCCGCCGTCCAGATCACCCCGATGACGGTCCCCAGGAAGGCCAGGCCCAGCAGATAACCGCGCAGGAATCGCAGCGGTCCTTTCGCATTCAGACCGAGCGTGGCCGGCCCCCGCCGCTCGAACAGCCAGGCCCAGAGCAGGACCAGAACCGAGCCGAGGCCGAAGGCGGCCACCAGCTCATAGGTCAGCTGCGGCCAGCCGTCCGAGCCCTCACCGGGAGAGACAAAGCCTGTCGCAATCGCGGGATACAGGGCGCCCAACTGGCCGCCGAGCATGAAGATGAAGCCGAGGACGATCGCGGCGATCGTCCAGGTCCGGCGATGGCGCCGCTTTCGTTCGCCGAAGAGTTCGATTCCGGTCATGCAGCGCCCCCGTGGCAATTCAGCGGACGGTCGTCCGTCCCGGCATGAGGCGGCGACGGCGGCGTATGGATGCGCCGGCCTCGCGATTTCATGCGGTGGACCGGGCGGCGGTGTGGGACCGCCGCCCGCCGGGGACGCCTAGCTGACCACCTCGTCGCCCGACGGAGCGCCCTTGATGTCACGATAGGCGGCCGAGAACGGCGCGTAGAGGACGGCGACCGTCAGGGCGTAGACGAAGGCGTTCAAGACCGAAGACGCGATTATCCACGGGTTCGCCGGGTTGAAGTTCCGGAACATATCCGTGGGGTCGCCGCCGCCCATGCTTCCGAACATGGACATGCCGCCCATTATGCTGATCGGCATCATCACGATCGCGGCCAGGAGCGAGACGACAATCACCATGACGAAGGTGAGGAGGGCCATCCCGAACAGGGACCAGAAGCGGCCCTTGGTGACGGCGAAGGAGTCGAAGATCGCGAACTTCTTCTGATCCACGGTGATCGGCACGGCCAGGCTCCAGCGCACTCCGAGCCAGATCGCGAAGGCGATGGCCGACAGTATCGTCAGCACCATCACCAGGACGCCCCACCCCTCCATGAAGCCGATCGCGACCCCACCGATGACTGCGGCGGCCACGAAGGCGATGCCGATCGCGAGGCTGTACAGGATCGCGATGACGACGGTGACGACGAAGACCCGCACCTCGTCCATGCCCAGCCGCAAATAGCCGAAGCCGCCGGCGCCCGGCGTGAGCACGGCCCGGGCGATCGCCGCCATGAGCACGGCGCCTATGACCAGCGACAGGGGAATGGCCCAGGCCATGTGGCTCATCGCGGCGACATAGGATTCCATGATCGGAACAAGGGCCTCGGGCGAGGTCGGCGGCGGCCCGGCCTCCAGGGCCTCCATCTGCTCCATCCACACCGCCATCGACCGCATCATGCCGCCGGCCGCGAACAGGGTGGCGAGGGTGTAGACAAGATAGACCAGTGTCCACGCCACCAGGGCGACGGGATTGCGGCGCACGAGGCGAAAGCCCTCGAAGGCGGCGTCGGTCGCGGAAAAGCTCATGGTATCGTCCCCTCGAAGTCTCTCACGAGCCTAATCGGCGGCGCGGCCCGTGTCAGTGGAATTCCTCGGCGGCCGGCGGCGGTTCGTCCGATCCGGCCAGCGCCTGCACCGCATGGGCATAGGGAGCGGTGAACAGCGTCTGGGAGAAGCCGTGCAGCCAGGCCATGGGGATCAGCAGCACCAGACCCAGGCCCGCCAGCATGGCGGGCTGCCGCGGCAGGCCCTCGATCCAGGCCTCGATCGCCTCCGGATCGGTGACCGAAACGCCGCCGCTGACGGCCAGCATGACGATCAGGAACAGGATCATGAAGGCGATGCCGACCATGATCGCGATCAGGACCAGGATGATCCACAGGCCGAAGAGGCTCCAGGTCTTGCCCCGGCCCAGCTTCCAGCCCTCCTCGAAGGCGAAGGTCTTGTAGCGGATGCTGGCGGGCGCCAGCAGCGAGAGGCGGCCCCACAGCAGCATCAGGCCCACAAGGACCGCCATCCCCATGGCGACAATGAACAACCAGCGCCAGGGATCGCCCAGCTGCCAGATCCCGAAGCCGATCCCGACCGCGAACAGGATCGCAAGAATGGCGACGAAAATGAATCCGACCCCGACCGCCACGCCGACAACAGCCACCTGCAGTTCGGCCATGCCGATCCGGAGGAAGAAGGCGCGCTCACTCTTGCGGCCCGCATAGACGCCCCGGATGATCGCCGTCGTCACCAGCAGCAGGCTCAGAAGCCCGAGCAGCTGGGCCAGGTTGGACCAGATCTGGAACTGCATCATCGCGGCCATGTCGTCGCCGAACAGCATTTCTTCGGGATCGGCGCCGGGTTCGAACGCGGCCGGATCAAAGCCGCCCGAGAAGATGTCGCCGAGCAGGGGCATCATCGCCCCGATCACCAGCAGGCTCGGCGCCAGCATCACCAGCCCCCAGACGATGGTCGCCAACGGCCGCCGGCCCACCAGACGGAACGGCTCCACGGCCGCATCCATGATCGAAAATCGCTTCATCCCGCCCTCCCAAGCCGGCCGATCATACCCGTGTCGGCAAGCGGCGCCATACCGCGATTGCTTTCGGTAGCTGACGGGACCGCCCGGCGTGGCTAGAAGGCCGCAATGAGCGCTCCCGACATCAAGCCCGTCCACGTCATCGGCGGCGGCCTCGCCGGCTCCGAGGCCGCCTGGCAGATCGCCTCGGCCGGCGTCCCCGTGTTCCTGCACGAGATGCGCGGCGTGCCCGGCATCAAGACCGACGCTCACCACACCGACGGTCTGGCCGAGCTGGTCTGCTCCAACTCCTTCCGCTCCGACGACTGGGAGCACAACGCCGTCGGCCTCCTGCACGCCGAGATGCGCGCGCTCGATTCCATCATCATGAGCTGTGGCGACGCCCATCAGGTCCCCGCCGGCGGCGCCCTCGCCGTCGACCGCGACGGCTTTTCGCAGGCGGTCACGGCCAAACTCGAGGCCCACCCTCTCGTCACCATCGTGCGCGAGGAGATCGCCGGTCTGCCCCCCGAGGACTGGGACAATGTCATCGTCGCCACCGGACCCCTCACCTCCCCGGCCCTGGCCGCCGCCATCCTCGATCTGACCGGCGAGGACGCGCTCAGCTTTTTCGACGCCATCGCCCCCATCGTCCACGCGGACAGCATCGATTTCGACATCGCCTGGCGCCAGTCGCGCTACGACAAGGAAGGCCCCGGCGGAGACGCCGCCGCCTACGTCAACTGCCCGATGGACAAGGCCCAGTACGAGGCCTTCATCGACGCCCTCCTCGACGGCCCCAAGGCCGAGTTCAAGGACTGGGAGAACGTCCCCTATTTCGACGGCTGCCTGCCGATCGAGGTCATGGCCGAACGCGGCCGCGAGACCCTGCGCCACGGCCCCATGAAGCCCGTCGGCCTGACCAACCCCCGCGACCCGCAGGTCAAGTCATACGCCATCGTCCAGCTGCGCCAGGACAACGCCCTGGGCACCCTGTTCAACATGGTCGGCTTCCAGACCAAGCTGAAACACGGAGCCCAGGCCGAGGTCTTCCGCATGATCCCCGGCCTGCACGAGGCCCAGTTCGCCCGCCTCGGCGGCCTGCACCGCAACACCTTCCTCAACAGCCCCAAACTGCTCGACCGCCAGCTGCGCCTCAGGGCCATGCCGCGCCTGCGCTTCGCCGGCCAGGTCACCGGCGTCGAGGGCTATGTCGAGAGCGCCGCCATGGGCCTTCTCACCGGCCGCCTCGCCGCCGCCGAGCGTTTGGGCCGGCCCCTGGAGGCCCCGCCCGTCCACACCGCCATGGGCGCCCTGGTCGAACACATCACCGGCGGCCACCTCGACGGCCCCGGCGGCATCTCCAAATTCCAGCCGATGAACATCAACTACGGCCTTCTGCCGCCGCTGGAAGCGCCCAAGGTCGACGAGGCCGGGGTCAAGATCCCGCTCAAGGAACGCGGCCGGGCCAGGAAGCGGCTGATGAGCGTCCGGGCGATCGAGGCGCTGAAGGCGTGGCGGGATGGCGCGACCCCGTGACGGGCGCAGGTGTGATCGAGACGGATCGACTGCTGATCCGCCGGTTCAGCCTCGATGACGCCGAGGCCTATTGGCCGCTGGTCTCCAATCCGGACGTCCTGCGCTACACCGGCGAGCAGGCCGTGGCCTCGATCGCGGCCGTCCGCGACCTGCTCGAGAGCCGTCCCCTGCGTGATTACCAGCTGTACGGCTATGGCCGCATGGCCTGTATCGACAAGCACTCCGGCCGTCTGATCGGTTTCAGCGGCCTCAAATATCTCGGCGACATGGATGAGACCGACGTCGGGTACCGCTTCGTCCCCGAGGCCTGGGGCAAGGGTTATGCGACCGAGAGCGCGGCCGCCATCATGGCCCGTCAGGCCGCCGGGTTCGGCCTGCGCCGCATCATCGGGCTGGTTGAGCCCGCGAACGCGGGTTCGGTGGGCGTGCTGAAGAAGCTCGGCCTGACGTTCGAACGTCGCCTCGCCGATCCGGTGCATGGGGACCTCGACCTCTACGCCGTCGCCCTGCACCCGGCCGGTCCCGCATGAGTCTGACCGAACCCGCCAAGGTCGCCATCCGCCGCCGGATCACCGAACTGTTCAACGACGCCGCCAAGGGCGAACGCCCGATCCTCCGCCGCGCCGACGCCCTGTTCGCGACCGACTCCGTCGCCTGGCGGGTCAACGGCGACATCGTCACCATGATGATCGGCGGCGTCTCGGGCCTGTTGCTTCAGATGCTGCACCCGGCGGTTCTGGCCGGCGTCTGGGACCATTCCGACTTCCGCTCCGACATGCACGGGCGGCTGCGGCGGACGGCCAAATTCATCGCCGTCACCACCTATGACCACGCCGGAAACGGCCTCGCCGCCATCGACCGGGTGCGCGGCATTCACGACCGGATCGGCGGCGTCCTGCCCGACGGAACCCCCTATCGCGTCAGCGACCCGACGCTGCTGGCCTGGGTCCATGTCACCGAGGCGATCGGCTTCCTCGACGCCTGGATCCGCTACGCCGAGCCCCGGATGCCCCTCGCCGACCAGGACCGCTATTTCGCCGAAATGGCCCTGGTCGCCGAACGGTTGGGAGCCGACCCCGTCCCGCGCGACCGCGCCTCGGCGGAGGCCCTGATCCAGTCCATGCGCCCCGGCCTGCGCGCCGACGCCCGCACCCGCGAGGTCGCCCAACTGGTGCTCAACCAGTCCGTCGGCGCGGCCATGACCGACGCCGCCTCGGCCATCATCATGCAGGCCGGAGTCGACCTGCTGCCCGACTGGGCGCGAGCGATGCACGGCCTGAAGACGTCGCCGACGCCGGTGATCCGCGCCGGCGCCCACGCCCTCGCCCGCACCCTCGGCTGGGCCTACGACGGCTCGCCCAACCGCGAGGTCTGGCCGGCGGACGTGACCGTCTGGCCGCGCGGCTGACGATCAGTCTGGGGTCGTCACATCCACCCACTGGGCGGTGTCCGTATACTGCTGGAACCGGGTCACCTTGCCGCCCGAGACGGTGAAGACATGGGCGAACTGGGCGTCCAGCGCCTCGCCCGTGGCCCGGTTGGTCCCGGTGTAGCGCCCAAGGGCCACCACCCGGTCGCCGCTGGCGATATAGGTGACCGGCGTCACCACGAACCCTTCGTATTCAGCGCCGATGCGGGCGAACAGGCCCTCGAACACCGCGCCCGGGCCATTGTAGGGATTCCGGTCCGCATAGGGGCCGTTCTCGGCCTCGATCCAGACCAGATCGGCGGCCAGCAGGCCGGCGATGGTGGCGCCGTCGCCCGCCCCGAAGGCGCGGTAGAGGGTTTCGACCACGGCCTGATTGGCGGCGTCGCTCGCGGCGTCCGCGCTGACCGCGGGCCGCGCCGGTTCCGCCGCCGCGGTCATCGGAGCGCCAAGGGCGCCGACGGCCGTCAGGGCCGCGATCAGGATGATGCGAACAGTCATGAAATTCCCCGGCTTCACAGATCAACGATCTTCGGAACCTGCACGGTTTCCCGTCGGGGGTCGATAGTGTTCCGGTTTCAGAGGCGCCCGCGCAGGGTCGCCACGACCAGCCGCAGCCGTTTGACGAACTCCGGCGCCTCCGGCCGCGTCAGGGCGGCGGCCGCCACGGCCGGGAAGGCCCGGACCGGCAGGTGGGCGAGCGCCCGGTTGGCGGACGCCTTCAACGCCCTCGCCTGATCCGCCCGCCCGGTCTGCGCCAGCCCGCGCACCCGCCCGGCCTCCACGACGTCAGCGCCGAATCCCGGCCCCGCCAGCACCCGCACCGCCGTCTGCATCGGTCCGACATAGAAGGCGTCAAGGTCGTGCGGCTCGCCGTGAACCCGGCCGATATGCGCCTCGATCAGGGCGTCGAAGGGCGCCCGGTCCAGCCCGTGTCGCGCCGCCACATCGGTCAGGGCCTCCAGCACCGGATGGCCCTTGCGCCCGATCCCGGCGAAGACGCCGTCCATCTGCTCGTGCCACCAGACATAGCGCATCTCGGCCAGCAGCGGCTGGGTCACCCGTGTCGGGATGGCCATCAGTTCCGCCTCGAACGCATAGAGGGCGATCAGGTCCGCGCGCGCCTGCTCATCGGCCACGAACCGGCTGGACAGCCACCGGTCGATGTCGGCGGCGCGAACCTGGGCGTCGAGCGTGGTGGACGGATCAGCCAAACAGGGTCTGGTACATCGCCATCGAGGTCAGCATCGGCAGCGACAGCAGAAGATTGGTGCGGCTGCCCAGCATGGCGACGCGCGCGGCCTTGGCCTTGGCGGCGTCATCCACCACCACGATACCAAGCGCCCGCTTCTGGTTCGGCCAGATGATCCCCCAGACATTGAGGAACATGATGATCGCCAGCCAGACGCCAATCCCCATCAGGGTGAAGCCCTTCTGATCCTCGGTCAGCCCCTGCACCAGGCCGAAGGTCAACACCTCGGCGGCGTAGGCGTGCCCGCGCGCCAGCATGACGCCCAGCCCGGCCAGCACAGTCACCAGCGCCGACCAGCGGAACCAGAACAGGGCCTCCGGGGCGATATGTTTGCTCACCGCCGGCTTCAACTCGGCCGGGATCGACGGCATGACCCGGATCTGGACGAAGTTGAAATAGTACAGCAGGCCGATCCACAGGATGCCGGCCACGACGTGGATCCAGCGCATCACGGCCTGCCAGAAGGCCTCGCCAAAGCCGCCCGACACCTGTCCGAAGGCGAGGATCATCACGCCCGCGAGCACGATGCTCAGCAGGAAGGTGGTGCGAAAGTTCGAGAGCAGTCTGGCGAACATGGCGGCCGCCCCTCCCCGGGCGTGATTCGTTGAAGCGGAAGCATAGCTCTCCCTCCCCTTCATGGGGAGGGATGTCGGCGCGAAGCGACGACAGGGTGGGGAATTGCGAAGCCGGACGCCATTGGTGAGGGATTGGCGTTCCCCACCCGGTCGCTGCGCGACCACCCTCCCCATAAAGGGGAGGGAGACGCTCCCCCTACGGCCGGCTGGCCATCCCGAGCTTGATCGGCTTGGCGTCCTCGTCCTTGGCGCCGCGCTTGACGCCCCAGATCATCAGGACCGGCGCGGCGACATAGATCGAGGAATAGGTGCCGACCACGATGCCGAAGATCAGGGCGAAGGCGAAGGGCTGCAACGGCCCGCCGCCCAGCACCGCCAGGGCGACCAGGGCGAACAGCGTCGTGACCCCGGTCATGATGGTGCGGGACAGGGTCTCGTTCAGCGAAAGGTCGATCAGTTCGCCCAGCGGCATCTTCTTGTACTTGCGAAGATTTTCACGGATCCGGTCGTAGACGACGACGGTGTCGTTCATCGAATAGCCGATCACGGTCAGAACCGCCGCCACCGTCGTCAGGCTGAACTCCATCCCGGTGACGGCGAACAGGCCGAAGGTCAGGATCACGTCGTGGAACAGGCCGATCACCGCTCCGAGGCCGAACTGCCATTCGAAGCGGAACCAGATGTAGACCATCATCAGAAGGATGGCGACGACCAGCGCCATGATCCCGTTCTGCAACAACTCGCCGGACACCGCGGCTCCGACGGCCTCGGTTCTGGTGAATTCGACCTGCGGGCCGAGATCACGGGTCAGGCCCGCCTTGACCTGGTTGATCGTCTCCGTGGCGGTCTGGCCCTCGATATTCCCGAATTTGGCCATGGCGTGATAGCGCCCGGTCGGGTCGGTGCCGGGCACCGAATAGCTCTGCACCTGGGCGTCGGGCACGCCCATGCCGTTCAGGCTGGTGCGAATTTCGGCCAGGTCGACAGGGTCGGGCCGGGTCGACATCTCGATCAGATTGCCGCCCAGGAAGTCGACGCCGCAGGTCAGCCCGCCGCATTTGTTGTCAGCCGGCCAGACGGTGAAGAAGAGCGAACCGATCACCAGCAGGACAGACAGCGCGCCGAACAGCCGGGCGTATCTGACGAAACTGAAATTCGTCTTGATCGGCAGAAGTTTGATGAGGGGCCAGAATTTCGACATGGGCGACCTCACGACGCGATCGGCAGTTTTTTGGGCCGCCGCAGGCGGAGCCAGAAGACGAGCAGGACCTGGGTGACCAGAACCGCCGTGAAGACCGAGGTCACCACGCCGATCGACAGGGTCCAGGCAAAGCCGCGCACCGGCCCGGCCCCGAACCAGAACATGATCAGGGCCGCGAGGATGGTGGTCAGGTTGGCGTCGAAGATGGTCACGATCGCCCGGTTGAAGCCCGCGTCCATGGCCGCGATCGGCGAACGGCCGCTGTTGGCCTCGTCGCGCATTCGCTCATAGATCAGCACATTGGCGTCCACCGCCATGCCCAGGGTCAGGATCAGGCCGGCGATGCCCGGCAGGGTCAGGGTCGCGCCCGTCATCGACATCGC
This sequence comes from Brevundimonas vancanneytii, assembly GCA_943367565.1. GTDB lineage: Bacteria > Pseudomonadota > Alphaproteobacteria > Caulobacterales > Caulobacteraceae > Brevundimonas > Brevundimonas vancanneytii_C. The sequence goes on from CALRJO020000031.1 coordinate 19,374, forward strand.
CGCGATGATCAACAGGCCGTTCAGCAGCAGGGCGATCACCGAAATGCCCCCGAAGAGCACCCCGTAGGACAGGAACATGAAGGCCAGCACGCCGAGGAAGGCGATCAGGGTGGCCAGCTTCCCCGCCGCCACGGAATCGGCCCCCAGGGAGGCCGTCACGCTGCGGCGTTCCTCGACCGTCAGCGGCGCCGGCAGCGAACCGCCGTTCAGCAGGTTCACCAGCTCGGAGGCCGAGGCGATGGTGAAACTGCCCTCGATGATGCCGCTGCCGCCGGTGATGGCGCTGTTGATCCGCGGCGCCGAGATCACCTTGCCGTCCAGGATGATGGCGAAGGGTCGGCCGATGTTGTTCGCCGTGGTCTCGCCGAAGCGGCGCGCGCCCTGGCCGTCGAAACGGAAGCCGATGGCCGGCTGGTTGCTCTGGTCGGTGGTGACGTTGGCGGCCACCAGGTTCTCGCCCGAGACGATGACCCGGCGCTTGACCAGATAGGGCGTGCCGTCCTCGCCCATCAGCACCTCGGCGTCGGGGGGCACGGCTCCGGCCAGGGCCTCCTGGATCGAATTGTCGACATCGACCATCTGGAAGGTCAGCTGGGCCGTCTGGCCGATCACCCGCTCCAGCTGGGTCGGGTCGCTCTCGCCCGGCGCCTGGACCACGATCCGCTCGGCGCCCTGACGGGTGATCGACGGTTCGCGGGTGCCGAGGCTGTCGATGCGGCGGCGCACCACCTCGATCGACTGGTCCACGGCGGTCGGACCCATGGCCGTCATGGCCGCGTCGGTGAAGGCGTAGCGGATGCGGTTGTCGCCCTGACGGGCCACGGTGCGGTCGGAACCCATGGTCATGCCGCCGCCCAGCAGATTGCGCATGGCGGTGACGGCGGGTTCCATCTGCGCGGGGTTGCTCAGGGTGACCACCACCCCGTTGCCGTCACGGGCGATGCCGGCGACGGCGATCCGCGCCTCCGTCAAGGTCTGGCGGGCGTCCTCGCTGAGGTTGGTGATCCGCTTCTCGCGCATCGCGGCCACATCGACCTGAAGCAGCAGATAGGATCCGCCCTGCAGGTCCAGGCCCATGTTCAGGGTCGATTTGGGCAGCCAGCCCGGCAGGGCTTCGCGCTGCGCCGGCGTCAGGGCGTTGGCGTAGGAGAACATCAGCCCCAACACGAGCGACAGGGCGAGAAGGTAGACCTTCCAGCGTGATAACTGAACCATGGGAGCGTCCCCTGACCTTTCAGAACGGCGTCAGGACTTGGCGATGGTCTTGGTGTCGTTGGCGGCCACGCCGGTGCGGTCGCGCACCTGGGTGATCATCTGCTTGACCACGCGGACGTTCACGCCCTGGGCGATCTCGACCATGGCCTCGTCGTTCTCGACCCGGGTGACCTTGCCGATCATCCCGTTGGACATCACGACCGTATCGCCACGCTTCAGGCCGGCGACCAGCGCCTGATGGGCCTTCATCGCCTTCTGCTGCGGGCGGATCAGCATGAAGTAGAACAGGATGATAACGGGGACGAAGAAGATCAGGGTGCCGAACGGCCCCGCCATAAGTTCCGCCACGATGGTCTCCGCAAACGTCTGGAGCCGCGTAAGGCGGCCCTTGAAAATGAGGCGCGGAAACTAGGGTGCGCCGCGTCACATTGCAACGCGTTCTCCCTCCCCTTCATGGGGAGGGACGATCGCGCGGCGATCGGGGTGGGGTATCGCGGTCACAGGTACTGACCACGGCAGGTTCGCTTTTCCCCACCCGGGCTACGCTTCGCTACGCCGTCCCTCCCCCCTTCGGGGGAGGGAGACACGCTATCGCGGCAACACGGTCAGCGGATCGACGGCCACCGGCTGGTCGCCGCGCATCCGCCAGGTCTCGAAATGGATCGAGGGCCGGCCGTCGCCGGCGGTGTTCCCGACGGTGCCGATCTGCTGGCCCGCGCGGATGTCGTCGCCGTCCCGCACCGTCGCCATGCCGAGATGGCCATAGACCGAGCGCCAGCCGTCGCGGTGCACGATCAGCACCGTCAACCCCTGCCCCGCCAGGTCGTCGCCGACATAGCCGACCCGTCCGGCCGCCGCGGCGCGGACTTCGGAGCCCTGTGGGGCGCCGATGTTGACGCCGTTGTTTCGCTCGCCCAGCCCGACCGGGCCGAACCGCCGCAGGATGTCGCCGCGCACGGGCCAGTCCAGACCAACGGTCGAGGCGGGGGGCGCTCCGGCCTCCGGTTCACGCGGCGCGGGCGGACTGGCGACATTGCCCGAGGGCGGCGGCGGCGGGGGCGGCGGGGGCATGCCCTCCTCCGGCACATAGACCCCGCCCGGTGACGGGCCGGTGGCATAGGGATCGCCGCCGATATCGACGGCGCTCTCGGGCAGGATGATTCTCTGGCCGGGGCTGATCGCCGCCCGCGGCCCCAGGCCGTTCAGGTCGATCAGCGTCTGCACCGGCGTCTGGAAGCGGCGGCCGATGCCCGAGATCGTGTCGCCGGGCTGGATCTCATAGGCGGCGCCGGCGGTCACGGTCCCGAAGGACCGCGCGGGCGGCGGCGGCTCGGAGAAGCCTTCCGACGCCGGTCCGGCGGCGGGCCGCGGCCCCGTACTGACCGGCGCGCCCAGCGCCCCGCCCTCGATCGGGGCCACCGGCGCGGTTCTCGGCGGCGGCGCCTCATTGGCGGGATTGGTCGGACCGCGCACGCCCTCGCCGCTGGGGATCGGCGCGGCCGGATAAGCCGGAGCCCGCGACGGCGGCGGCGCCCCGCCGGCATGGATCGGATAGCGCGGCGCCTCCGGATAGCTGGCGCAGGCCGCCAGCGTCGTCACGGCGCCCAGCACCGCCAGAGCCCTGATCGCGAATCGAATCGTCATGCCGTCTCCCGCCCTTGGGTCGTCCCGATGTGCCCCGACCGTCCCCCCAAGCCAACCCGCCAAAGGGCGCCAAAGTTGGGCGCGAAGGTTAACGGAGGGGCGTGGGGTGTGGGGCGTGGGGTGTGGGAGGGACAGCCGGCCTGTCCTCGGCACTCCCGTTCCACCCCACAACCTCTTCCCTCATCCTTCCTTCGCCGTCCCCTCGACCAGCGGCACGAACCGAACCTCGGCCAGGCTCTCGCGCTGATAGCTGCCGTCCGCCTGGCCGACATAGCGGTGCAGCCGCTGCACCGAGGACCGCCCCACCGGACACACCAGAATCCCCCCCGGCTTCAGCTGGTGCAGCAGTTCGGTCGGCTCGCCCGGCGCCGCCGCCGTGACCATGATCCGGTCGAACGGCGCCTGTTCCGGCCAGCCCAGCCCGCCGTCGCCGTGCCGGGTGATGACATTGTCGATCTTCAGGTCCTTGAGCCGGTTCTCCGCCTCGGTCAGCAGGCTGCGATACCGTTCGATCGAATAGACATAGCGCGCCAGCCGGCTCAGCACGGCGGCCTGATATCCGCTGCCCGTGCCGATCTCCAGCACCCGGTGGCGCGGCTGCACGTCCAGCGCCTGGGTCATCAGGCCGACGATATAGGGCTGTGAAATCGTCTGGGCGCAGTCGATCGGCAGGGCCTGATCCTCCCAGGCCTGGTCGAGGAATTTCTCGTGCACGAAGACGGCGCGGTCGATCGACTCCATCGCCGCCAGCACCTTGGGGTCCGTGACCCCCTGCTGGCGCAGACCGAGGATCAGCCGCCCGGCGCGATCGTCGTTGAGTTTCATGGGGTTGACCGCAAAATCCGCTCATCCCCGCGAAAGCGGGGACCCAGTGCCATGGGCGATGGAAAGACGAAGTCAGTCCTCGAAAGGCAAACCTGGGACGCCGGCGCCAGGCTGGACAGGACTGAGTCCCCGCTTTCGCGGGGATGAGCGGACAAAGTGATCATACCGCCACCACCGCCTTCGGCGGCGCCCCGCCCAGCACGCCCTTCAGGTCGTGGATGCTCGGCGCATGGGTCAGGTCGATGTGCAGCGGCGTCACCGAGATCTTCCCCTCGTCCATCGCCCTCAGGTCCGTTCCCGCCGGATGATCGTGTTTCGTCCCGCGAAAACTCATCCAGTAATAATCCCGCCCCCGCAGGTCGGTGCGTTTCACCGCATGCATCTCGCCGATGTCGCGGAACCCCTGCCGGGTCACCTCGACCTCCTTGACGAGGGCCGGCGGCAGCGACGGGAAGTTGAGGTTCATCACCACCCCGTCCTGCCATTTCTGGGCCAGCAGGCGGCTGATGATCGCCGGGGCGAACGCCTCCGCCGTCTCCCAGTGCGCCCGCACCTCGTCGTGGAACCGCTCCAGCGACTGGCTCAGGGCGATCGAGCGGATGCCGAAGGCCATCCCCTGCAACGCCCCCGCCACCGTCCCCGAATAGGAACAGTCCTCGCCGACATTGTGCCCGCGATTGACCCCCGACAGCACCAGATCGGGCCGGGCGTCGAGCATCAGGTCATTGACCGCCAGCACCACGCAGTCGGTCGGCGTCCCGGTCACCGCGAACCGCCTGTCGCCCATCCGGTTGACCCGCAGCGGCTCGGTCAGGGTGATGCCCCGCCCCTTGCCCGACTGCTCGACCTGCGGCGCCACGATCCAGACGTCGTCGGACAGGGTCCGGGCGATCCGCTCCAGACACTCCAGCCCCTCGGCCTCGATGCCGTCGTCATTGGTCAGAAGAATGCGCATGCCGCCCGCGCTCTTGCAGCGCGTCGGCCCGTCGCGCAACCGCCTTGTGTCAGTTGGCCGGCCGGATGTCGGCGGCCAGAACCACGAACGCCCCGCCGCAGTCGTTGCGGATGACCGAGCCGGCGTGCTCGATCCGTCCGGCCGCCGCCTGGCTCCACGGCCGGGTCGCACCCGTGATCGTGACCTTGGCGTTGTTCAGATCCGACCGCGCCTGCCGCATCACGTCCCGCGACGCCGCGCCCGAGACGCAGGGCCGCGAAAACGGCTGCCGCACCTGGTCCTCGTCCCCGTACAGCTGGAACTCGTCATTGGTGAACCGCACCCAGCCGGTGAACGAGGCGTCGCCCGCCGCGTGGACATAGGTGTTGGAAGACGGCCCGGTCGCGCAGGCGGTCAGGGTCAGAGCTGCCAACACAGGAAGGATGCATTTCATCGCAAGTACTCCTCTATTCCGCTCATCCCCGCGAACGCGGGGACCCAGTTCCTTGGGTGATCCGGTCCTGCCAGAACGAACTCGCGTCTCGCCCAATGCCAATGCGCAACGAAAGCACTGGGTCCCCGCGTTCGCGGGGATGAGCGGATATTAGTGGGATCCGCCCACGTGGGTCATGCCCTTGGGCATATAGGGCAGCAGAACCTCCGGCACGGCGATCCGTCCATCGCCGTCCTGATAATTTTCCATGACAGCCACCAGCGTCCGCCCGACCGCCAGGCCCGAGCCGTTCAGCGTGTGCACGAACTCGGTCTTCTTCTCCCCGGCCCGCTTGAACCGCGCGTCCATCCGCCGGGCCTGGAAGTCCCCGCAGTTGGAGCAGGAGCTGATCTCGCGCCAGGTCCCCTGCGACGGCAGCCAGACCTCGAGGTCAAAGGTCTTCTTCGCCGAAAAGCCCATGTCGCCCTTGCACAGCAGCATCCGGCGATACGGCAGGCCCAGCTTCTCCAGCACCGCCTCGGCGCATCGCACCATCCGCTCGTGCTCTTCTTCCGAATCCTCCGGCCGCGTGATCGAGACCATCTCCACCTTGTGGAACTGGTGCTGCCGGATCAGCCCGCGCGTATCCCGCCCCGCCGACCCCGCCTCGGCCCGGAAACAGGGCGTCAGGGCGGTGTATCGGATCGGCGTCGCCAGATCGTCCTCGGACAGGATCTGCTCGCGCACGAGATTGGTCAGGGAGACTTCGGCGGTGGGGATGAGCCAGCGGCGCTCGCGGAATGCGCCCGCTTTGAGCGCGTCCGAAAATGTCTTGGTGTCGCGCTCACCAAGAGCCTGAGCGATTTCAAACCATCGTTTAGACAGCTCAAACTCAAGCTCGTTCCCAAACAGACCTTGGTCTTGAAGTCGTTCACGCTCGACCAGCAACTCCGCATTGATCTCTCCACCCAAGGCGCGATTGCCGGCGGTGAGATCCTCCGAAATCATTTCCTCGCTGAGAGACAGCGCGGAAAACAAATCCTCCTCGAACTTCGGCAACTGCCCGGTCCCGAACATCGCCTCGTCGCGCACCAGATACGGCGGATTGACCTCCAGATAGCCGTGCTCGTTCGTCTGCACATCCAGCATGAACTGGCCGATGGCCCGTTCCAGCCGCGCCAGCCCGCCCTTCAGCACCGCGAACCGCGACCCCGACATCTTCGCCGCCGCCTCGAAGTCCAGCAGCCCCAGGGCCTCGCCCAGATCGGCGTGATCCTTCGAAGGCCCGCCCTCCCGCGGCGTCCCCCACGGCTGGCCGACCAGCACGTTTCCGGCCTCGTCCTCGCCCTCCGGCACATCGTCCGCCGCCAGATTCTTCTGCGCCGCCAACAGGTCGCGCAGCGCCTTGCCGACCCGCGCCTCCTCGGCCTCCGCCGCCGCGATCTCGCCCTTCAGGCTCTCGACCTCGCCCTTCAGCCGTTCGGCCTCGACCAGGTCCTTCTTCCCCATCGCCGCGCCGATCAGTTTCGAGCTCTCATTGCGCCGCGCCAGCGCCGTCTGCCCCGTGGTCTGGGCCGCGCGCAGCGCCGTATCCAGCGCCAGGATTTCATCGACCAGCGCCTTGGCTTCGGGCTCAGTCATCCCGCGCGACGACCAGCCGCTCACGTAGGCGTCGGGATGGTCTCGAATGGCGCGGATGTCGTGCATGGCTGGTCTCTGGGGAAGGAAGCGATGCTCTAGCCGCCGCCGCGGATTCCGCCAAGCCGCCAACCCCTCCCGCTATCGTCATTCCGGCGAAGGCCGGAACCCAGCGGCGCCGAAGGCGATCTGTTCAGGCACGCTGTCCGCGACAGGTTCGCGCTCTCGCGCGCCGCTGGGTTCCGGGCCTCCGAGCCGCTGCGCGTCTCTCCGCCCGGAATGACGATAGCAAATGGGGCGGTTGGCACCGCTGACAATCCGCTGATTGTCAGCATATCCCGCGCTCCCAACCCACTGTTTTCGCCGACCTTTAAAGAAATGCAGCGTCATCAGCCATCATGGCCGGGACCCGTGTCAGACTCCTGCCCATCCCGTCGGTGGGGAGGGCGTCGGATCCAGCGCCTCGATGTCGGCGGGCTGTGGTCGAGCGATGAAGCCCGGGCGGAGGAGAGTCCGGGGGTCCTCATGGAGGTCGATGGATGACCTTTGTTTGCTCGCCGTGCGCTTCTTGTGCGGGCCGCCGACGCAAGTCATGTCCGCCGCGCGTCGCAGCCAGCAATGTCTGCGGCGGTGATCCGGCTAGGCCCGAACAAGGGCCGCCAACCGTAGGGCGCGTGGAAAACGGCTGCGCGGGGCAGGTCTGCTTCGTCGAAACGGTAACAAATCAAAGCACCGGGCGAGGCCCGGCCGCCCCGCGCCCTCCCCAACCGCCTGAAAACAGGCGGCGAAGAACCATGCGCGATCGCTCTCCCTCCCCCTGGGGGGAGGGTCGTCGGCGCGCAGCGACGACGGGGTGGGAGGGGCTCGGCGACCCATCCACCGGCGCTCCCCGCGCCGAACCGCCCCCACCCGGTCGCTTCGCGACCACCCTCCCCCAAGTGGGAGGGAGAACCGCCGGCCCCCGGTCTTTGAAAACCTAGATCAACCCCGCCATCGGCGAGCTCGCGCTGGCGTACATCCGTTTCGGCATCCGTCCGGCCAGATAGGCCTGCCGCCCGGCCATCACCGCATGCTTCATCGCGCTGGCCATCAGGATCGGATCCTTCGCCGCCGCGATGGCCGTATTGGCGATCACCGCGTCGCAGCCCAGCTCCATGGCGATGGTCGCGTCCGACGCCGTGCCCACGCCCGCGTCGACCAGTACCGGCACCCCGGCCCCCTCGACGATCAGCCGGATATTGACCCGGTTCTGGATCCCCAGCCCCGACCCGATCGGGCTCGCCGCCGGCATGATGGCCGCCGCCCCCGCGTCCTCGAGCCGCTTCGCCATGACCACGTCATCGGTGCAATAGACCATGACGTCGAAGCCGTCGGCGACCAGCAGGTCCAGCGCCCGCAGCGTCTCGACCATGTCCGGATACAGGTGGGCGCTGTCCGACAGCACCTCCAGCTTGACCAGATTCCACCCCCCCGCCTCGCGCGCCAGCCGCAGCGTCCGCACGGCGTCCTCGCCGGTGAAACAGCCCGCCGTATTGGGCAGGAAGGTGAACCGGTCCGGCTTCACATGATCGACCAGCATCGGCTGGCCGGGATCGCTCAGGTTCACCCGCCTGAGAGCCACGGTGACGATCTCCGCCCCCGCCGCCTCGGCCGCGGCCGCGTTCTGCGCATAGTCGGCGTATTTGCCGGTGCCGACGATCAGCCGGCTGGAGAAGGTCCGTCCGGCGACGGTCCAGGTGTCTTGGGGCGTGGTCATGAGCCTGACCTAGTCCCGCCGTCGCGCGGACGAAAGACCCTAGAAGGAATCGATCAGCTCGCCTCCCGCATATTCCCGCCGGATGCCGCGCAATTCCCGGGTCAGCTTCTTGAAGTCCTTGACGTCGGCGGCCAGCCGCAGATTCAACGGCGCCGCGATCTGATAGAAGACATTCAGCCCGTAGCAGTCCGCCAGCAGCCGCGCCGATTCCGGATCGATCGCGTTGATCCGCCTCAGCTTGGCTATGTTCAGGAAATGCCGCGCCACGATCCGGCGTGCGGTGTTGGTCGCCAGGGCGCCTGTCCCCCGCGTCGCCATCTCGTCAGACCAGACCTGGTCGAACCGGTCACCATGCGCACGACGCCAGGCCAGCAGGTCATTGCAGGCCTTCCGCATCTCCTCGGAATCATACCGGGCGGCCATCGCGAGATAGACTGTACTTTGCTGGGCCCGGCGGGCGTGGCGGACACCCAGATAGCTGAAGATGGCCGCGGCCATGGCGGCCACTGCCGCGACCGCCGGCACGACATCGGTCACCCACTGCTGATCCACGGCTTCCCCCCGACGTTCAGACCTTGGTCTCTGCATCCCGATGGACGCGCCCACAAGGCCGATCAACCCGACGGTGAAGCTTCAGCCTCCGCCGACGAACTGCACCAGTTCGACCCGGTCCCCCTCGGCCAGCGCCGTCGTCGCATGCAGCGACCGGGGCACGATCTCCAGATTGCGCTCCACCGCCACCTTGCGAACGTCCAGCCCCAGCTCCTCGACCAGCGCCAGGATGGTGCCGGCGGCGACAGACCGCTCTTCGCCATTGACCTGAATGCGGAGCACGCGACTGTCCTTCCAGCTGGGGGAGCCGCCTTCTACACCGCCGTCGCCGGCGCTAGCCAGCCCGGGCCGGCAGGCGGGCGGCCAGATCGCCGATGGCCTGCTTCAGCTCGGCGATCTCCCCGCGCAGGGCCGCCATGTCGGCGACCTCCTCGGCATGAACCTGCTGCCGTTCCTCGCTGGCCTGGCGCAGATCCGCCTCCAGCTTGTGTCGCTCGGCCTTGGCCTCTTCCTCGTGCTCGCTCTGCATGGCGTTGACGACGATGCCGATGAACAGGTTCAGCATGGTGAAGGTCGTCGACAGGATGAAGGGCACGAAGAACATCCAGGCATAGGGATGGACCTCCATCACCGGCCGCACGATCCCCATCGACCAGCTCTCCAGCGTCATGATCTGGAACAGGGAATAGGCCGACGAAGGGATCGAGCCGAACCACTGCGGGAAGTCGCCGCCGAACAGCTTGGTGGCCATGACCGAGGCGACATAGAAGATCAGCCCGAGCAGCAGGGTGATCGATCCCATCCCCGGCAGGGCGCTGATCAGGGCCCCGACCACCCGCCGCAGCGACGGGACCAGGGTGATCATCCGCAGCACCCGCAGGATGCGCAGCGCCCGCAGCACCGAGAAGGCGCCGGCCGCCGGAACCAGGGCGATGGCCACGACCGTGAAGTCGAACAGGCTCCACGGGTCCCTGAAGAAGGCCGCGCGATGCACCGCGATCCGGGCCACGACCTCGACCACGAAGACGGCCAGGACCGCCCTGTCCAGCCACGCGAGCACCGGCCCGGCCCGCGCCATGACCCAGGGACTGGTCTCCAGCCCCAGGGTGATCGCGTTGATGATGATCAGGACGAGAATGAACTGTTCGGTGCGCGGCGAAGTCACCAGTTGTCTGAGCCGTTCCACGGCGGTCTCCACGGGAATTGCAGCGCGCCCCTTGCCGCAATCTCGCGACGAGCGCCAGATGGCCCGACGCCACGGCTGGACATTCCGCCCGATGCCCTTAGGTCAGTCTTTCAGGCGGGCGGTTTGATAACCGTGACGCCTCAGCTAAAAGGCCCGTCCGATTCCGGTCGGACCGTCGTATCCGCGAGCGCAATGCCCGAAACCCCCGTCATCCATGTCCTGAACGGCCCGAACCTCAATCTGCTGGGGGTGCGCGAGCCCGACATCTATGGCCGCGAGACCCTGGCGGACGTCCAGGCCCTGTGCGAACGGGCCGCCGACGGCGCCGCCGTGGTCTTCCGCCAGACCAATCACGAGGGCGAACTGATCGACTGGGTCCAGGAGGCCCGCGAAAAGGCCTGCGCCCTCGTCATCAACGCCGCCGGCTACACCCACACCTCGGTGGCCCTGCTGGACGCGCTCAGGACACTGACGATCCCGATCGTCGAATGCCACCTCTCCAATCCGGCGGCGCGCGAGCGTTTCCGGCATCGCTCCTATGTTTCGCCGGTCGCCGCCGGCGTGGTTTCGGGCTTCGGCCCATTCAGCTACGAACTGGCGGTCAAGGCCGCTCTCCGGCTGGCGCAGGAACGCCGCGCCGCCGCCGACCGTTCGGTTTAGAAGGTAACAAGAGGCTCCCATGGCCGAATCCAAGACGCCCGCGCCCAAGCTCAAGAATGAAGCCGAGATCGACACCACCCTGGTGCGTCAGCTGGCGGACATCCTGAACGATACCTCCCTGACGGAGATCGAGGTCGAACGCGGCGAGCTGCGCATCCGCGTCGCCCGTGAACTCGTGGCCGCCCCGGTCATGCAGTACGCCGCCGCCCCGGCCGCCCATGCGCCGACGCCGGCCGCCGCGCCCCCGGTCTCCATGCCGTCGGACCCCGCGACCATCGTCGCCAAACAGGGCGAAGAGGTGAAGTCGCCGATGGTTGGCACCGTCTATCTGCAGGCCTCGCCGGAAGCCCCGCCCTTCATCGCCGTCGGCGACAAGGTCAAGAAGGGCCAGACCCTGCTGATCGTCGAGGCCATGAAGACGATGAACCCGATCCAGGCCCCCCGCGACGGCGTCGTGGTCGAGGTGCTGGTCGGCGACGCCCAGCCGGTCGAGTTCGGCGAAGCCCTCGTCCTGCTCGAGGCGTAAGCCATGTTTACCAAGGTCCTCATCGCCAACCGCGGCGAAATCGCCCTGCGGATCCACCGCGCCTGCAAGGAGATGGGCATCTCCACCGTCGCCGTGCACTCGGAAGCGGACCGCGGCGCCATGTGGGTGCGGCTGGCCGACGAAAGCGTCTGCATCGGCCCGGCCCCGGCGGCCAAGAGCTACCTCAACATCCCGTCGATCATCGCCGCCGCCGAGATCACCGGCGCCCAGGCGATCCACCCCGGCTACGGCTTCCTGTCCGAGAACGCCCGCTTCGCCGAGATCGTCGAGGCCCACGGCATGACCTTCATCGGTCCCAGGCCCGAACACATCCGGGTCATGGGCGACAAGATCACCGCCAAGCAGACGGTGCTGGAAGCCGGCATCCCCTGCGTCCCCGGCTCGGCCGGCGAGGTCGAAACCGTCGAGGACGCCATCGCGGCCTCCAAATCCATCGGCTTCCCCCTTATCGTGAAAGCGGCCGCGGGCGGCGGCGGGCGCGGCATGAAGGTCGCCCTGACCGCCGACGATCTGGTCGAGGCCGTGCAGACCGCCCAGTCCGAGGCCACCGCCGCCTTCGGCAACGGCGCCGTCTATATGGAGCGCTACCTCCAGAAGCCGCGTCACATCGAGCTTCAGGTCATCGCCGACAGCCACGGCAATGTCGTCCACCTCGGCGAGCGCGACTGTTCGCTGCAACGGCGCCACCAGAAGATCCTCGAGGAAGCCCCCTCGCCCGCCCTGTCCGCCGTCGAACGGGTCGCCATCGGCGAGACCGTCAACAAGGCCATCGCCGCCATCGGCTACCTCGGCGTCGGCACCATCGAATTCCTCTGGGAAGATGGCGAGTTCTTCTTCATCGAGATGAATACCCGGCTGCAAGTCGAGCATCCGGTTACGGAAATGATCACAGGCGTCGATCTGGTGCGCGAGCAGATTCGCATCGCCGCGGGCCTGCCCCTGTCCTTCAAACAGTCGGACGTGACCTTCACCGGCCACGCCATCGAGTGCCGGATCAACGCCGAAAACGCCGAGACCTTCACCCCTTCGCCGGGCACCATCACCGACTTCCACGCCCCCGGCGGCCTGGGCGTGCGGCTGGATAGCGCCATCTACACCGGCTACTCGATCCCGCCTTATTACGACAGCCTGATCGGCAAGCTGATCGTCCACGGCCGTGACCGCGAGGAGTGTATCGCCCGCCTCAGGCGCAGCCTGAACGAAATGGTCATCGGCGGCATCGACACCACCATCCCCCTGTTCCAGAAGCTGCTGCAGGAGCCTGACATCCTGTCCGGCGACTACGACATCCACTGGCTGGAAAACTGGGCCAAGCGGCAGAAGGGCCAAGGCTGAGCGACCCGGGCTTCAGCGCCGACGGCCCCTTCGGCGGCTTCGGCCCCGATGAACTGTTGAACTGCTACGCCACCGGTGTCTTTCCCATGGGCGAGGCCCGCGACGATCCGCGCATCTTCCTGGTCGAGCCGGAACAGCGCGGCCTGATCCCGCTGGACCGGTTCCATGTTCCGTCCCGCCTGAAGCGCACCGTCCGGACCACGGCGATCACGGTCCGGGTCGACACCGCCTTCGACGCTGTGCTGGACGCCTGCGCCGCCTCCGGACCGGGCCGCGACGATAGCTGGATCAACGCCCCGATCCGCCGCCTCTACGTCGAGCTGAACGCCCGAGGCCACGCCCACAGCATCGAATGCTGGCGTGACGAGACCCTGGTCGGCGGCCTGTACGGCGTCACCCTCGGCGGGGCCTTCTTCGGCGAGAGCATGTTCAGCCGCGAACGCGACGCCTCGAAGATCGCCCTGGTGCACCTGGTCGCCCGGCTGAAGCGCGGCGGGTGGAGGCTGCTGGACACCCAGTTCCTGACCGGCCACCTCAGCCAGTTCGGCGCGGTCGAGACGCCCCAGGCCGCCTATCTAAAACTGCTGCGGGCGGCCCGTCTGGTGCGACCCAACACCCGGTCGCTGTTCGATCCGATGACGGGGTCAGAGGCGGTATTCTACGCCTTGCAGCCGACGATCCAGGCGTCATAGATCGGATGCTGCAGCCCGCTGACCGCGGGCGAGGATGCAAACATCCAGCCGCGGAAGATCTGGCGGGGTTCGCTGACCTGGATCACGCCACGCGGCTGAAGGCTGACCTCCAGATAGGCGACGGCGTCGGATACCTGTTCGTCGGGCGCGGAGACCTCGCAGGCGCGAGCCGTGAAGATCAGCGTCCGCTGGAACCTCACCGGTCGGCCCCCGACCTCGACCTCGAAGCGCATCGATTCGGCCGTGATCTTGTCGATGGCCTCAACGATGGCCACGCGGCGACGCTGGCGGCGCGCGGGCGCGGCGGGCGCTTCTATACTTTTGGCGGGGGCCTCTTCGGCCCTTTCCTCTTCTTCCGGTTCCTCATCGGCCTGGGCGATGACGATGACGGGAGCGACCGGGGTCACGGCGATCGGCGAGGCCGGCGCGGGGGCGGCTTCGGGCGCCGGCTCGATGGGCGGGGGAGCCTGGGGCGTCGGCTGCCGGTTCAGGGCCGCCGTCGGATCCTGGATCGGAACCGCGTCCTGGGGCAGGTCATTGAGGGCCGAGGCCAGAACCCCGCCCGACGCAAGCAGCGCCGCGGCGGTCACGCCCCACAGGATCGCGCCCCGAAAGGTCATTCCGGACGCCAGGCTTCGTAGTCGCCGGTCGCCGGCGGCCGGACGCCGTCGGCCGCCAGCGACCCCTTGGGCCGCCAGGCCATCGGGGTGCCGGTCAGATTGGGCAGGTGATCTTCCTCCCAGGCGCGGCGCGGCAGGGGCTGATCGGTCGGCAGTTCGTCAAAGGTGTAGTGCAGCCAGCCATGCCAGTCCGGCGGCACCTTGGAGGCGTCGGCATAGCCGTTGTAGGTGACCCAGCGGCGACGGCGGCCGTCATAGCTCGAGCTGTCGCGCGACAGGTAATAGCGGTTGCCGAACTCGTCCGTCCCCACATGCTCGCCCCGCTTGGCGATGGTGAAGAAGGTGCCGATGGTGGCGCCGCTGGTCCAGCCGAAGATCCTGCCTAGCACGTCGGGAAATCCACTCACGTTCGGTCATCCGGCGGGGTCCGGCGACGCAGGCGACATCATAGAAAGCGACGTGGCCGGCGTCCAGCGCCGCGCGAGGCCCTCTGCCCTCAACATCTTGGGGGTAACCACCCGTCGACACGCCAGATTTATTGCCGCGGCGCCCGCCCCGCCGCTAGTCTGGCCCAAAGGCCACGTCGAGTCCGCCGCATGCGTTTCCCTTTCGCCTCCCTCCCCGCCGCGATGCACCGGCCCGTCCGGGAGATCGAGCGCGCGGACCGGATCGTCGCCGTGCGTGCGCCGGAGGGCTGGACCGACGTTCGGGTCGAGGCATGGCTGGATTGGGCGGACGCCGAAAGCCTGACAGCGGACGGCGACGATCCCCTGGCCGAGATGGCCGCGGACTTTGGCCGGCGTCTGCAACCCGACATCGCCGAAGCCCTGGCGGCGACCCTGTTGCTGGGCCTCGCTTCTCCCGCCCGGTCCTCGGTGCTTGCTGCGGGAATGATCGATCTGGCCGAACCCGGCGCGGCCCGCAGACTGCAGGCGGAAACGGCGAACCGGCGCGGCGACCGGCTGGCCGCCGGCGCCGTCGAGGCGGTGGCCGCGGCGCTGGACCGCGTGGCCGATGCGGTGTCCCGCTGTGAGGGACCACGCGCCGACTGCGCCGATCCCTTGCGCAATCCCGCCCTGTCGCGTGCAGCGCTCGCCGCGCGTCAGGCCGGCGCCTGCGACGCCGACATCGTCCGCGCCATTCAGGGCGAGCGATTCGCCGTCGCCGCCCTGCCGCTCGCTTCGTCTCCGCCCCGACTGGCGCTCGCCGACCGCGCCATGATCGCCTCGGGCGCCCCGGAGGCCCTGACGGCGGCGGAGGCAGCCCTGGACGGGGGCCTGATCCTGACCTTCGACCCGGAAACAGCCGAGGCGATATCAGAGGCCGCACGGGCGCCCGCGATCCTCCTGTCCCTGCCCGCGCTGGTACAGATCGCCGGTCCGGAGTTCGAGCCGGCGCTCCGGGACCTCGCCCGCCTCTGGACGATGGCGCTCGCCGGCGACGGCGTGGCGGTCGTGACGATCGGGCTGGGCGGACTGGCGGATGCGATATTGAACAGTCCATCGCCCCTCGATGTAACGCGGGGGGTCGAACTGGCGGAGATTGTCCGGCGGGCGGCCGGCGAGACCGCGGCGGCCCTGTTCATCGACGACGTGGAGGCCGGCCTGCGGTTGGGCCTGACGCCGCTCGCGGCCGTCGAGACATGGCAGACCGCCGACGGCGGCACAGCGCGGCGTCTGCGACCCGCCCTGGCCGCGGCGATCGAGCGAAGCGGCGGCGACGTGGAGGCGGCGGAACGGCGCATGTTTGGAAGACGGACCCTGGTCGAGGCCCCGGGTATCGACCATGCGGCCTTGCGGGCCAGGGGTTTCACCGATGTGGAGCTCGAGGGGTTGGAGGATGCGCTGGCGCAGGTCGATTCTCTCGAAGTCGCGTTCCGGCCGCCGGTGCTGGATGCCGGTTTCATGCGCGACGTTCTCGGCGTTGAAGCCGCCGATGGCGATATGCTGGGGCAACTCGGCTTCTCCAGCGATGACATCGCCCTCGCCGAGGCATGGGCCTTCGGGCATGGAGACCTGACCGGCTGGGACGGTTCGCCCGAGGGGCTCGGGACCGTCCTGTCCGACCCGTCCGGTTTCGAGGCAGCGCTTCGGACGGGGTTGGAAGCGGTCAGCGCCGCCCCGGATCCGGCGCCGACGCTCA
>CALRJO020000032.1:0-35380 GCA_943367565.1 Brevundimonas vancanneytii
GACGGAAGGGCCGCCGTTGAGGATGGCGGTCACATCGGCCGCGCGCTCCATGGCGGCGGGGCGTTCCGACGGAGCCGGCGTCACCCGCGCCGGGGCGGGCGGACTGGCGGGCAGGGCAGCGTAGGCGACGCCGCCGGACGGCGGGGCGCTGGACCCCGCGCCGGTCTCGCCGTCCTCGCCGTCGGCGACGGCGGCGTATTCGATCGGGCCGTTGTTGTCGGGGCCGATGCCGAAGCCGCGCGCCTCGAAGAAGGTCTGGGCCACCTGGATGGTCTCGCCGCGGGCGCGGGCCCGTTCGACCTCGAAGCCGGTATCCATCAGGGCGGCGACATGGGCGTTGCGGCTGGCCGTCGAACGCCCGCCCAGGACGATGGTGATGAGGCGCCGGCCGTCGCGCACGGCCGATGCCGCCAGATTGTAGCCGGAGGCGTTGGTGAAGCCGGTCTTCATGCCGTCATAGCCGGCGCCGCCGCGCAACAGGCCGTTGGTGTTGCGATATTCGCGACCGTTGTAGACCCAGTCGTGCTGGCCGAAATAGCGGTAGTATTGCGGGTAGTCGCGCATGACGGCCCGCGCCAGGATGGCGAGGTCGCGCGCCGAGGTCAGCTGGCGGGCGTCAGGCAGGCCGTTCGGGTTCACATAGCGGGTCTGGGTCATGCCCAGTTCGCGGGCCTTCAGCGTGGCCTGGGCCGCGAACCGTTCCTGCGAGCCCCCGATATGTTCGGCCAGGGCCACGGCCATGTCGTTGGCGCTGCGAACGGATGTGGCGCGCATGGCGTCGTCCACGGTGATGGTCTGGCCGGCGGCGAGGCCCAGTTTGGAGGGCGGCTGGCTGGCGGCGCGCGGAGAGACGGTGATGACGTCATCCAGCTTGATCTTGCCCTCGGACAGCGCCTCGAAGGCCAGGTAGAGGGTCATCACCTTGGTGATCGAGGCCGGATAGCGGCGGCTGTCGGCGTGGCGGGCGAACAGCACCTCGCCCGACTCGGCGTCCACGACGATGGCGGCGTAGCGCGAATTGTCCGGCGACTGGGCGAGCGGCGGAGTCGCCGGCGTCATCGTCACGGCGACGGCCAGCAGCAGCGACAGGAGTCCGCGGCGGATCAGGGCGGAGAGCGGCAAAGATCAGGCCTCACAAGACATTAGCGCGACGGCGGCCCCACCACGCGACGCTGACGAAAGGCTAACATGCGCCATTCCGGTTTCGTGAGGGTAAACAACCCGTCAACGATTTTGTGAACTTTTGTGCACCGCACCATTTCCTCTTGACGTCTGTTCGCACTTGCACCATATGACCGTCTGTCGCGATGGACTGGTTCCTCGCGGAAACATTTCAGGCGGCCCCCAGCCGCGAACAGACACTGGAGACCATCATGGCCGACACCACCGCCGACACCGTCAAGAAGACCGTCGAAACCGCCACGGACACCGTGAAGAAGACCGTTGAAACCGCGACCGCCACGGTCAAGGCTTCGGCCGAGAAGGCCCAGGCCACGTTCCAGGCCAACGCCGAACAGGCCCAGGCCGCCGGCGCCAAGGCGCTGCGCGAAGTCGCCGACAAGTCGGCCGCCGGTCTGACCGAGCTGAACGTCCAGTCCAAGCAGAACCTGGAAGCCCTGGTCGCCTCGGCCGCCGCCGCCCAGAAGGGCGCCGAGACCCTGTCGGCCCAATCGGTCGCCTTCACCAAGAAGTCGTGGGAAGACGGCGTCGCCGCCGCCCAGTCGATATCGCAGGCCCGTTCGATCCAGGAGCTGCTCGAGCTGCAGACGACCTGGGCCAAGTCGGCGACGGAAGCCTATCTGGCTGAAGTCACCAAGGCGACGGACGTCCTGACCGCTTCGGTCAAGAACAGCTTCAAGCCGATCAACGAGCGCGTCACCGCCTCGGTCGAGAAGTTCCAGGCCGCCCGCTAAGGCGACCACCGCTTCAGTAAGCGTATCGATGAGGCCCTCCGGAGCGATCCGGAGGGCCTTTTCAATTCCGTTTCCCTCAAACCTGTGACTGGACGCCACTACAAATCAGGCCATCATTCCCTATCTGAACCATCGACACTCCCCATACGGATTACGAATGCCGCCGTCCCGCAGGCCAGGTGAACAACAGGGTGGAGGCCTCGGGGCCGCCACGGTCACCGAGACCAAGCCGAAGCTTCAGAAGCCCTCGCTGTACCGGGTGCTGATCCTGAACGACGACTACACGCCGATGGAGTTCGTCATCTATGTGCTGGAGCGGTTCTTTCAGAAGGACCGCGAGGCCGCGACTCGCATCATGCTGCATGTGCATCAGCATGGGGTCGGGGTCTGTGGCGTCTTCACCTACGAGGTGGCCGAAACCAAGGTCGCGCAGGTGATCGAGACCGCAAGGCGCCACCAGCACCCCCTGCAATGCACGATGGAAAAGGACTGAGAGGAACCTCCCCATGCCCTCGTTTTCGCGTCCTCTCGAAGAGACCCTGCACCGCGCCGTCCACTATGCGAACGAGCGCCGGCACGAGTACGCCACCCTCGAACATCTGTTGCTGGCCCTGGTCGACGACCCGGACGCCGGCAATGTGATGACCGCCTGCAATGTCGATCTCGTCGCGCTGAAGACGGCGCTGACCCTGTATGTCGACACCGACCTAGCGGCGTTGGCCACCAGCGACGGCGAGGACGCCAAGCCCACGGCCGGCTTCCAGCGCGTGATCCAGCGCGCCGTGATCCACGTCCAGAGCTCGGGCCGCGAGGAGGTCTCGGGCGCCAATGTGCTGGTCGCCATCTTCTCGGAGCGCGAGAGCCACGCCGCCTATTTCCTGCAGGAGCAGGACATGACCCGCTACGACGCGGTCAACTACATCGCCCACGGCATCGCCAAGAAGGCCGGCGCTTCGGGCGAGACCCGCCCGGTCAAGTCCGGCGGTTCGCCTGAGGACGCCGAGGACGCCGCCGCCGCCAAGACGGGCGGGGAGGCGCTGGAGGCCTATTGCGTCGACCTCAATGAGAAGTCGCGCAACGGCAAGATCGACCCCCTGATCGGCCGTCACGCCGAGGTCGAGCGGGCCATCCAGATCCTGTGCCGCCGGACCAAGAACAACCCCCTGCTGGTCGGCGACCCCGGCGTCGGCAAGACCGCCATCGCCGAGGGCCTGGCCCGCAAGATCGTCAACCACGAGGTCCCGGAGGTGCTGGAAGGCGCCACCATCTACAGCCTCGACATGGGCGCCCTGCTGGCCGGCACCCGCTATCGCGGCGACTTCGAGGAGCGGCTGAAACAGGTCGTCAAGGAGCTGGAGACGCACGACAACGCCATCCTGTTCATCGACGAGATCCATACGGTGATCGGCGCCGGCGCGACCTCGGGCGGGGCCATGGACGCCTCCAACCTGCTGAAGCCGGCGCTGGCTTCCGGCAGCCTGCGCTGCATGGGTTCGACCACCTACAAGGAATACCGCCAGCATTTCGAGAAGGACCGGGCCCTGGCCCGCCGCTTCCAGAAGATCGACGTCAACGAGCCGACGGTCGAGGACACGATCAAGATCCTGAAGGGGCTGAAAACCTCCTACGAGGGCCACCACAAGGTCCGCTACACCGACGCGGCCCTGCGCACGGCGGTCGAGCTGTCAGCGCGCTACATGTCCGACCGCAAACTGCCGGACAAGGCGATCGACGTCATCGACGAGGCGGGCGCCAGCCAGATGTTGCTGTCCGAATCCAAGCGGAAGAAGGTCATCGGCCAGAAGGAGGTCGAGGTCGTCATCGCCCGCATGGCCCGCATCCCGGCCAAGTCGGTGTCCAAGTCCGACACCGAGGGCCTGCGCCAGCTCGAGACCGACCTGAACCGCGTCGTCTTCGGCCAGTCCTCGGCGATCGAACAGGTCTCCGCGGCCATGAAACTGGCCCGCGCCGGCCTGCGCGATCCTTCCAAGCCAATCGGCGCCTTCCTGTTCAGCGGCCCGACCGGCGTGGGCAAGACCGAGGTGGCCAAACAGCTGGCCTCGACCCTCGGCATCGAGATGCTGCGCTTCGACATGTCGGAATACATGGAGCGGCACACCGTCAGCCGGCTGATCGGCGCGCCTCCGGGCTATGTCGGCCATGACCAGGGCGGCCTGCTGACCGACGCCGTCGACCAGCATCCGCACGCCGTGGTCCTGCTGGACGAGATCGAGAAGGCCCACCCGGACGTCTACAACATCCTGCTGCAGGTGATGGACAACGGCATGCTGACCGACGCGGTCGGCAAGAAGGTCGATTTCAGGAACACCATCCTGATCATGACCACCAATGCCGGGGCCGCCGACAATGCCCGCGCCTCCATCGGCTTCGGTCGGGGCAAGGTCGAGGGCGAGGACGAAAAGGCCATCCAGCGCCTGTTCGCGCCGGAGTTCCGCAACCGCCTGGACGCCATCGTCGCCTTCAAGGCGCTGGATTCGGAGACCATCAAGTCGGTGGTGAGCAAGTTCATCATCCAGCTGGAGGCCCAGCTGGCGGACCGGAACATCACCATCGAGCTGACCGACGAGGCGGCCGACTGGCTGGCCAAGAACGGCTTCGACGAACTGTATGGCGCGCGGCCCCTGGCCCGGACCATCCAGGAGCACATCAAGAAGCCGCTGGCCGACGACATCCTGTTCGGGCGTCTGACGCGGGGCGGCCATGTCAAGGTGACGCTGAAGGACGGCAAGATCGCCTTCGACGTCGCGGGCCCGAACGCCGCCCAGACCAAGGCTGTGGAGAAACAGGCGGCGGACTGAAGTCTCAGGCGGCCTGTTGCTCGACCGTCGGCGCGGTCTCGATCCGTTCGGCCGGCAGATGGACGGTGAAAATTGACCCAATCCCGGGCGTGCTCATGGCGCGGATCGTGCCGCCCATGGCCTCGATCAGACCGCGGGCGAGGGTCAGGCCGACGCCCGCCCCGTCCTTGGCGCGCGTGTGGGAATCGTCGGCCTGGACGAATTTGGCGAACAGGTGAGGCAAGCGGGACGGGACGATGCCGACCCCGGTGTCCGCCACCCGGAACTCGATCGCCGCGCCGACCGCCAGCGCTTCCAGCCGCACGGATCCCTTCGGCGTATGTCTCAGGGCGTTCTCGAGCAGATGATCGAGGGCTTGCCGCAGATAGTCGCCGTCCAACCGCCAGAGGCCCCGGACGGAGTCGTCGGCCGCCGCGATGAGAGTCAGACCGCCGCGTTCGGCGGCGGGCCGATGCGAGTCCACGACGCTCCGGATCAGGGCGACGGCGTCGACGCCGGTCGGATCGGGGATCATCTCGCCCTTTTCCAGCCGGGCCACGGTGAGGATGCGTTCGATCAGGGTCAGAAGGTTCTCGCCGGACTGTTTCAGCACGCCCAACTGGCTTCGTTGCTTGGCGTCGAGTTCCCCCATGGCCAGGATCTCGGCCATGCCCAGCACGCCGTTGAGGGGGGTGCGCAACTCATGGCTCATCACGCCGAGGAAGCGGGTCTTGGTGATGTTGGCGCCTTCGGCCCGGTCGCGCGCCTCGGTCAGCTCGAGTTCGTTCTGTTCCAGCCGCCGCACGATGCCGCGGACCCTCACGAAAAGAACCACGGCGGCCGCCGCGAGCAACAGGATCAACCCCGCCATCGCGGGCGCCGCGCCCCGGAGCACCGAAAGGCCCGGGCGGGCCGGGCTCCATCGCACATGCCCCAGCACGGCGCCGTCCGGTCCTTCGAGGACCAGGCGGCCGTCGCTCTCATGCGCCGGGCCCGCTTCGGTCAGGGTCGGGCGCTGGAGGGCCAGATCGGTTTCGAGCGCGGTGAGGAGGCTTGCGATCGGCTTGGTCGAGACCACGACCGGGTCGTTCTGGAGACGGGGCGTTGACTCGCTCTCGCCCACCACCGTGCTGATCCCGACGAGGTGGAGCTCCGCGCCGGCCCGGACCACGGCGGTGCGGCTGACGGCCGCGTCAAAGCCCAGACGGCGGCGGTCGCGCTTGCTGGCGGCCTCACGCCGCACGTCGGCCACCAGGGACGCGACCGCGTCGATCAGGGCCTGTTCGCTGGCCGCCGTCACCGGCTCGCTGTCCCGCGAGGCCACGACCATCTTGCCCTGCTGATCATAGACCAGGGTCACGGCATGGCCCATGAAGTCGGCGTAGTAGTCGCCGAAATTGCCCTGGATCCATGTCGGATCCAGCGGGCCGATGAAGGCATAGACGGAATCGTCCCAGACGGCCGAGGAGTTGATGTTCTCGACCAGGCCGTCCAGCGTCCGGTCGAGCCTTATCCGGGCCAGATCCCGCTCCCTGGCGGCCTGGACCCGATCAATGCCGACGGCGGCATAGGCCATCAGCCCGGCCGCCCCGGCGATGACCATCGTCAGGACAAGCAGGGTGATCCCGACGATCCGTCGGAGCTCCCTGCGTTCCATGCTTGTCCGCCAGGCCATGTACCGGCGTCGCACGGGCCCGGATAAGGTTCCGTGACGGAAGGCGGTTACCGGCGGCTTAAGCCGGGCCGCCCCCGGCCCGGGGGCCTAGTGGCGGCGGCGGCCGAGGCCGCTGAGCAGCACGGCCAGGCCGGCGACGATGCCGGTGGTCAGCAGCGGCTTGCGGCGGGCGAAGTCGAGGCCCTGACGCGCCTTGTCCTGATACTGGACCGGGGCCTTTTCGACCAGGCCGTCGAGGCCGTCGATGACGCGGCCATAGGCGTCCAGCGCCTTGCCCTTCACCTCGTTGAGCTTGCCGTCGAACTGCAGCTTGCTGTCGCCGGTCAGGCGGCCGAGGCCGTTCTGGACCTTGCCCTCGAGCTCGGTGGCGGCGCCTTCGATGCGTTGGTCGGTCATGGGGAGGTCCTTCGATGGGGGAGGAGGAGACTGCCGATGGAGCGCATGTGGGGTCGGGCGGTTCCCGCGAAAAGGGCGCGGCGGCGCCGTGACGCAGCGATGAGCGCTCATAATATTACCCGGATTATATTGACGGTCCAATTATGTCCGGGTAAATCCTGCCGCCTGACCCGAGGAACCGCCCCATGACCGTGCCCGCCGACCAACCCCTGTTCGCCTTCGCCGGCCATCGCCTGCTGGCCCGCGGTTCGGCCGCCGAGGTCGTGGCGGCGGTCAGGACGGCGACGGATGCGGGCGAGACGGTCCTGACCTTCGACGCCGCCACGGGCCGGGTCGTCGACCTCGACCTGCGCGGCGACCTGGCCGCCGTCCTGGCCCGCCTGACCCCGGCGCCCGAAGCGGAGAAGCGCGGCCCCGGCCGACCGAAGCTGGGCGTCACGGCGCGCGAGGTGACCCTGCTGCCGCGCCACTGGGACTGGCTCTCAGCCCAGCCGGGCGGGGCGTCGGTGGCGTTGCGCAAACTGGTCGAGGCGGCGCTGCGCGAGGCCGAGGGGCCCGACCGGGCGCGTCGGGCGAAGGAGGCGACGTACCGGTTCATGACCGCCATCGCCGGAGATCTGCCCGGCTATGAGGACGCGACGCGGATGCTGTTCGCGGGCGACTGGACGGCGTTCGACGCGGCGGTGGAGGGGTGGCCGGAGGGGGTGCGGGAGACGGCGCGGGAAATGGCGGCGGGGGCTTGGCGGAATGGACACCACTAATCGAGACTAGCTTAGCGGTTCGTCGGGACGTAGCCTCCCTGAATTCGGAGGGTCGGGTATGGCTGGACTGGGCAGACGCTGGGCGGGCCGGATATTCGGCACGAACACAGGCAACGTGTCGGTCATCCTCGAGTCGAACGAGGACCAGGTTTCCGGCGAACTTCGGTTAGTTGACGATCAGTTCGGTCCCAGCCGCTTCAGCCTCAGCGGCACATTCGACGGATCTAAAGTCCGTCTCGTGGGGCGGCCGGAGCAAGCCCTCGAAGGAATCGAACTTGGTGAACTGACCATCGATGGTGACCTTCTCCCTGAGGGAAACATCAAAGGCGAATGGAGTTCTGCCTTAGGCACTGGAGGTATTTTCGAGCTGTATCCCCATGATGCCCCGAGCAGGATTGCGGGGGCAGCCGGCGGAATTGAGCAAGTAACCGAAGAGCTTCGGTTTGTCGGGTCGATTAGGCTCTACGGCGACGAGATCAATACAGTGATTGAGGAATTGCTGTCTGATTTTGTTAGCCCACCCAGGGCGGTTGTAACCTACCGTAATGACGCAGGTGTTCGCACTCTATACCTCTCAGATTTTCTGATCGAAGCTCCGAACCTCGGTCGAATAGGATATCTCAAGATATTTGCGCAAGAGCCCGAGCTCAACGGAATAAACAAGCTTGTGGTCCTTGAGCTTGGAGTAGATGTCCAGAATTCCATCCGTGCTCAAAGTGCGAAGCCGACATGGGTCTTGGGTAAGGCCGAAGGCGTTGCTCGCCGGCTAGCGCCGTACGAAGAAAAGTTGGCCACGGGTTACAGAAAGTTCGGACTGAACGCGCTCCAGCTGTTGTTTTTTGGCGGGCTGCTGGTCGCCCTACCAAGTGTTTCCTCGATCTGGTTGCGTGTGCTGTTGTTGCTAGTCGTCGGTGGCCTTCTCTGGGCGTTCAATCAAGCTCACAGGCATTTCTTTCGGAATTTCTCATTCCAGCCAGCGGCCAGAAAGCCAAATCAGCTGGTGCGGTCGCTACCCAAGCTGCTGTCTTGGCTCTCAGCGATACTGGCGTCAGTTCTCGCCGCTTACGCTGCTTACATCTTGGGCGTGAACTAACCCACCTTCACCCGCGTCGCCGCCTCCGGAAGATCCTCCCCGAACGCCCGCTGGTAGAATTCCGCGATCGTCGGCCGTTCCAGCTCGTCGCATTTGTTCAGGAAGGTCAGGCGGAAGCTCAGCCCCACATCGCCCGCGAAGATGATCGCGTTCTGGGCCCAGGTGATCACCGTGCGCGGGCTCATCACCGTCGAGATGTCGCCGTTCATGAAGGCGTTGCGGGTCATGTCGGCGACGCGGACCATGGCGGCGATGCGGCGGCGGCCGTCGGCGTCCTGCCATTCGGGGACCTTGGCGGCCACGATCTCCGCCTCGACGTCGTGGTCCAGGTAGTTGAGCGTGGTGACGATGTTCCAGCGGTCCATCTGACCCTGATTGATCTGCTGGGTGCCGTGGTACAGGCCGCTGGTGTCGCCCAGGCCGATGGTGTTGGTGGTGCTGAACAGGCGGAACCATTTGTTCGGGCGGATGACGCGGTTCTGGTCCAGCAGGGTCAGGCGGCCCTGGGCCTCCAGCACGCGCTGGATCACGAACATCACATCGGGGCGGCCGGCGTCGTATTCGTCGAAGCACAGGGCGACCGGCCGCTGGATGGCCCAGGGCAGCATGCCCTCGCGGAATTCGGTGATCTGCTTGCCGTCCTTGAGGACGATCGCGTCCTTGCCGACCAGATCGATGCGGCTGACGTGGCTGTCGAGGTTGACCCGCACCATCGGCCAGTTCAGCCGGGCGGCGACCTGTTCGATATGGGTCGACTTGCCGGTGCCGTGATAGCCTTGGACCATGACGCGGCGGTCGAAGGCGAAGCCGGCGCAGATGGCGACGGTGGTTTGCGGATCGAAGCGGTAGGCGTCGTCGATCTCGGGCACATGGCTGTCGCGCTCGGTGAAGACCGGCACGACCATGTCGGAGTCGACGCCGAAGATCTCGCGCACGGTCGCCTTGCGGTGCGGTTCCAGGGTGACGAGGGGATCGGGGGAGGCGTCGAGCGGGGAGGTCATGCCGCAGCGATTACCGCACCGTCACCGGGTGGTCGAGACCCATGCCGACCTTGAGCACGCGGTTGAAGACGAAGGGCAGGCGGGCGACCACGGGAAGGATCAGACGGCGCAGCAGGTCGGCGCTCCCCGACGTCCCGCGCACGGCCGAGGTCAGGGCGCGGACGCGGCGGACGACGGCGGCGTCGATCGGCAGGCGGAGACGGCCGTAGTCCTCGAGCCGCCCGGCCTCTCCGGCGAGGAAATCGGCGGCGCAGGCGGCGAAGACGAAGGCGTCCTCTATGCCCAGATTCATGCCGCGGGCGCCGACCGGCGAATGGATATGGGCCGCGTCGCCGCCCAGACAGACCCGGCCGACGGTCATGGCCTCGACCATCCGGTGCGAGATGCGGAAGGCCGACGACCAGTGCACCGTCCCGGCGCTCCAGCCGTCCGGCAGGTAGTCCAGAAGGGGCGGGCCGAAACCGATCAGGCGGAAGGTGGTCCCCGAATAGGGCAGGCAGACGAAGGGGCCGGTCGGCCGCAGGTCGATCCAGCCCTCGCCGGCGGCGGGGCCGGTCAGATCGACGTCGATCAGCTGCCACGGTTCGTCCCAGGCGTCGCCGGGAAAGGCGAGGCCCAGCGCCTTGCGGGCGACGGAATGGGCCCCGTCGGCGGCGAACAGGACCGGGACCGTGACGCCGGAGCCGTCGGACAGGGTCGCCGTGACGGCGTCGGCGGACTGCGACAGGCCGGTCAGGCCGAGGCCGCGCTCGGGAACCACGCCGAAGGCGGCCAGGGCTTCGGTCAGCAGGGCCTCTGTCCGGGCCTGGGGCAGGACGGTCATGCGATGATCGACGCCGAGGGCGTCCCAATCGATGGTCAGGGTGGCGAGCGGCCGGCCCAGCCGGTGCAGGCGCAGGGTGTCGAGGCCCTGTCCTTCGGCCTCGATCGCCGCCGTGACGCCGGTATCCTCCAACAAGGAGAGGGTGCGCGGATTGACGCCAAGAGCCTTTGAGGTCCGGGTCGGTTCGGGCGCGGCGTCGATGATCCGGACCTGGACGCCCCGGCGGGTCAGGAACAGCGCCGCGGCCAGCCCCGCGGGGCCGGCGCCGACGATCACGACCTGGGGCTGGGCCGCCATGAGGCAAGCCTAGATCGGAGCCGGCGAGGGCTCAATCGGGAAGAGGTTCAGGCGTTTCCGGCAGCGGCGCGGATTGCGCGGCGAAGGGTGCGTTCACGCAGAAGGGCGTGGAAATAGAGGCCGACACCCGAGGCGACGCCGTGGAAGTCGAATGCCTGCATGTCTCCGTCACGTTCGCAGGCGAACCAACTGGAGAGCCGTTGTTTTCGGTTATCGCGTCTCTTGATGTTGCGGAACATCTGGATAGCGCCTCCAAGCGCTGCAGGCAGATAGAACTGCTTCATCGAACATTGGTTGCGCTGCAGCACGAATTCAGTCCTCGCGTGCGGCGCGGTCCGGTCGCCTGAACATCAGGCCAGCCCCGCCTTTTTCAGCGTCTTGTAGGCCTTGATCACGTTCTGAAGCTTGGCCTCGGCGCCCCGGTCGCCCTTGTTCAGGTCGGGGTGGAAGCGTTTCAGCATCTCGTGATAGCGCGCCTTGATGTCCGCCTTGCTGGTCCGGGCGTTCAGATCGAGGTCGGCGAGGGCCGCGCGTTCCAGCTTGCCCAGCCGCAGGCCGTCCTCGCCGTCGGGCCCCGCCTGTTCCTTCATGCGGCGGCCGAAGAGGCCGAAACTGTCCTGCCAGCTGCCGGCGCCCTTCGTGTTGGACGTGCCCATCTTCGAGGCGAAGGCGGCGGCCTCGCGGCTGAACTTTCCAGCTTTCATTTCCCAGGTCGGGCGGCCGCCGGTCATGGCCTCGTTCTCCTTGGCCGCGCGGACCTCGCCGTCGCTCATGCCGGCGTAGAAATTCCAGCCCTTGTTGTACTCGCCGGCGTGGCCCTGGCAGAAATCATAGAAGTCGTTCAGCCGCTCGCGCGACTTGGGCGCGCGCGCCGTCGCCGGCTTGCTGCAGTCGGGCCACTGGCAGCGGATTTCGCCGGGCTTGAGGTGCAGGACGTCGGCCTCCGCCGCCTCCTCCTCGGGGCGCGGCGGCTTGATCCGCATGTCCTTGAAGCGGGGCTTGTATTCAAACTCGGATGACATCGGTGCAAGTGTAAGGTCGAATTGGTCACCAACAAGGACACACCCATGCCGGAAGGCCCGATTGCGACGATTATCCGGGAAAAACTGACGGCGGGCCTGTCGCCCGACCGGCTGGAGATCGAGGATGACAGCGCGCGGCACGCCGGCCACCACCATGAAGGTGGCATGGACGGCCGTCCGGGCGGGGAGAGCCACTTCAATGTGATGGTGGTTTCGTCGGCTTTCGAGGGGCAGGGGCGGGTTCAACGCCAGAGGGCGGTCAACGGCCTGCTGAGGGAGGAACTGGCGGGAGCGGTGCACGCCCTGTCGATCAGGGCCCTGACCCCGGCGGAGGCGGCGGGGTCCGCCACCTGAGTTCGCTGAACTTCATTCGTGACAGACGAGTCACGTTCACCTCGTCTTAGAATCTTCCTTCTAGCGTCCCGGTCGGGGTAAACGAGGGCTGGGCGCAATGGTTGAATCCGACGGCATCGTCAAGTCGACCACTGGCGAGCCCGGAGCCGGCGAGGCCGCGCAGGCATTGCGCGCAATTCTCCAGACCCAATACCTCCGCTACATGATCATCGGCACCTGGGCGCTGGGCCTGCTGGCGACCGTCGGCGCCAGCAGCGCGGCCCTGTGGTTCGTCGGCACCGTCGCCGCCGGCGCTATCCGCGGCGCCGTCGAGAAGCGGATCAGCGACCGGGTCGGCTCCGGCTGGGGCCTGGTGTTTCCCGCCGTCGCCACCGCGACCACCGCCGCCTGGGCCACAGCGCCCCTGATCGCCTGGTATTCCGGCCATCCGTTCGGTCCCGCGCTCGCCGCGACCCTGCTCGTTTGCGGCTATGTGCTGGTGTTTTCGCAGCTGCGCGCCTCGCCGCGTCAGGCCCTGGTGATCTCCTCGCCCTACGGCGTGGCGGCCACGGTCATCCTGATCAGCATGTGGGGCGGACCGCTGTTCTGGCCCTTCCTGGCCATCATTCCCCTGGCCGCCTCGGGTCTTGTGGTGCTGGTGATGATGACCATGCTGCGCGAGGAGCGGATCCGCGCCTTCCAGGAGCATCAGGCCCATCTGATCGAGGAGCTGGAGGCCGCCCGCGACAAGGCCAACGCCGCGAGCGACGCCAAGTCCAACTTCCTCGGCGTCATCTCCCACGAACTGCGGACGCCGATGAACGGCGTGCTGGGCGCGGCCCAGCTGCTGGCCGCCACCCGGCTGGAGCCGACCCAGCGGGACTATCTGTCGATCATCCGCAACTCGGGCGACAATCTGCTGAGCCTGCTGAACGACATCCTCGACATGACCAAGATCGAGGCCGGCAAGATGACCTTCGAAATGGTCGATGTGTCGGTGGAGGATCTGCACAAGCGGGTGACCGGCCCGTTCCAGGCCCAGGCCGAGGCCAAGGGTCTGACCTTCTCGGCCCGGTTCGAGGGCGATATCCCGGCCGTGGTGCGCGGCGACCCGCTGCGCGTCTGCCAGGTGATCCACAACCTGCTCTCCAACGCCGTCAAATTCACCGACACGGGCGAGGTCTCCTATGTCGTGCGCGGCGAGCGGCTGGACGCCGGCCGCGTCCGTTTCGACTTCGCCGTCACCGATTCCGGCGCCGGCATCGCGCCGGACGATCTGGCGCGGCTGTTCCAGCCCTTCACCCAGGTCGACGCCTCCTCGACCCGCCGCTTCGGCGGCACGGGCCTGGGCCTGACCATCTCGCGGCGCATGGCCAATATCATGGACGGCGACATCAGCGTGGTGTCGACCCTGGGGGAAGGCTCGACCTTCACCTTCTCGGTCGAGGCCGATGTCGTCGAATGGGCGCGCCAGGCGGCCGCCGAACCGATTCACGCCGAGATCGAGGACGGGCGGGCGCTCAGCGTGCTGGTCGTCGAGGACCATCCGGTCAACCGCATGATCCTCGAAGCCTGGATGGGTTCCGCCGGCCATGCCTCGGCCACCGCCGAAAACGGCCAGATCGCAATCGAGGCGGCGGAGGAGCAACGCTTCGACCTGATCATCATGGATGTGAACATGCCCGTGATGGACGGACTGACCGCCACCCGGGCGATCCGCGCGGGCGAGGGACCGAACCATGACACGCCCATCGTCGTCCTGTCGGCCTCGGCCCGCAGCGAGGACCATGCGGCGGGGCTGGACGCCGGCGCCGACGCCTATCTGAACAAGCCCATCGACTTCGCCGCCCTCGCCAAGGTCATGAACCGGGTCGGCGGCGGGCGGTCGGCCATCCGGGCGCTGGTCGACGCCGGCGAGACCGCCGCGGCCGCCTGATCGGCGTCAAAGGCGTTCGAAAGGCGACGCCGTTGTGAACGGCAGGTGACCAGGGCGGTTCAGACCCGGCTCAACCCTCCGGTCCCAGAGTGCGGGCAAGTCGAAATCTTTCGGCCGCACCTGGAGACGTCTCATGAAGAAGATTCTCACCGCCGCCATCGCCGCGACGCTCGCCATGAGCTCGCTGGGCATGGCCTCCGCCGCCGAGGCCCAGTCGCGTGGCGGCTATGATCAACGGCAGGACCATCGTGACGACCGTCGCGACGACCGCCGTGACGACCGAGGCGACCGCCGCGAGGATCGCCGTGACGACCGTCGCGACAATCGCAACGACCGCCGTGAATGGCGTCAGGACAGCCGCGATGACCGCCGCGAATTCCGTCAGGACCAGCGGGCCTATGGCCGCTGGCAGCAGCCGCAGCGTCGCTACAACGCGGGCCGCTATCAGCCGCCGCGCGGCTACCAGACCCGCCAGTGGGCCTACGGCCAGCAGATGCCGACCTACTACCGCTCGAACCAGTATGTGGTCAGCAACTACGGCCAGTACGGCCTGCGCGCGCCGCCCCGCGGATACCACTACGTCCGCAGCGGCAATGACGTGGTCCTCGCCGGCGTCGCCGGCGGCCTGATCACCGCCGTGATCGCGGGCCTGTTCAACTAGGACAAGCCGACTGCACGAAGACCGCCCCGGAGGGAGACCTCCGGGGCGTTTGCACGCCCGACGGGGTTCCAAATCGGGACGGAGTTGTTAGACCCGGCCCATGACGTCCCTCATTCCTTCCTTCAGCCAGGCCCTCGCCGCGGGCGAGAAGGCCACGGCCGTCGATACGGTCATGATCGCCAAGCTGACCGAGATGGCCGGCGATCTCGCGATCAACCTGACCATCGCCGTCCTGATCCTGATCGCCACCGTATTCGCGGCGCGATGGGTCTCGGGCGCGACGCGACGGGCGTTGTCGCGGGTCCGGGGATTTCGCCACGACCAGACGGTGCTCAGCTTCGCCGTGCAGGTGGTGCGGGTGGTCGTCTATATCGTCGGCCTGATCGCCGTCCTGCAGCGGCTGGGCGTCCAGACCACCTCGATCATCGCCGTGCTGGGCGCGGCGTCACTGGCCGTCGGCCTGGCCATGCAGGGGACGTTGTCGAACGTGGCGGCGGGCGTGCTGCTGCTGGTGCTGCGGCCCTACAAGGTCGGCGACGTGATCGATATCGGCGGCGTCGCCGGCTCGGTGCAACGGCTGGACCTGTTCACCACCCAGATGTCCAACGCCAACAACCACAAGATCGTGGTCCCGAATTCCAAGGTGCTGGGCGACGTGATCCTGAACCTGTCGGGCCAGAAGACCCGGCGGGTCGAGATCAATTTCACCGTCGCCTATGCGGAGGACCTCAATGCGGCGAGGGCCGTGCTGGCGGGCGTGGCCGAGGCCCATGACAAGGTGCTGCCGGATCCCGCGCCCTGGACGGGCGTGACGGGGCTGCTGGACAGCGCGGTCCAGATCACCCTGCACGCCTGGGTCGCTTCGGGCGACTGGTGGCAGTCCCAGGCCGACCTGATGCAGGGCGGCAAGGAGGCGCTGGACGCCGCCGGGATCGAGATACCCTTCCCGCACCAGGTCGAGGTGCCGTCAAAGGGCGCGAGTTTTACCCGCCTCGTCACCACGGCGGCGGTCGAGCCACAGGGAGACTGACGGGTGCGCTACGACTTCGGGTCTGACAACACCGCCGGCATGGCCCCGGCCGCCCTGGAGGCGCTGATCGCCGCCAACGAGGGCTATGCCCGGGCCTATGGCGCCGACGACGTCACCGCCCGCGCCGCCGATCTGATCCGCCAGCGGCTGGACGCCGACGCCGAGATCCGGTTCGTCTTCTCCGGCACGGCGGCCAACGCCATCGCCCTGTCGATGCTGGCCTGGCCGCACGAGGCGGTGATGGCGCATCACGCGGCCCATGTCTGCACCGACGAGACCGGCGCGCCCGGCTTCTTCGGATCCGGCGTCGGCCTGATCGGCCTGCCGGGGCTTTCGGGCAAGATCGAACCGAAGGCGCTTCAGGCCATCCTCGACGAGCCCGAGGTCGGCCACCGTCAGCCTCCGGCGGCGCTGAGCCTGACCCAGTCCACCGAATACGGCACGGTCTATACCGAGGAAGAACTGCGCCACCTGATCGAGCCGGTGAAGCTGCGGGGCCATGGCGTGCACATGGACGGGGCGCGGCTGGCCAATGCGGCGGCGGCGGGATTCGACCTGACGCAGATCGCCCGGCTGGGCGTCGATGTGCTGGTGTTCGGCGGGGCCAAGGCCGGAGCCAACTGCGCCGAGGCCCTCGTCATGTTCGACAGGTCGCTGGCGCGCAGGGTCGACAACCGGCTGAAGCAGGCGGGGCAGACGGCCTCCAAGACCCGGTTCCTCGCCGCCCCCATCCTCGGCCTGCTTGAGAGCGGCGACTGGGAGTCGGGCGCGGCCCACGCCAATCTGATGGCGCTGCGGCTGGCTGAGGGCATAGCCACGCGTTCGCCCTTCGCCCTGGCCCATCCCGTCGAGGCCAATGCGGTGTTCGTGCGCATGCCTCCCGGGGCGCACGCGCGGCTGAACGCGGCGGGCTGGGCCTGCTACCGCTTCGACGACGGCTCGGTGCGGTTCGTCTGTTCCTGGGCGACCACGGAACAGGCCGTCGATGAAGTTTTGCAGGCCATCGCAACGCTTTGAGCGCGCCGTTCATTGAACGGTCGCCATGTCTCACCTAAATAGAACAAAGCGTGACCCTTCTCGCCTGACGGCGATCGGATCAATGTCGGAGGGGACTGCCATGAACGCACCGTCGCGGATCATCGGAACGCCTCGGCCTCGCGGATGGAGATGCATCTCGAGGCGACCCGCGACATGACCGTACCGCTGGACGGTCGCCGCTTCGCCTTTGCGCGCGGCGAGACGATCCATACCGAAAGCTCGCGGAAATACACCGAGGCCTCGGTGCGGGAATTGGCAGGGGCCGCGGGCTGGACCGTGTCAGGATTCGAGGTCAGTCCGGCGCCGTCGGTGGCCCTGGCGCTTCTGGAAGCCTGAACGCAAAAAAGGCGGCGACCGGGCGTCGGTCGCCGCCTTTTCAGGTCTGGAACCGCCCTACTTGACGACGGGCGGGGTCTCGCGGGTTCGCGTGCCATGGGAGGCTTCGCCGCCCTTGCGCCCGGCCTGGGCGGCCAGGCTGCGATCCTGGGAGAAGCTGCGCTTTTCGCTCGGCACGCTGGCGCCGCCCTTGCGGGCGATCTCGCGTTGGCGCTCGGGGTCCATCGAGGCGAAGCCCCGCTTGGAGACGCCGGATGCTCGGGTGGGCTGGCCTTGAGCCATCTGGGGTATCCTTTCGTGGCGACGGTAGAGGTTGCCAACAGAACCCTCTGCCTCCCCTCCGGTTCCGGATCGCCGGTCACACAATTGCGAACGAATCACAGGGACTTGGCGTGGGCGGTCAGGCGCCGCCATAGGGGCGGGAGTCGCCAGGCCCGCCGCCGCCGGGGTCCTGCTGCGGCATTTCCTCGGGGGTGTCGGACGGATCGATGTCCGGTCCGGGCGTGTCCGGCGGCATGATCTCCGGCTGGCCGCCGGGGCTGTCGGGCTCGATGTAGGTCATGGTTCTCTCCTTCTGGAAGAGAGAACGCGGCGGCGGGGGGCGCCGTTCAATCACGATTGGATGTGGCCGTGTCTCAGGATGGACCGGTCGCCGGCCGGGCGATCGGGGTTCCGCGCATGGCGGCGTCCGACACGAACGGATTGCCGCGGCGCTCGGCCCCGAAGGTCGAGGTCGGGCCGTGGCCCGGCACGAAGGTGACGTCGTCGCCCAGCGGCCACAGCTTGGTGACGATGGCGTTCAGCAGGCTGGCGTGGTCGCTGCGCGGGAAGTCGGTGCGGCCGATAGAGCCCTGGAACAGCACGTCCCCGACCTGGGCGAACCGGGCCTCGCGATTGAAGAAGATCACATGGCCGGGGGTGTGGCCGGGGCAGTGGTAGACCTCCCAGGTGGTCTCGCCGAGTGTCAGCGTATCGCCATCGGCCAGCCAGCGGGTCGGGGTGAAGCTGCGCGCCTCGGGCAGGCCGTACATCTGGCCCTGGGCCGGGATGCCGTCGATCCAGAACTGGTCGTCCGGATGCGGGCCGATGATGTCGAGGCCGGTCTTCTCCTGCATCTCGGCCGCGCCGCCGGCGTGGTCGAGGTGGCCGTGGGTGATCCAGATGGCGTCGAGCGTCAGCCCCTGTTTCGCCACCGCGCCCAGCAGGCCGTCGACAGAGGCGCCCGGATCGATGATCGCGGCCTTCATCGTGTTGCGGCACCAGACGAGGGTGCAGTTCTGTTGCAGGGGCGTGACCGGGAAGACGGCGACGCCGATGGGGGCGGGGGAGGGACTCATCCCGCCTAGATAGCGGGCGCGGGCATTCGCCGAAACCGTCGTCTCACGTTGACCTTTCGGACGGTCATCGACATAAGGGCGGGCTTCAAAGGCGCCGCCTCCAAGGGCGGCCCTTGTTGCTTTACCCACACAGCGCAGCGCCTGCCCCCAAGGGCGCCGCCACAGAGCGTCAGAATCCCGACCATGCAAGTCGTCGAAAAGTCCAACGAAGGTCTCAGCCGCGTCATCGCGGTGACCATTCCCGCCGCCGAGCTGAACCAGAAGCTGGACGCCAAGCTGAAGGAAGTCGCGCCGCAGATGAAGCTGAAGGGCTTCCGTCCCGGCAAGGTCCCGATGTCGCACGTCAAGAAGACCTTCGGCCGCGACCTGATGGGCGAGATCGTCAACGACGCACTGAACACCTCGAGCCAGAAGGCGCTGGACGACGCCAAGGTGCGTCCGGCCGCGCCCGCCGAGATGAAACTGACCTCGGACATGGACAAGGTCATCGCCGGTCAGGAAGACCTGGCCTACGAAATGGCCCTGGAAGTCATGCCCGACTTCACCCCGACCGACATCAAGAAGCTGAAGCTGGAACGCCCGACCTATGAGGCGTCGGACGCCGATCTGGACGAGGCCCTGACCGAGCTGGCCGGACAGGCCAAGTCGTACGAGGACAAGAAGGGCAAGACCGTCAAGGCCGCCGAGGGCGACGAGGTCACCATCGACTTCCTGGGCAAGCTGGACGGCGAACCCTTCGAGGGCGGCGCGGCGGAAGACACCCAGCTGGTGATCGGCTCCAACCGCTTCATCCCCGGCTTCGAGGAGCAGCTGAAGGGCGCCAAGGTCGGCGACGAGAAGGTGCTCAACATCACCTTCCCCGAGGACTACCAGGCCGCCCATCTGGCGGGCAAGGCCGTGACCTTCGACGTAAAGGTCAAGGCCATCAAGGCCGAGGTCCCCGCCGTGATCGACGAGGATTTCGCCAAGCGCATCGGCATCGAGTCGCTGGACAAGCTGAAGGAGCTGCTGCGCACCAATCTGAACCAGCAGTACACGGGCGCGGCCCGCTTCAAGCTGAAGCGCGCCCTGCTGGACGCTCTCGACAAGGCCCACGACTTCGCCCTGCCGCCCAAAATGGTCGAGGCCGAGTTCGACGGCATCTGGCAGCAGGTCCAGGCCGACAAGGACGCCGGCCGTCTGCCGCCGGAGGACGCCAAGAAGTCCGAGAAGAAGCTCAAGGACGAATATCGCAAGATCGCCGAGCGCCGCGTGCGTCTGGGTCTGGTGCTGGCCGAGATCGGCCGCGCCAACAACGTCCAGATCACCGACCAGGAGCTGAACAACGCCATCATGAACGAGGCCCGCAACTATCCGGGCCAGGAGCGTCAGGTGCTGGACTTCTATCGCCAGAACCCCAACGCCGCCGCCCAGATGCGCGCCCCGATCTATGAGGAGAAGGTCTGCGACCTGATCTTCGACCAGGCCAAGGTCACCGACACGCCGATCACCAAGGAAGAGCTGCTCAAGGAAGACGACGAACTCTAGGTTCGGCCTCCCGCCTGACGGCATCCGCCCCGCCCCGGTCCTGCCGGGGCGGGGTTTGCATGTCCGGACCGGGTTGCACGCCTCATTCCCCGATGCGCGGAACGCTGGTACGCTCCGGGTGTAGCCAACCTGGAACACCCATATGTTGTATGCCTTGATGGCCGCGGCCCTGCTGGCGTCGCCCCAGTCCGCTCCGGCCCAGACCCCGCCGGTCTCGCAAGACGCGGTCCGGCTGGAAGACGTCGTGGTCGACGCCCGCAGGCTGGACGAGGCCGCCGAGGACTATGTCGATCGGGTCGCCGCCCCGGCGCCCCGGCGAGGCCTGGCCCGCTGGAAGGACGGCATGTGCGTCGGCGTCGTCAATCTGGAGGCCGGGACGGCGCAGTATCTGGCGGACCGGGTTTCGGACGTGGCGCGCGGTCTGGGCCTTCGGGCCCACGAGCCCGGATGCCATCCCAGCGTCCTGATCGTCGCCACCAGCGACGGCCCCGGCTTCACCGAGCAGTTCGTTGCGATGCGTCCCCGGCTGTTCCGCGTCGGTGCGGCGGGGATGGACCGCGGCGGCGCTGAGCTGCGCGATTTCATCCGCGAGGAACGGCCGGTGCGCTGGTGGCACGTCAGCCTGCCAGTGGACAGCGAGACCGGCCTTCCGGTGGTGCGTCCTCCGGGGTTCGTGGCCGGGTCCGGCACGGGCGGCGGAGGGTGGGGCGCCACCTCCGCGCAGGAGTATGCGCCGACCACGGCGATCCACGCGGCGTCGCGGCTGACCACCCAGTATGCGGACCATCTGAAGCGGGTCTTCATCATCGTCGATGTCGACCAGTTGAACGGCGCGACCCTGCAGCAGCTGGGCGACTACGTCGCCATGGTGGCCATGGCCCAGGTCGATCCCGACGCCGACACCGGCCGTTTCGACACCATCCTGAACCTGTTCGACGACCCCGCCACGGCCCCGACGGGCCTGACGGGCTGGGACCGGGCCTATCTGGAGGGCCTATACGACATCGGGTCCGAGACGCACCGCATCAACCAGCGCGCCCAGGTCCAGGCGGTCGCCGCCGCCATCGCCAGCGCCTACCGCGGCGGCGCGGTCGAGCCGGAAGATCTCGAAGAACCCTGACGGATGAAGCCCGGGCCCGGTTCGCGACGCCGTATTTCCAGAGGATCGGAACACTGCTATATCCCGTGTATCTCCTGACGGGAACACGCAGATGTTGTACGCTCTTCTGGCCGCCGCCCTTCTGACTAGCCCCCAGGCCGCCATGGCCGCTCCGGCGCCCCCGGTCGCGGCCTCCCAGGATCCCGTCCGGCTCGAAGATGTGGTGGTCGACGCCCGTCGGCTGGACGAAGCCACCGAGGAATACGTCGATCTGGTCGCGGCGCCCGCGCGCCGGCGCGGCCTGGCCCGCTGGAAGGACGGCATGTGCGTCGGCGTCGTCAATCTGGAATCCGGGGTCGCCCAATATCTCGCCGACCGGGTCTCCGACGTGGCGCGCGAGCTGGGCCTGCGGGCCCATGAGCCCGACTGCCATCCCAGCGTCCTGATCGTCGCCACGACCGGCGGCGCCGGCTTCACGGAGGCCTTCGTCGCGCAACGCCCCCGGCTGTTCCGGGTCGGCGGCGCCGGCATGGACCGTGGATCGGCGAGACTGCGCGATTTTGTCGGCGGGGACCGGCCGATCCGCTGGTGGCACGTCAGCATGCCGGTCCACCGCGAGACCGGCGACCGGGTGGTGCGCCTACCCGGCGACGTCGCCGGCAGCGGGGCCAACGCCAACGGACCGTCAGCCCAGGAATATGCGCCGGCCAACCGGATCAGCGCGCCCTCCCGCCTGAATGACCAGACCGAGGACATCCTGCTGCGGGTGTTCATCGTCCTCGATGTGGATCGCCTGAACGGCGCCAGCCTGGAACAGATCGGCGACTATGTGGCGCTGGTGGCCATGGCCCAGGTCGATTCCGACGCTGAAACCGGCGGGTTCGACACCATCCTGAACCTGTTCGACGATCCGGTTACGGCGCCGACGGGTCTGACCGGCTGGGACCGCGCCTATCTGCATGGGCTGTATGATCGCCGTTCGCAAACCTATCGCGTCAATCAGCGCTCCCAGGTCCAGGCGGTCGCCTCCGCCATAGCCCACGCCTATCGCGACGGCGCGGTCGAACGGGAAGAACAGCCGTAGTCCGCCGGACGCTATTCACGCCGGGGTGGTATTTTTCATGATTGACCCGTCTGTGTGGCGAGATCAGGGTGAGCGCGGGGTTTCTCAGCCTTGGGGGTTGCCATGTCGCCGTTGTCCGCTGTTCTCGCCCTGACCCTCGCGCTCGGCGCCGGGGCGGCCGCGGCGCAGGCGCCGTCCGCACAGTCGCCCCGACCCCAGTCGACCACCCAGCTGGATGACGTGGTCGTGGAGGGCCGTCAGCTCGAGGCGCTGGTCCGCGACTTCGTCACCGAGGTATCCCAGCCGGCCAACAACCGCGGCCTGGCGCGATGGAACCGGCCGATCTGCGTCGGCGCCGTCAATCTGCGCAACGACGTGGGGCAATATGTGATCGACCGCATCTCGGACCTCGCCCGTGAACTCGACGTCCAGGCCGGCGAGCCCGGTTGCCGGCCCAATATCCTGATCGTGGCCGCCGACGACGGCGCGGCCCTGGCTTCGGCCATCGTCGAGGATCGGCCGCGCAATTTCGATCTGCGCCACAACGGCACCGACGCCGGGACGCGGGCGTTCCGCAATTTCCGGACGGAAGCGCGTCCGGTGCGCTGGTGGCAGATCAGCATGCCGATCAACTCCGACAATGGCGAGCGCGCGGTTCGGCTGCCGGGCGACGAGGGCGCGCCGATTATCCGCGTCTTCTCCGCCTCGCGCCTGCGGACCCAGATCCGCGACGACATGGTGCGATCGATCATCATCGTCGATGTCGAGCGGCTGGCCGGCGCCAACCTGGTCCAGCTGGCCGACTATCTGGCGCTGGTGGCCCTGGCCCAGGTCGACGCCGAAGCCGACAGCTCGGCGTTTCCGACCATTCTGAACCTGTTCGCCGATCCGGCCTCCGCCCCGGCGGGCCTGACAGACTGGGATCGATCCTATCTTACCGCCCTCTACGAGCACGATCAGCTGCGCATCAACCGCAACAGCCAGGTCCGGGCCGTGGCCGAGGCCGTGACCCGCGACCGGCGCGAGGCCGCCGGGAAACCGGTCGAGGAATCGCCGACCGTACAGTGAGATGGCCGGAGGCGCCCGCTCACCGCGGTTTGACCAGGCCGTGTGACGGAGTCAGGGTGACTGCGCTTTCCGGGAAGGGGTTCCGATGTCGTCCTTGTCCGCCGCTCTGGCCCTGACCTTCGCGCTCGCGGCCGGTACGGCCTCGGCGCAGGATCCCTCCGCACGGACGGCGCCACCGGAGCCGTCCGAGCAGCTTGGCGACGTCGTCGTCGAGGGCCGTCAGCTCGAGGCCCTGGTCCGTAACTTCGTCACCGAGGTGTCCCAGCCCGCCAACAACCGCGGACTGGCCCGGTGGAACCGGCCGATCTGCGTCGGCGCCGTCAACCTGCGCGCGGAGGTGGCCCGGTATGTGATCGACCGGGTTTCCGACGTGGCGCGTGAGCTGGGAGTCGATGCGCGCGAGCCGGGCTGCCGCCCGAACATCCTGATCGTCGGCACGGTGGACGGCGCGGGCCTGGCCTCGGCCCTGGTCGAGGACCGTCCGCGGAATTTCGATCTGCGCCACAACGGCACCGACGCCGGAACCGCCGCCTTCCGGGCGTTCCGCACGGACGAAAGGCCCGTCCGGTGGTGGCAGACCAGTCTGCCGATTGACACGGAGTCGGGCGGGCGGGCCGTGCGGCTGCCCGGAGACATCGATCCCTCAACCGGCCGCCCGGCGGCGCCGGAGATACGCATCACCGGCGCCACGCGCCTGCGGACCCAGATTCGCGACAGCATGGTGCGCTCGATCGTGATCATCGACGTCGATCGGCTGGGGGGCGCCAATCTGGTGCAACTGGCCGACTATGTGGCCTTTGTGGCCCTGGCCCAGATCGACGTCGACGCGGACATCGGGGGCTATCGCACCATTCTGAACCTGTTCGGGGATCCTGCCTCGGCCCCGGCGGGCCTGACCGACTGGGACCGTACTTACCTGACCGCCCGCTACGAGCACGATCAGCTGCGCATCAACCGCAACAGCCAGGTCCGGGCCGTGGCCGATGCCGTGACCCGCGACCGGCGCGAGGCCGCCGGGAGACCGGTGGAGGAAACGCCGCCCGTGGAGTGACCGCAGGGCGAACCCTGTCTGTCAGCCGTGCTTCCGTCCTGAAACAAACCGGCCCCCGTCCAGCCATCTTGTCTATCTAGCTCTGCTCCCGTCTTGCGGGAGGAAATTCCATGTCGTTCTCAGCTCTGGTGCTTGCGGCGGGCTTGTTGATCCAGGTTCAGGCGCCGGTCCAGGCTCCGCCGACCCAGGAACCGGCCCAACTCGAGGACGTGGAGGTCGAGGCCCGGCGGCTGCGTTCGGTCATTCAGGATTTCGTGGGCGAGATCGCCGCCCCGGCGGGTGTTCGGGGACCGGCGCGCTGGAATCGCCCGGTCTGTATCGGCGTCGTCAATCTGCGCGCCGAATTCGCCCGGTATATCGTCGACCGGACCTCGGACATCGCCCGGGAACTCGGGGTGACCGCGGGCGAGCCCGGGTGCACTCCCAATGTGCTCATCATCGCCGCCGACGATGGCCGCGCGCTGGCGGACATCATCGTGCAGGAGCGGCGAGGGGCCTTCAGGCCCGGTGGGTCGGGAATGACCCGGTCGCTGCGCGCCCTTGACGAGTTCAGGACGTCAGACGCGCCGGTCCGATGGTGGCACATCAGCGCGCCGGTGGATTCCGAGTCGGGCGCCCTGGCGACGCGACTGCCCGGCTATGATGCGCCGTCAACGGCCGTCTCGCGCGCGTCCCGCATCCGGACGGATATCCGCGACGACCTGTTCAAGGCCATCATCGTGATCGACGCGGACAAGGCGACGGGAGTCACCCTGGCGCAGCTGGCGGACTATTGCGCCCTCGTCTCGCTGGCCCAGGTGGACCCGGCGGCGGATGTCGCCTCCTTCGATACGGTGTTGAATGTCTTCACGGACCCGGCCACGCCGGGGCTGACCGACTGGGACATGGACTATCTCCGCGCGCTCTACGGTGTCGAGCAGAACAGCGTGGGCGCCAATGCGCGCGGCGGGGAAATCATCGATCAGATGATGCGAAGGGCCCGGGCCGACGCGGTCGCCGAGGAAGCGGAGTAAGGAAGCGGCAAGTCGGGTTCGCTTGCATCGCCGGCTCCGCAACGCGATATGCTGGACCCGGCCTCGGCGTCAGCCGAGTCGCCGCGCCCCAGCATCCCGAGAAGGCCCATATGCGCGATCCCATCGAACTGATGAACATGAACCTCGTCCCCATGGTGGTCGAGCAGTCCAGCCGGGGTGAACGGTCCTTCGACATCTTCTCGCGCCTGTTGCGGGAACGGATCATCTTCCTGACCGGTCCCTTCGAGGACACCATGGCCTCGCTGATCTGCGCCCAGCTGCTGTTTCTCGAGTCGGAGAACCCGAAGAAGGAAATCAGCATGTATATCAACAGCCCCGGCGGACAGGTGTCCTCGGCGCTGGCGATCTACGACACCATGCAATACATCCGCTCGCCGGTTTCGACCGTCTGCATGGGCATGGCCGCCTCGGCCGGTTCGCTGATCCTGGCCGCGGGCGCCGCCGGCCAGCGCGTGGCCCTGCCGAACGCCCGCATCATGGTGCACCAGCCCTCGGGCGGCTTCCGCGGCCAGGCGTCGGACATCGAACTGCACGCCGCCGACATCCGCTACACGAAGCGCCGCCTCAACGAGATCTACGTCCACCACACCGGCCGGACCTATGAGGAGGTCGAGAAGACCCTCGACCGCGACCACTTCATGAGCGCCGAGGAAGCCAAGGCCTGGGGCGTCGTCGA
Organism: Brevundimonas vancanneytii; assembly: GCA_943367565.1. GTDB lineage: Bacteria > Pseudomonadota > Alphaproteobacteria > Caulobacterales > Caulobacteraceae > Brevundimonas > Brevundimonas vancanneytii_C. The sequence continues at coordinate 25,969 of CALRJO020000032.1, forward strand.
CCACGTCTACGACCGCCGCGAGCAGGCCGACAGCGACGGGGTGAAGACCGTCTGACGACCCCGGGAGCCGCAACAACCATGAAAGGGCGCGCCGGCGACGGCGCGTCTTTTTCTTTGTGCTATCAGGACGTCATGCAGACGCGAGACAACAGCGGGACCGTCGAGGTCGACGGCGACATCTACCATTGGGACCTGCGGCGACAGCCCCGGCCCCTGAGCGGCGGCAAGTGGGAGGGCATAGCCGTGACCCTGCGGCTGGCCGACTTCAAGCGCGAGGCCATCGTGCAGTTCCCGCCGCCCCTGCGTCCCAACGGACGTCCGGACACCGAAAAGCAGTTCGTGAACCCCGACCATATCCGCAACGCGGTGACGGCGGTGATCGAAGCCGGCTGGAACCCCACCTCGCGCGGCAAGCCCATGGTCTTCGACGTGGATGCCGAAGGTCGCTGACGGTCGCGTCAGCCCTTGAACCGCCGGAATCCGGCCTCGTCCGCGATGGCCAGCATCTCCGTGTCGCCCGTGGTGTCTCCATAGGCCGCCGCCAGCCGCATATCGTCACCGAACGCCGCCCGAAGCCGCCGCACCTTCTCCTCGCCCCGGCAGTTGGGGCCGGCGAAGACCCCCGTCACCCGGTCGTCGCCGTCGAACACCAGTTGGGTGCCCAGCAGGGCGTCCGCCCCCAACCGCCTCGCGAACGGAGCCACGGTGGTTTCGGGGCTGGCCGTGACGATGACGCGATACGCCCCCCTCTGACCCCAGTCCTTCCAGCAGGCGAGGGCGTCATACCGCAGGAAGCCGGGCCAGACCTGACCGGCGAAGGCTTCGGCGTCGGCTTCAAGCTGCACGCGGGGCACGCCCTTCAGGAATTCCCGCACAGAGGCGGCCTTCAGCCGGCCCCGGTCACGATGCCCGATGTAGCCCGCCAGGTCCGGCGCCATCCGCGCCAGCCCGCCGTACCAGCCGCCGGCCCCGGCCCGCCAGCGCAGGAAGGCGGTGAAACTGTCGCGAACGGTCAGGGTGCCGTCGAAATCGAAGGCGACGATGGCCTGATCCTTGCGGGGCGGCTGGTGAATCAGGGCCGGGCTTCCCATGTCAGACATTCGCCGCGATCTCCCTCAACAGTGTGATGTCCGCTTCGGACTCCGGCCGCGCCTGGCCGGGGTTGTGGCGGGCGTCGGTATGGGTGATTGTCAATTTTTGAAGACCTTTGCGCCCATTGTCCGGGAATCAAACGCGAAGGATGCGCGTTAGCCCCATATCGGGGCGAACCGCGGGAGTGAGAAGACTCGATGACCAAAGCCGCCGGCACAGACGCCAAAAGCACGCTCTACTGCTCGTTCTGCGGGAAGAGCCAGCATGAGGTGCGCAAGCTCATCGCCGGGCCGACCGTGTTCATCTGCGATGAATGCGTCGAACTGTGCATGGACATCATCCGTGAAGAGCACAAAATCTCGTTCTCCAAGGCCAAGGACGGCGTGCCGTCGCCCAAGGAGATCCGCGAGGTCCTGGACGACTACGTCATCGGCCAGAGCCACGCCAAGAAGGTGCTCTCGGTGGCGGTCCACAACCACTACAAGCGCCTGAACCACGCGACGAAGAACAACGACGTCGAACTGGCCAAGTCGAACATCATGCTGATCGGGCCGACCGGCTCGGGCAAGACGCTGCTGGCCCAGACGCTGGCGCGCATCATCGACGTGCCGTTCACCATGGCCGACGCCACGACCCTGACCGAAGCCGGTTATGTGGGCGAGGACGTCGAGAACATCATCCTCAAGCTGCTCCAGGCCTCCGACTACAATGTCGAACGCGCCCAGCGCGGCATCGTCTATATCGACGAAATCGACAAGATCAGCCGCAAGTCCGACAACCCCTCGATCACCCGCGACGTCTCGGGCGAGGGCGTGTAGCAGGCCCTGCTGAAGATCATGGAGGGCACCGTCGCCTCCGTGCCCCCGCAGGGCGGCCGCAAGCATCCCCAGCAGGAGTTCCTGCAAGTCGACACCGCCAACATCCTGTTCATCGTGGGCGGCGCCTTCGCCGGCCTGGAGAAGGTGATCGCGGCCCGCGGCGACGGGGCCTCGATCGGCTTCGGCGCCAAGGTCAAGGAAATCGACGAGCGCCGCACCGGCGACATCCTCAAGGGCGTCGAGCCGGACGATCTGATGCGGTTCGGCCTGATCCCCGAGTTCATCGGCCGTCTGCCCGTTCTGGCGACGCTGGAGGACCTCGACGAGCCGGCGCTGGTCACCATCCTGACCGAGCCCAAGAACGCGCTGGTCAAACAGTACAAGCGTCTGTTCGAGATGGAGAATGTCGATCTGACGTTCACCGACGACGCCCTGATCGCGGTGGCCAAGAAGGCCATCACCCGCAAGACCGGCGCCCGCGGCCTGCGTTCCATCCTGGAAGGCATTCTGCTGGAGACCATGTTCGAACTGCCCACCTTCGAAGGCGTCGAGGAGGTGGTCGTCAACGCCGAGGTCATCGAGGGCAAGGCCCAGCCGCTGCTGATCTATTCCGAGACCAAGTCCAAGAAGGCGGCGCCCGACAGCGCCGCCTGAGCTTGACGGAAAAACGGCTCGGGCCAGCGGAGCGCCTTTGGGTCCTCAGTCCCCTGCGACCAGCGCTTTATCGCTAGGTCGAGGCTGATCATCCCGCGTTGCGACGCTCTCGCCCTTGATCAGGACGAGATCGCGGTCCGGTCGCCAGGTGGGGTCGGGGTCGAGACGCGCGGAAATAAACTGCCAGATTGTTCGTGGCGGCATGCGATCGTCCAGACCCGTGGTGATGAGCGATATGTCTCTTGGTGGCGCATACGTCCCGAAGACGATGTCCCAGAACGTGAACCACGCCGAGAAATTCTTGTTGAAATCACGCGGATCAGTGCTGTGATGGATGAAGTGATGGCGATTGTCGATCAGCACATCCTTGAAAACGCCGAAGTTTACGTTGGCGCGCGTATGAAGGAAGCGGTCTTGAATGAGCATCATGCCCCCGATCCACACCAGCAGCTGAAAATCGATCACGATGAAGAGCAGCAGGGTGCTACGGGCCAGCTGCCAACTGAGCCCATCGACCGGATGCACGTAGCTATTAATGGAATCCATGTCGCGAACGCTGTGGTGCACCGCGTGGAATCGCCAAAGCCAGGGGATCGCGTGCTGGGCGCGGTGAGCCCAGTATTGGGACAGGTTGAAGACAAACAGACTGAACACCGCGAGCATGATCGGCGCGGCTGGGGCGAGCCAGGCCGGCAGGGTGGCTTGGCTGATGCGGAGCAGGGGCTGAAGTCCCCATGTATCCGGCAGAATCTTGACCACAAAGGGATTGAGCAGGACCATATAGATCAAAACGACCCCTTGCAGGGCTGTTGCGGTCAAAGTCGTGCGCCAACTCTTTGGAGGTCCATCAAGCAGGATTTCCACCAATAGACAGACACCGAACAGCACCAATCCCATGACCACGGCAACGGTCAGCCACGCTGCAAAGGCAAATCCACCCAGCACAAGATTCGTTGCCGTCAGGTCCCGGACCGCCGTCCTCACGAAGTCCGAAAGTTGACCGAACACGGATTGCTGAAATGGGGTCGAGTACTGGAATGCGATGGCCGCGCCGAAGAGGAACACCAAGGCGACCAAAGAGGCGATGCGGGAGCCCGCGGGGTTTTCCACCCCCCCTGACGTTCGGGATTTTCATTCGGCTTAGCTAACCTATCCCGTTCATTGTGCCTATACGCGCGCCCTCTCGATCCATGCGCCTGTGAAAGGGCTAACGCCAAGCTTGAACCGACGCACACACGAACCACATACTCATCCGAAGGCCGCCGAACGGCGGGCCGAGTCGAAACGGCGGGGCACAGGCGCTCCGCACGCCGGCGCGGCGGGTCCGAGATGATCGAGGACCTCGTGAGAGTTGCATCATGCCAGAGACCCCGAGTTCGACCAAAACCCTGCCCGTCCTGCCGCTGAGAGACATCGTGGTCTTTCCGCACATGGTCGTGCCGCTGTTCGTGGGCCGCGAGAAGTCGGTCAAGGCGCTCGACGAGATCATGAAGGGCGAGAAGCAGATCCTGCTGGCCACCCAGAAGAACAGCGTCGACGACGATCCCCAGGCGGACGCCATCTATCCGATCGGCGTCCTGGCGACGGTGTTGCAGTTGCTCAAACTGCCCGACGGCACCGTCAAGGTGCTGGTGGAGGGCAAGAGCCGCGCGCGCCTGACGAAATTCACCGACCGCACCGAATATTTCGAGGCCGAGGCCGTCGAGATCGCCGACGATCCGGGCGAGCCGGCCCAGTCGGAAGCCCTGCTGCGCGCGGTCATCGAGCAGTTCGAAAACTATGTGAAGCTGAACAAGAAGGTGCCGCCCGAGGCGCTCAGCTCCATCCCCCAGATCACCGACCCGTCCAAGCTCGCCGACAGCGTCGCCGCCCATCTGTCGGTCAAGATCGCCGACAAACAGGGGCTGCTGGAAACCATCGCCGTCCCGGCCCGGCTGGAGAAGGTCTATGGCCTGATGGAGGGCGAGATCTCCGTCCTGCAGGTCGAGAAGAAGATCCGCTCGCGCGTGAAGCGCCAGATGGAGAAGACCCAGCGCGAATATTATCTGAACGAGCAGATGAAGGCGATCCAGCGCGAGCTCGGCGAGACCGACGACAGCCGTGACGAGATCATGGAGCTGGAGAAGCGCATCCGTAAGACGCGCCTGTCCAAGGAAGCCCGGACCAAGGCCGAGGCCGAGGTCAAGAAGCTGCGCAACATGTCGCCCATGTCGGCGGAGTCGACGGTGGTGCGGAACTACCTCGACTGGCTGCTGTCGATTCCCTGGGGCAAGACCAAGGGCAAGGCGATCGACTTGAACAAGGCCGAGGAGATCCTCGAGGAGGACCACTACGGCCTCGAGAAGGTCAAGGAACGGATCATCGAGTATCTGGCCGTCCAGGCCCGCACCAACAGCCTGAAGGGCCCGATCCTGTGCCTCGTCGGCCCTCCGGGCGTCGGCAAGACCTCGCTGGCCAAATCGATCGCCAAGGCCACGGGCCGGGAATACATCCGCATGTCGCTGGGCGGCGTGCGCGACGAGGCCGAGATCCGCGGCCACCGCCGGACCTATATCGGCTCCATGCCGGGCAAGATCATACAGTCGATGAAGAAGGTGAAGACCACCAACGCCTTCATCCTGCTGGACGAGATCGACAAGCTGGGCGCCGACTGGCGCGGGGACCCGTCCTCGGCCCTGCTGGAGGTGCTGGATCCGGCGCAGAACAATGCGTTCGGCGACCACTATCTGGAGGTCGACTACGACCTGTCCAACGTCATGTTCGTGACAACGGCCAATACGCTGAACATGCCCCAGCCCCTGATGGACCGGATGGAGATCATCCGGGTGTCGGGCTACACCGAGGACGAGAAGGTCCAGATCGCCCTGCGCCACGTCCTGCCCAAGGTGACCGAGGAAAACGGGCTCAAGCCGGCGGAATTCATCGTGCCGGAACCCATCATCCGCGACCTGATCCGCTACTATACCCGGGAGGCCGGCGTGCGGTCGCTGGAGCGCGCCCTGGGCGGCCTGGCCCGCAAGTCGGTGCGCGAGATGGCCCGGGAGAAGACGCTGTCGATCACCATCGACGACGAGAAGCTGGCCAAATTCGCCGGCGTGCGGAAATACCGCTTCGGCGAGACCGACGAGGAGGATCAGGTCGGCATCGTCACCGGCCTGGCCTGGACCGAGTTCGGCGGCGAGATACTGACCATCGAGGCGATCAAGATGCCGGGCCGCGGGCGGATGACCGTGACCGGCAACCTGAAGGAGGTGATGAAGGAGTCCATCTCCGCCGCCGCCTCCTATGTCCGGGCGCGCTCGCTCAGCATCGGGGTCAAGCCGCCGGCGTTCGAGAAGACCGATATCCACGTGCACGTGCCGGACGGCGCGACGCCCAAGGACGGGCCCTCGGCGGGCGTGGCCATGACGGTCGCCATGGTCTCGGTCCTGACCGGCATCCCGATCCGCAAGGACATCGCCATGACCGGCGAGATCACCCTGCGCGGCCGGGTCACCGCCATCGGCGGCCTGAAGGAGAAGCTGCTGGCGGCCCTGCGTTCGGGCATCAAGACAGTGCTGATCCCGGAAGAGAACGAGAAGGACCTCGCCGACGTGCCCGACAATGTGAAGGGCGCGCTGGAGATCATCCCGATCAAGACCGCCGACGAGGCCCTGAAATGGGCCCTGACCGGCGGCCTGACCCCGGTGGAATGGGACGAGGCGACCGATCCGCTTCCGACGGCCCCGCCGGTTCAGGACTCCGGGACCGTGGTCGCGACACACTGACGAAAAGAAGCCCTCTCCCGTTGGGAGAGGGCTTGAGCGCACGAGCGCGAAGCGGTCGTCCTTGTGCGAAAGGGTGAGGGTCGACCGTCCGGGGGCGGCTTCGCCGCTTCAACCATCCGACCCTCATCCGGCGCTACGCGCCACCTTCTCCCAACGGGAGAAGGATCAGAGGGAATCCACCATCACCAGTTCGGCGTCGTCCTTCGCCGTGATCGTGATCTCCGCCTCATCCTTGATGGCCGCGCCGTCGCGGGCGTTCAGGGCCAAGCCGTTGACCTCGACCGCGCCCACCGCAGGCACCAGATAGGCGCGGCGGCCTTCGTCGAGGCTGTAGGTCAGGCTCTCGCCCGCTTTCAAGGTCGCGCCCAGCACGCGGGCGTCGGCGTTGATGGTCAGGGCGCCGTCCGTCGGATCGCCCGAGGCCAGGACCTGGAATTTCCCGGTCCGGTCGGATTTGGGGAAGGGCTTCATGCCCCAGTCCGGCTTGGCGCCCGGCTTGTCGGTCTCGATCCAGATCTGGAACAGGGTGGTCAGTTCGTTCTCGAGATTGAACTCGGCGTGCCGCACGCCGGTGCCCGCGCTCATCACCTGAACGTCGCCCGCGCCCGTGCGGCCGCGATTGCCCATGGAATCCTCATGGGTGATGGCCCCGGTGCGGACATAGGTGATGATCTCCATGTCGGCGTGGGGATGGGGCGGAAAGCCCGACTGGGCGGCGATCTCGTCGTCATTCCAGACGCGCAGCCGCCCCCAGCTCATGCGGGCGGGGTCGTGGTAGCCGGCGAAGGAGAAATGGTGTTTGGCGTTCAGCCAGCCGTGGTCAGCGCCGCCGAGGGTGTTGAAGGGTCGAACGTCGATCATGGGGATGCTCCCGGGACTCCGAGGGTTAGAAACCTCGCTGGCGCCTATATAGGTAACAGTGTCAGTGCCTGAAAGGGGTCAGCCGACCTGCGCCCGGTGCCTCAGCATCGCGTCCGCCAGCACGCAGGCCGCCATGGCCTCGACCACCGGCACGCCGCGCAGGGCGACACAGGGGTCGTGACGGCCTTTGGTGCGCACCTCGGTTTCGGTCCCGTCGCGCGTGATGGTCCGGCCCGGCGTCAGGATGGAGGAGGTCGGCTTGAAGGCCACCCGCGCGGTCAGCGGCTGGCCCGTCGATATGCCGCCCAGCACCCCGCCGGCAAGGTTGGACAGGAAGACCGGCGTCCCGTCCTCGCCCAGCCGCATGGCGTCGGCGTTGTCCTCGCCGGTCAGTTCGGCCGCGCCGAAGCCGGCGCCGATCTCGACGCCCTTGACGGCGTTGATCGACATCATGGCGCCCGCCAGTTCGGCGTCCAGCTTGCCATAGACCGGTGCGCCCCAGCCGGCGGGCAGGCCCGTGACCTCCAGAGCGACCACGGCGCCGATCGACGACCCCGCCTTGCGCACGCCGTCCAGATAATCCTCCCACGCCGGAACGACCGCCGAAGAGGCCGCGAACAGGGCGTTGTCGTAGACGGCGCCGAAATCCACGGCGTCAGGCGCGATCCGGTGCGGCCCCAGCTGGACCACGCCGGCGCGGATGCAAATGCCGTCGCCCAGAACCTTGCGCGCCACGGCCCCCGCCGCCACCCGCATCGCCGTCTCGCGCGCCGAGGACCGCCCGCCCCCGCGGTGATCGCGCACGCCATATTTGGCCTGATAGGTGTAGTCCGCATGCCCCGGCCTGTAGGCTCTGGCGATCTCGCCATAGTCCTTCGACCGGGCGTCCTCGTTCTCGATCTGGATGGCGATCGGCGCGCCGGTGGTGACCGGGCCGGCACCGTCGTCGAACACGCCGGACAGGATACGCGCGGTGTCGCTTTCCCGCCGCTGGGTGACGAAGCGGCTGCCGCCCGGTTTGCGCCGGTCCAGCCAGGGTTGCAGGTCCGCCTCGGTCAGGGGGATCAGCGGCGGGCAGCCGTCGACGACGCAGCCGATCGCCGGCCCATGGCTCTCGCCCCAGGTGGTCACGCGGAACAGATGGCCGAAGCTGTTGTGGGACATGGGACGACCTAAGCCGCCAGCCTGTCCGGCGTCCAGACGCGCGTGAAGCGCACCAGCAGATCCTCCGCCGCCGAAGGCGCATCCTCGGACGGCTGCAGCGTCACGAACAGATGACCCTGGGCGCGTGCGCCCCGCGCGGGAAGGCCCAGCCCCTTGAGCCGCAACCGCGGCGGCTGATGTCCCGCGACCAGCCAGGCGGAGCGCCGGCCCGCGTGGGTCTCGACCTCCAGCCGCCCGCCGTCCTCAAGCAGGCGAGGGGGCACGGGGCAGGTCATGTAGAGATCGTCGCCGACCGCGCTCAGCCCGTCGGCGCCGCGGACCAGCACCGGCAGATAGAGGTCGGCCCCGTCCTCGCCCGCCGCCCTGAGGCGCAGATGGTCTCCGGTGCGCAGGCCGGGCGGAACCCGGACCCGCAGGATACGCCGGCCGACCCGGACCTCGACCGCGCCGCCGTTGAGGGCATCGAGCGGACTGATCGCCAGAACCGGCGTCGCCGGGGGACGAACCGTGGGGGCCGCCAACGCCAGCGGCGCGGTCTGGCTCTGGATCAGCCGCCAGGCGGCGATGGTCTTGCGGAACCGGGCCTCGCTTCCGCCTGCGGCTTCTGGCCGCGCCGCCTTGATGGCGATGCGGAAGGCGGCGGTCAGCGCCTCGCCCTCCACCGGGCCGGTCAGGCCAAGCAGGGCGCAGGCCTCGTGGGTCGAGGCGACTTCGGGGTGCGATCGGGCGCGCATCCGCGCACTAAGGCCCCCGACATGGTCAAGACCCGGTTAACCGTGAAGCCTCTCCCCAGCCGCGCCGCGAGGGTCTATCTGCAATCCATGACCGCACCCGTGATCCCCCCCAGCCCGACCCGCGAGGAATATGCGGACCAGTACGCCGCCGCCCTGGCCGCCAATGGCGACGAGACCATCTTCGGCCGGGCCGAACCGGTCGGCCTGTTCATCGACTGGCTGGCTGACGCGAAGGAGAGCGAGCCGAACGACCCCAACGCCATGACCCTGTCGACCGTCGACGCCGCGGGCGCGCCGGACGGCCGGATCGTCCTGCTCAAGG
>CALRJO020000033.1:0-32552 GCA_943367565.1 Brevundimonas vancanneytii
AGGACGCCAGTTTACGACGACCCGCCGGTCCACTCACCAATCACCAACCACCAATCACCCCAGCGTCAGCCCCGCATCCTTCGCCAGCGCCTCCAGCGACGTCATCGGCCGCGGGCCCCAGTGGGCGATGACTTCCGCCGCCGCCAGCGAGCCGAGCTTGCCGGCGTCCTCCAGCGACAGGCCACGGGCGAGACCCAGCAGGAAGCCGGCGGCGTACTGGTCGCCGGCCCCGGTGGTGTCGACCACCTTGCCGACCGGGCAGGCGGCGACCTCGACCCGCTCGGCCCCGCCGCTGCCGAACACCACCGAACCGGCGGCCCCGCGGGTGACGGCCGCGATGTCGACGATGCGGCCGAGGTGGGCGGCGGCCTGGTCGAAGTCCTCGTTCTCGAACAGGGCGGCCAGTTCGCCTTCATTGGCCAGGACGATGTCGGCCGAGGCCTCGATGAAGGCCAGCAGTTCGGCGCGCCAGCGGGCGACGACGAAGGTGTCCGACAGGGTGATGGCGACCTTGCGCCCGGCGGCGTGGGCGGCGGCGGCGGCGGCCTCGAAGGCGGCGCGGGCCGGGGCCGGGTCGAACAGATAACCCTCCAGATAGACGATGGCCGAGGCGCCGATCAGGTCGGCGTCGATGTCGGCGGCCGACAGCTGGTTGGCGGCGCCCAGGAAGGTGCACATGGTCCGCTGGCCGTCGGGGGTGACATTGATCATGCAAACGCCGGTGGCGAGGCCGGAAACGTCGCCGGCCTTGAGCGGCGGGGTCTCGAAATGGACCCCGACGGCGTGGATGCCGTGAGTGAAGACGCCGCCCAACTGGTCGTCGGCCACCTTGCCGATATAGGCCGCGCGGCCGCCGAAGGAGCCGATCCCGGCGACCGTATTGCCGGCGGACCCTCCCGAGGCCTCCACGCCCGCGGCCATGGCGGCGTAGAGGGCGGCGCTCTGCTGCGCGTCGACCAGCTGCATCGAGCCCGCGGTCAGGCCCTGGGCCGTCAGGAAGGCGGGGTCGCAGGGGGCGAGAACATCGACGATCGCATTGCCGACGGCGCAGACGTCATAGGTAAGGTTCTGGGTCATGGGCCGCCCTTAGCGGACGACCGGCCCCGCGTCATCCAAAAACCCATAAGGAAAGCCTTATGTAACCGCCGCCGGGTCGCTATGAGACCGCCATGACCGAGATCGCCGTCCTCATCCCCGACCCGTCCGATCCCTCCTACGTCGGCCAGTGGCCCGGGGTGCTCGAGCGGTTGGCCACGGCGCTGGCGACGGCCGGGCTGACCGCCGTCCCGACGCCGTGGACGGACCATGTCGAGGACGCCTCGGGCCTGACCCGGTTTCCGCTGGTCCTGCCCCTGATCACCTGGGGCTATCACCGCGATCACAGCCGTTGGCTGCAGGCCTGCGAGACCTGGGCGCGCGCCGGGGTGCGCATGCTCAACCCGCCCTCGGTGATCGGATGGAATTCCGACAAATCCTATCTCGGCCGGCTGGCGGACAAGGGCGTGGCCATCCCGCCGACGGTCTGGATCGACGGCCCGACGCAGGCGGACGTTGACGCCGCCTTCGACCGGTTCGGAACGGATGCGATCATCGTCAAGCCGCGCGTCTCGGGCGGGGCATGGAAGACCCTGCGGCTGGCGCGCGGCGACCGGCTCATCGACGCGCCCGACGGGCCGGCCATGATCCAGCCCTATCTGCCGTCGATCGAAACCGAGGGCGAGACCTCGCTGCTGTTCTTCGGCGGCCGGCTGAGCCACGCCATCAACAAGCGGCCGGTGACGGGCGAGTTCCGCATCCAGGTCCAGTTCGGCGGCCAGTACGCCGCCCTGCCCGAGCCGCCCGCCGGCGCGCTGGCGCTGGCGGAGAAGACGCTGGCCGCCATCGGCGAGGACCTGCTCTACGCCCGCATCGACATGGCCGAGGGGCCGGACGGCTGGCTGCTGATGGAGGCCGAACTGATCGAGCCGGACTTCTATCTGGGCTCGGCGCCGGGGGGTGGCGCACGGTTCGCGGCGGCGGTGAGGGCGCGGCTTTAGGTGATTGGTGATTGGTGGTTGGTGGGAGGTGAACTCTCGCGGCTGGTTGATCCCCGCTTCACCAACCACCAACCACCCCTTCACACTGCCTCTCCCAGGGCCGCCAGCCCCGCCCGCGACGGGCACAGGTCGCTGATCACGCAGGCTGAGCATTTCGGCTTGCGCGCCGTGCAGGTGTAGCGGCCGTGCAGGATCAGCCAGTGATGGGCCTTGGGCAGCCAGACTTCCGGCACGACGCGGAACAACTGGGCCTCGACCTTGTCCGGCGTCCCGGCATTGGCGAGGCCCAGCCGGTGCGAGACGCGGAAGACGTGGGTGTCCACCGCGATGGCGGCCTCGACGCCCAGTTCGTTCAGCACCACGCTGGCGGTCTTGCGCCCCACGCCGGGCAGGGCCTGCAGATCGGCGCGGTTCAGCGGCACCTCGCCGCCGTGCTGCTCCAGCACGATGCGGCTCAGGGCGATGACGTTCCTCGCCTTGCCGCGATACAGGCCGATCGAGGCGATGTAGGGGACCAACCCCTCCTCCCCCAGCGCCAGCATCTTCGCCGGCGTGTCGGCGACGGCGAACAGCTTGTCGGTCGCCTTGTTGACCGAGACGTCGGTGGCCTGGGCCGACAGGGCGACCGCGACGACCAGCGTATAGGGGCTGGAGAAGTTCAGCTCGGTCTTGGGCTCGGGCATGGTCCGCGCCAGCCGTTCGAAAATCGCCTCGACCCGGTCCTCGTCCGGCGGCCAGCCGAGCACGGGAACCATGGCCCCCGTCATGACGGGGGGGCGTTTCGGCGCGGGCTTGGGGCGCGGCCTGGCACGGGCTCGGGGCGGCTTCATCCGCTCTCGTCGCCGGGCGGCGAAACGGGGTCAAGGGGCGAATTCGGACGCCGCCAAGGTTGGCCCCGGCCGTCAATCGGCCTAGACCGCGCGCAAATAGTTCCGGAGTTCCCCATGCTGATCCATCTGTCGTCCTGGCCCGAGATCGACGCCCGGCTGAAGACCACGAAGACCGTGGTGGTGCCGATCGGCTCCAACGAACAGCATGGCCCGACCGGTCTGCTGGGCACCGACTGGATGTGCCCGGAGATCATCGCCCATGCCGCCGAGAAGCAGGACGGGAGCCTGGTCGTCGCCCCGACCTTCAACATCGGCATGGCCCAGCATCACCTGGCCTTCGCCGGCACCATCAGCCTGCGCCCCTCGACCTTCATGGCCGCGATCACCGACTGGGTCTCGTCGCTGAGCCGGCACGGCTTCGAGCGGATCTATTTCCTCAACGGCCACGGCGGCAACACGGCCACCATCGAGGCGACCTTCGCCGAGATCTACGCCGAATGGAGCTTTGTCGAGGAGCAGCCGCCCTTCGTGCTCAAGCTCAGGAATTGGTGGGACCTTCCGGGCGTCAACAGCCTGTGCAACCAGATCTTTCCCAAGGGTCACGGCATGCACGCCACCCCGTCCGAGATCGCCGTGACCCAGGCGGCGTATCCGGACCATATCAAGACGGCCGACTACAGCCCGCAAATCGCTCCGAGCGGCCCGATCCGCGACGCCCTGGACTATCGCGCCCGCTTCCCGGACGGCCGCATCGGCTCGGACCCGGCCCAGGCCAGCCCCGAAAAGGGCCGGACCATCATCGACGCGGCGGTCCCGGCCCTGCTCAAGGATGTCGCGGACTTCTCGAACGAGGTCTTGCCCGAGGTCTGAAACCGGCCCAAGTCATGGCCATGACCCAGTTTGATCGCGCCCTGAAGACCGGCCGCCGCCTGACCCGCGACGGCGCGCGGGCGGCCAATACCGCCCTGTCGGGTGGTGAGATGATGAAGGCCGCGGGCGACGTCATCAACGCCCGGCTGGAGATCATGGCCGCCGGCATGGCCGATCCGCGCAAGGTCGACCTGACGGAAATGTCGCTGATGAGCTCGGAGAAGGTCGAGGCCCTGTCGGCCTCCGCCTCGGCCGTGGCGAAGACGTTCGGCGACATCGGCGGGCGTCTCGGCTCCGGCGTGATGACGGAGGCCGGTCTGGCCTCGAAGGCGGCCACCTCGATCGCCTCGGCCGCGACCCCGGCCGCGGCGATGCAGGCGCAATACAGCTACGCCGTCGGCTGGTGGAGCCGGGCGACCGCGCAGATGCTGACCCTGAACACCGCCCTGCTGAAGGGCCAGGCCGACGCCATGCGCCCGATCCACAGGACCGCCGTCGACAATGCGAAACGGCTGAAGAAACCTATCTGAACGGCGGTTCGTCGAACGCCCGCAGCTTGCGGGAGTGCAGGCGGCTGCCTTCGGCGCGCAACAGGTCGATGGCGTGGATGCCGATCTGCAGATGCTCCGAGATCGAGCCTTCATAGAAGCGGTTGGCCTGGCCCGGCAGTTTGATCTCGCCGTGCAGCGGCTTGTCCGAGACACACAACAGCGTGCCGTAGGGCACCCGGAAGCGGTAGCCCTGGGCCGCGATCGTCGCTGATTCCATGTCGATGGCCACGGCCCGGCTCTGGTTGAAACGCAGGGCCGACTTTGAGTAGCGCAGCTCCCAATTGCGGTCGTCGGTGGTCACCACCGTGCCGGTGCGCAGCCGCCGCTTGACCTCCTCGCCCGGCGCGCCCGAGACGATCTTGGCGGCGTCATAGAGGGCGCGCTGCACCTCGGCGATGCTCGGGATGGGGATGTCCGGCGGCAGGACCGCGTCCAGCACATGGTCGTCGCGCAGATAGGCGTGGGCCAGCACATAGTCGCCGATGCTCTGGCTGGGGCGCAGGCCGCCGCAGTGGCCGATCATCATCCAGGCGTGAGGCCGGGTGACGGCCAGGTGGTCGCAGATGGTCTTGGCGTTGGACGGCCCGACCCCGATGTTGACCAGGGTGATCCCCGCCCAGCCCGGCGCCGTCAGGTGATAGGCCGGCATCTGGTGTTTCTTCCAGGCCGCGTCCATGACCGCCGCCTCGGGATTGGGCGTGTCACGGGTGATCTCGATGCCGCCGGCGCAGACCAGTTTCTCATAGGCGCTGTTCGGGTCCTGCAACTGGGCGCAGGCCCAGCGCACGAATTCGTCGACATAGCGGTTGTAGTTGGTGAACAGGATATAGGACTGGACGTCCTCGACCGGGGTGCCAGTGTAGTGACGCAGCCGCGCCAGCGAGAAGTCGGTGCGCAGGCCGTCGAACTGGGCCAGCGGGAAGTCCCGGGTCAGGTCGAACATGCCGTCGGAGATCTCGTCGCCGATGTGGGCGAGGTCCGTGGTGGGGAAATAGCGGGCGACGGCGGCCGTCTGGCTGCGGTCCAGAGCCACGTCCGAACCGTCCATCACATAGGGGAACGGAATCTCCTGCTCCGACGGGCCGACGTCGAAGGTCGCGCCGTAGTCGGCCTCCAGCAGGCCCAGCTGTTCGGTCAGATAGGGGCGGAACAGGTCGGGGCGGGTGATGGTGGTCGAATAGACGCCGGGCCGCGACAGGCGGGCGTAGGCGCGGGTGGCGAGGTGCTCGGGCCGTTCGCCGAACCAGCTGACCCTGAGCTCCGGATAGGAGAACAGGCCCTTGGCCCGCGCTTCGGGATCGGCGCGCTCGCCGGTCCGCAGGAAGGCCCCCACCGCGCTGCGCAGGTTGGAGACGGATTGATTGTAGAGGGTTTCGAGGCGGTCCAATGCCGCCTGGGTTGTCATCGTTTCTGTCATGGCCTCGTCTAGCGGAAGAACGTGACCTTGGCGAGACGGTGGCGCTTAGTCGGTCGCCGCCCCCGCGCGCGCCATGAGCGCCAGCACCCGTGGCTGGCCGGCGTGCACCCGGCGGAGAGCGGCCTCTTCCCCGTCGAGCGCCGCGCATCGCAGCCCGGCCGCCGCCGCGCGGAGAGATTCCGCCCGTTCGACGTCGGCATGCCGTTCGGAGGCGAGATCCGTGCAGCGCGAACGGCGACCGGCATGGTCGAGGACCGCCGCGGGCATCGTGCGCGCCGCCGCGAGAGCGGCGTCCTGCACGGTGACCCGGGTGAGGATCAGTCGGTCGCCCTCGATCTCGAAACTGAGGACGGCCGTTCCCCCCGTGCCGCAGCAGTTGCCGTCCCCCGCCTGCCACAAGGGCGTGAAGGCCATCATATTGGGCCAGTCGAAACGCACGCCCTGCCAGATCTCCAGACCGGCGGGCAGCCGCTCGTCGAGGCTGTCGCGCCAGCTCCAGGTATCGATCTGGGTCAGGCGGCGGCTGTCCGGAAAGTCCCATCGAAACAGGACATCGGCGTTGCCCCCGCCCGAACCGGCGTGGATGCCGGGCACGGCGATATAGGCGGCTCCGTTGAATTCAGGCCCGGTGAGCAGGACGGGGGCCTCGAAACGCGCGGCGTCGAAACTCCAGGCGATCGGCGCCGTCGGACCCGTACGCGCGGCGCCGGCGTCGCCGATGAAGACGATCCCGCCGGAGACGCCGTTCTCGTCGGTGTATCCGTCCTGCAGCTGCCACTGCAGCCGCCCCTCCCGGAGCGCGAGATAGCCGCCCATGGAAGAGCTGCAGCCTTTCAGCCCGGTCGCCACGCAGGCGCGGCCCAGGACCGGCGGGTCGGGAAAAATCGTCCGGCCGAGCCGCTCGTCGCGTTCGGCCTGGGCGGTCAGCGCCTCGATCCGGGCGTCGATATCCGCGTGGGGGTCCATGTCCCCCGGGAGTTCGGCGTGCTCCGTCCGCCAGTCAGCCTGAGCGCGCGCCAGCGTCAGCGGCAGGGGCGTGGCCTCGCGGGCCCGGCGCAAGGCCTGTTCCATGGTCGGCGTCTGGCTGACCACGGGGCCGCCCCCCGCCAGCGTCAGCGTCGCCAGTACGAGAACGGCCAGAGCGCGCATGCGATGTCTCCCCATGCCGCCACCCTGCGCCCGCGCGCGGGCGCGCTCCACTGACGCCTTCTGACGTCAGCCGAGCTCGCGATGCAGGAAGGCCGTGGCGTCCTCGAGCACCGGAGCCTTCTTCCGGAACAACGGCGAGAAGGTCGAGATCAGGTCGGCGTGATTCAGCCCGGGATAGAGTTTGCTCTCGCAACGGCCCCCAACCGACCGCATCCGCTCGCACAATATGGTGGTGTCCTCGGCGTGGACGATGACGTCGGCCGTCCCGTGACCCAGCCACAGCGGCGGGGCGTCGGCGCGGGCGAAGGTGACGGGCTGGGTCAGGGTCGGGTCGGCGACGCGCCCGAAGGCGTTGACCGAGGCCGGAACGTCGAACGGCAGGAAGTCATAGGGGCCGGCCAGGCCGACCGCCGCCCGGATCAGACCCGGCGCGCCCACGGCGGCCATATAGCGCCGGTCGAGGGCGATCATCAGGGCCAGATGGGCTCCCGCCGACTGGCCGATCACGCCCAGACGCGCCGGATCGCCGCCATACTGGCCCGCGATCTCGCCGACCCTGGCCGTGGCCAGGGCCGCATCCTCGATGAAGGCCGGGAAATGCACCTGGGGCACGAGACGGTAGTCCGGCAGGGCCACGATAAAGCCGCGGGCCGCCAGCGCCTGCGCCGCCCAGGCGTAGTGGGTCTTGTCGCCGCTGTCCCAGCCGCCGCCGTAGAACAGCACCAGCACCGGCCAGGGCCGTGTCAGGGTCTCTGTCGGGACAAAGATGTCGAGCGTCTGCCGCGGGTCGTCGCCATAGGCGATGTCGCGGGCGGCCCGGCGCACCCCGCCGTCGCGCGGCGCGAAGGTGTTCAGCATGGCCAGGGGCGAGCAGGCGGCGGCGAGCAGTCCGAGCGCGGGGGCGAAGAGGCCTCTTCGGGTCATGCGGTCCTTGAGGGCGAAAGCGGCGACAGGCCCCAAGATACGCACGGAAGCCGCATTCGGCTCAATCTATCGGGCCGAGGAGATCAGGGCGCCGCAGTTGGCGTCCTCGGCCAGACCCGGATCGACGAAGGTCAACAGGGCGGCGAGCGGATTGACGAGGGCCGCCAGCGCCGCGCCGAGGCCGATCTGTCCCGCGACGGCGCCGCCCTCGATGCCGACCTTCGGCGCCGTCAGCGGCCCGCTGACGATGATCGGCGACCACAGGCGGACCAGGCGCGGCTGTTTGGTCTCGCCGTCGATCCGCAGGTTCATCGTCTCGGCGCCGAGGTTGATGGTCCCCGTTCCCCTCGCCAGCACGGGCGTGGTGTCGATGACGAAGGTCCGCGCCGTGGCAATGCCGCGGCTGACCGTGAAGTCGGCTACGGCGCAGCGAATTTCCGAGGTCCCGGTGTCGCCCGACAGCAGTCTGCCAAGCCCCGCGGTGACATTGATGCCCAGCAGTTCGGCGAAGGCCGAGCGCATTTGCCCCTGCGGCACCACAAGACTGATCTCGCCTTTGGAGTTGGCGGCGAAGGCGTGCACCGAGGCGCCCGGCCCCTCCAGCTTCGCCCGGCCCAGGGCGCTGCCCGTCACCGTCGCCGCGCCATTGCGGGCGGGGATGATCGATGCCAGCGGATAGCCGCGCAGGCGGAAGTCGGCGGTGGTGTAGGGCGTGTCCCTGTTGGCGTCGATCCGCGCCGTCCCGGTCAGCGAACCGCGATTGAAGTCGAACGACACGGGATCGAGATTGAGGATGCCGGCCTTCAGATCGGCGCCGAGATCGACCTGACTGACGTCCAGCTCATTGCGCTTCACCCGGGCGGCCCGGTAGCGCAGCGTGCCGTCCATGACGCGCAGCCGTTCGACGTTCAACGGCGCGGTCGGCAGAAGTTTCGCGCCCGCGCCCGAAGTCGTCACCGTGTCGCCGGAGGCTGTCACCCGCGGCGTGCCGCCCAGAACGGCGGCGAGGTCGTCGATGTCGAGCAGACGCGAATGCAGATCGGCCTCGACCCGGCGCCGGTCGCCGACCTTGTAGACCTTCAGGTCGCCCGACAGGTCCGAGGAGCCGACCCGGCCAGAGAAGTCGTTGAAGGTGAACACGGAACCGTCGCGCGTCAGGGCGCCGCTGAGCCGGTACGGCGGGGTGTTGGGGGTGGTGATTCCCGTCAGCAGGTACAGGTCCGCCATATCGCGCCCGCTCAGGCTCAGCGCGGCCTGGAACCGGCCCAGGTCGAAGGGGCGGGTGATCGAGCCGTCGGCGATCAGGGTCGAGCCCACACCCGACAATTCGGCCTTGAAGCCATAGGGCCGGTCGCGCCGGATGTTGATGAAGGGCCCGCCGCGCACTTCCAGCCGCAGGGGCGTGCCGTTCATCGTGCCGCGCCCGTCGAGGTGAAATCCGGCGTCCTCGCCCGATCCCTCGCGCGCGTTGATCGCGGCCTCCAGCTGGATGTCGCGCTTCTGGTTGGTCAGCGTCACCTGCCCGTCGCGGATGATCAAACGGTTGATCGGCGGCAGCTTCAGGGCGTCGCCGGTCTCGGGTTTGTCGGGATCCAGCAGCCAGCTCTTGCGGCCGTCCGCCATGGAAATCAGCACCACCTCCGGCCGGGTGATCTGCACCACCGGCATCTCGACCCGGCCCGTCAGCAGCGCGCCCAGCCGAACGGACGCCCGGGCGTCGGCGATCTTCAGCGTGTCGCGTTCCCGCGCCCAGTCCGGGCCGCCGATCCGCAGCTCGCGGATGTGCGCCGAAGGAGTCCAGCTGAACAGATTGACGTCCAGATCGCCGTTCAGCTCGATCTCGCGGTCGTAGCGCGCCGAGGCCCAGCCGCCGATCGGGCCGCGCACCCAGTTCCACTGGAACAGCATCAGGGCGACGACGAACAAGAGGATCATCGCGGCCGTCACGCCGCCGGCGATTATCTCGGTCCGGCCCGGATGACGCAGTCCGCCATAGACCGGGTCATTGGCCACGACCCAATCGCGCCGCTCGCGCGCCCAGGCGCCGGCGGGAACCAGGGCCCGGTCGCGGACAACCAACCAGTTCGGATTGTCTTTCAAGGGGTTGCGCAAGCCAGGACTCCATCCGAACCCCTGACAACGCGCAACTGTGACGTTGGCGCCATCGCCTCCCAAAGGAGCGGGGCGCGCCCGTCGCCGGACACGCCCGCTTCAGCCCGGCGCTACTCGGCCGGGTTCAGATGTTTGTCCAGCCAGCCGAACACCTCGGTGTGCCACTGGCGGCTGTTCGCGGGCTTCAGCACCCAGTGGTTCTCGTCCGGGAAGACCACCAGCCGGCTCTCGATCCCGCGGCGCTGCAGGGCGGTGAAGGTCGACAGGCTCTGGGCGGTGGGGATGCGGAAATCGCGGTCGCCCTGGATCACCAGCATCGGGTCGCGCCAGTTGCGCACATGGTTGGCGGGGTTGAACTGCTGATAGGCGCGCGGATTGTCATAGGGGGTGCCGCCGTTCTCCCATTCGGTGAACCACAGCTCCTCGGTCGAATAGCCCATGCCGAAGGTGTCGAAGACGCCGTCGTGGTTGACCAGGCATTTGAACTCGCCCGGCCAGTTGCCGGCGATCCAGTTGACCATATAGCCGCCGTAGGAGGCGCCCAGGGCGCAGGCGTTGTCGCCGTCGAGGAAGGGATAGCGTTCCTGGGCGAAGGCCCAGCCCTTCTGCAGGTCTTCCAGCGGGCGGTCGCCCCAGTGCTGGCTGATCGAGTCGGTGAAGGCCTGGCCGTAGCCGGTCGAGCCGTGGAAATCGATCATCACCACCGCATAGCCGGCCCCGGCGTAGGTCGAGGCGTTCCAGCGGTACGACCAGGCGTTGCCAAACGAGCCCTGCGGTCCGCCGTGGATCAGGAAGGCCACGGGATACTGGCGGCCCTCGACATAGCCGGCCGGCTTGATGACATAGCCGTGCACCGTCTCGCCGTTCCAGCCGGGGAAGCTGAACTGCTCCGGCTCGCCGAACACCTCATTGTCCAGCGACGGGTTCACATCGGTGATCCGGCGCGGCATCTCGCGGCCCCGGAAGGTCTTCACGAACAGTTCGCTGGGCCGGACCAGGGTGTCCTGGGCGAAGACGAAGCCCGACGGCGTCTGCTGGAAGGCCGAGACATGGCCTTCGCCGGTGATCGGCACGACGGAGCCGCTGGTCACGTCGATGGAGAAGATGCGGGTCTGACCTACGTCTCCGGCGGTGGTGTAGAGCGTCCGCCCGTCTCGCGACCATTGCAGGGTATCGGCCGAGCGGTCCCAATTGGCGGCGACCTGACGGACCCGGCCGGTGGCCATGTCGCGCAGGAAGACGCCGTATTTGTCGGCCTCGAACCCCGGGCGGGCCATGGCCCGGTAGGCAAGGGTCGCGCCATCCGGCGAGAAGACCGGGCCGGTGTCCCAGGCGTCGTTGTCGTCGGTCAGGTTCTCGAACGTCCCGTCGCCGCTCAGGCCGTTGGTGCGGTAGAGATCGAAATTGGTGCTCCACGGCTCGGACTGGCCGGCCTCACGCGCCGAGAAGACGATCGACTGGCCGTCCGGGGCGAAGGTGAATTCGTTCTCGTCGCCGAAGGGTTTGGACGGCGTGTCGCCATCGAAGCCGCGCGTGACCATCACCGGTTCGCCCGAACCGTCGGCGTTGACGACGAAGAGGTGGTTCTGGGTCCCGTCCCGCCAGGTGTCCCAGTGGCGCACGAACATCCGGTCATAGACCTGGCCGGTCGACGGATCGTCGGCCACGGCTTTCGTCCGATCCACCGTGCAGGCCAGGTCGGGGCAGTCCGGGAACACCGCCAGCGACACCGCGACCCTGTCCGCCTGAGGGCTCAGCCGGTAGGCGTTTACGTCCACGGGCAGATTGGTGATCTGAACGGGGCCGGTCCCGTCGGCCGCCGCGCGCCAGACCTGGCTGGAACCCGAGCGGCCCGAGAGGAAATACAGATTGCCGTCCGAACCCCAGCGCGCGGTATTGGCCCCGCCCTCGTTGATGGCCAGCCGCCGCGGCTCGCCCGGTGCATTCAGGTCCTGCATGAAAAGGGCGCCCGAGCGGCGATTGGCGTCGACGTCGGTCGCGGTCACCGAATAGACGACCCAACGTCCATCCGGGGACACCTGCGGATCGCCGAGCCGGTTCAGGGCGATCATGTCCCGCCAGGTGAAGGTGTTCAGCGCCTGCGCCGCGGGCGCGGCCGCCGACGCGGCGCCGGGGGCGGCCTCCGGCGTCATGGCGAGGGCCGGAAGGGCGGCGGAACCCAGCAGGGCGGCGGCGCTCAGGCCGGTGAGAAGTCGGGTCAACGGGCGCATACGGGCTTCCTCGGACGATGGACGAACGGCTCGGGGCGAAGGGGTAGCACCGGCGCGGCGCGGGGCAAAGGCGAGCCGGCAGCTTGCCGCTTGCGGCGGCCCCCGGGAGCGGCGACAACCTTGGCGAATGACCGAGACCGCCGCCCTCACACGGACCCGCCGCGAACCGCACATCTGCGACGTGCTGATCGCCGAGCGCGCGCCGCGCCTGACGCGCTCGCTGTTCTGGCCGGTCGTCCGTCCCGCCTTCTACAGGCTGCTCGACTACCGGCAGGCCGTGCGCATGGCGGACGCCGTCCATCCGCTGACGGGGGCCGAGGCGCTGGACTATATGAGCGACCTGATGGACCTGAAGGTCACGGTGATGAATCCCGAGCGGATTCCGGTCAGCGGCCGCTGCGTCGTGGTCGCCAACCACCCCACCGGAATCGCCGACGGCATCGCCGTGTTCGACGCCATCCGCGCGCGCCGTGCCGACGCCGTTTTCTTCGCCAACGCCGACGCCCTGCGCGTCTCGCCGCGACTGGGCGAGGCCGTCATTCCGGTCGAATGGGTGGTGGCCAAGCGCACGCGTGAAAAGACCCGCGCCACCCTGCAGGCGGCGAAGGAAGCCTTCGAGGCGGATCGCTGCGTGGTGATGTTTCCGGCCGGCCGGCTGGCCCGGGTGGCGCGCGACGGCTCGGTCACCGATCCGGAATGGGCCCCCACCGCCGCCTCCCTGGCGCGGAAATACGCCGCGCCGGTCGTGCCGATCCATGTCGCCGGACCGACCTCGACCCTGTTCCATCTGTTCGACCGCATCTCGCCGGAACTTCGGGACATCACCCTGTTTCACGAGTTGCTGAACAAGCGGAAGAAGGCGTTCCAGCTGAAGGTCGGCAAACCGATTCCGCCGTCGCGGCTCGATATCGACGCGGTCAAGGCGACCTATGGGCTGAAGGCCTTCACGGAACGGGTCCTGCCCAGCCAGCCGGATGCTGAATTCGCATGAGCGGGACACGCGATTGGGTCCTGCCGGACGCCACGGCCACGACCCGGCTTGGGGCGGCGATCGCGCCACGGCTGGCGCCGGGCGAGACGGTGCTGCTGTACGGTCCGCTGGGCATGGGCAAGTCGACCCTGGCGCGCGGCCTGATCCGGGCGATGACCCGGCCCGACGAGGATGTGCCCTCGCCGACCTTCACCCTGGTGCAATTCTACGAGAGTGCGCCGCCGGTGGCTCATTTCGACCTCTACCGCCTGACCCGCCCCGAGGAGGCGGCGGAGATCGGGCTGGACGAGGCGCTGGACGAGGGCTGCGCGGTGATTGAATGGCCCGAGCGGCTGGGCGACGATCCGGCGGCCTGGCTGGGGCCCGACCGGCTGACGGTGATCCTGGCCGAACAGGGCGAAGGAAGGCATGCGTCCGTTTCTGGCGCAGGGGCGTGGGAAGCGAAGCTGAAGGATCTGCATGTCTGACCGCGAGCTTCATCGCCTCGACTTCCTGAAGACGACCGGCCTCGCCGACGCCGTCCGCACGCCGCTGGCCGGCGACGCCTCGACACGCCGTTACGAGCGGCTGACCACGCCGTCCGGCTCGACCCTGATGCTGATGGACCAGCCGCCGGCGACGGAGTCCCAGCCCTGTGACCCTGCCTGGACGCCGGCCCAGCGGCATGCGTCCGGCTGGAATGCCGTGGCGCGGCTGTCGGCGGGCCGGATCGAGGCCTTCGCCGCCGTGGCCGAACACCTGCGCCACGCCGGTCTCTCGGCGCCGGACATCGTGGCGGTGGACGCGCCCAACGGCCTGGCCGTGATCGAGGATTTCGGCGACGACCTGTTCGCCCGGGTGATCGAGGCGGGCGAGCCGCAGGCCCCGCTCTATCTCGCGGCCGTCGACGCCCTCGCCCGGCTGCATCTGACCGGCCTGCTGCCCGAGGTCATGCCCGGCCCCGGCGGGGACTGGCCGCTGCTGACCTATGACGCCGTCGCGCTTCAGGGCGGGGCCGACCTGTTCGTGCAGTGGGCGCCCAAACTCCATCCTGAGCTCGACTTCGGCCCGGCGGCGCTCGACGAGTGGCGCGCCGCATGGGCCCCGATCGCCGCCATGGGTGAACAGAAGGCCTGGGTCATGGCCCACCGCGACTATCACGCCGAGAACCTGATCTGGCTGCCGGACCGCGCTGACTATCAGCGGGTCGGGCTGATCGACTTCCAGGACGCGGTCCTGGCCCACCCTGTCTGGGACCTGCACTCCCTGCTGCAGGACGCCCGCCGGGATGTGCCGCCGGAACTGGAGGCGGTCGCCCTTGAGCACTATTTCGACGTCATGATGGTCGATCGCGAGGCATACCGGCGCGACTACGCCGCCTTGGCGGCGCTGAATGAGGCGCGCATCCTCGGCGTCTTCGCCCGGCTGATCGCCCGCGACGGCAAGCCCCGCTACCGGGCCTTCATGCCGCGCATGTGGGCGCACCTGAACGCCAATCTGAAGAAGCCGGGGCTGGAGACCGTCGCCGCCTGGTTCGACCGCCACGTCCCCGCCGGGCTGCGCGGATGAGCGGCGCCCCCACCACTGCCCCGAAGACGGCCATGGTCCTCGCCGCCGGCCTCGGCACGCGGATGCGGCCGTTGACCGACGACCGCCCCAAGGCCCTGGTCGAGGTCGCCGGAGCGGCCCTGATCGACCATGTGCTTCGCCGTCTGGGCGAGTCCGGCGTCGAGCGCGCCGTCGTCAATGTCCACTGGTTCGCCGACCGGCTGGAATCCCACCTCGCGGGACGGAAGGGCGGGCCCGGAATCCTCATCTCCGACGAGCGCGCCGAACTGCTGGAAACCGGCGGTGGCCTGAAGAAGGCCGGGCTGCTGCTGGGCCCCGACCCGGTCTTCGTGGCCAATATCGACAGCGTCTGGACCGACAACGGCGCCCCGGGCGACACCGCCCTGAATCAACTCGCGCGGTTGTGGAATCCGTCAATCATGGATGCGGCGCTTCTTCTCGCGAGACGCGAAGGCGCGATCGGCTTCGAGGGCGGCGGCGACTTCTTCCTCGCCGACGACGGCCGGCTGACCTTCCGCGGCGAGGCGGCCGAGGCCCCCTTCGCCTATATGGGCGTCCACATCTGCCGCCCCGACTATGTCGCCGACGGCCCCGACGGCCCCTTTTCGCTGAGCGGCTTCTGGCGCCGGTCCGCCGCCGCCGGCCGCCTGTACGGCTGCGTTCTCGACGGCGACTGGATGCACGTCGGGGATCCCCGGGCCCGCGACGCCGCCGAGGCGAAACTGGTGGGCGGATGACCCTTTCGCGCCTCATGCAGCGAGACGCCGCGCGTCGAGCGGCAGTCGCCCGATGACGGCCCGATTCGATCCCTTCCTGCCCGACGGACCCCGCTGGTACGCCATCGAGGCGCGGCGGCCCTTCCTGGAAGACCTGGCCGCCGGGGTGCTGGACTGGCTGGGCGACCATCCGCCCGAGGCCCTGTCCGACGCCGTCATCCTGCTGCCCAATCGCCGCGCCGCCCGCGCCTTCACCGCCGCCCTGTCGAAACAGGCCGGCGGCCGGCCCCTGCTGCTGCCCCAGGTCCGTCCCCTCGGCGATCTGGAAGAGGACGAGCCGCCCTTCGCTCCCGGCGAACTGGGCCTCGACCTGCCCCCGGCCATCGCCCCCCTGACCCGCCGCTTCGAAATGGCGCGGATGATCGTCGAGGATTTCCGCCCCGGCCTGTCGCCCCTGCGCGCGCTGGAGATGGCCGACGCCCTGGGCGGCTTCCTCGATTCCTGCCAGCTGGAGGAGATCGGGGATCTGCATCGGGTGGCGACGCTGGTGGAAGGCGACCTCGCCGAACACTGGCGCGAGTCCGCCGAATTCCTCGCCCTCGCCGTCGAGGCCTGGCCGAAACGGCTGGAGGCCATGGGGCTGGTCGATCCGGCCTGGCGCCGCGCCCGCCTGCTGCGCCTGCTGGCCGACGCCTGGACCGAGCGGCCGCCGAGTCAGACCGTCATCGCCGCCGGCTCGACCGGCACCGCCCCCGCCGCCGCCGATGTGCTGGCCGCGGTGGCCGCCGCCCCGCGCGGCTGCGTCGTCCTGCCCGGCCTCGACCGCGAGTTGGACGCGACGGTCTGGGCCACGCTCGGGGACAACGAACAGCATCCCCAGAACGCGCTCTGGCGCCTGCTTCGCGACCGCGCCGAACGCGACGCCGTCCGCCCGTGGTTCCAGCCCGCCGAAGACCCCGTCGCCGGGGCGCGCGGCCGCGCCCGCCAGCGGCTGATCAATGAGGCCTTGCGTCCCGCCGACGCCACCGACGACTGGCGCACGGTGATCGGCGCCCTGCGCGCCGACGCCTTCAGGGACCAGTCCGCCGATCCCATCGCCCAAGGCCTCGAAGGCCTGTCGGTGGTCACCGTCCGGGCCGAGGAGGACGCCGCCGCCGCCCTCGCCCTGATGATGCGCGAGACGCTGGAGACGCCGGGCCGGACCTGCGCCCTCGTCACCCCCGACCTCGCCCTCGGCCGCCGCGTCGCCGCCCGGCTGGAGCGTTGGGGCGTGGTCGCCGACGTCTCGTCCGGCCAGCCGCTGTCGCGCATGGACGCCGGTCGGCTGATCGACCTCGCCGTCCGCTTCGTGGCTGCGCCGCTCGACCCCCACGCCCTGCTCGGCCTGCTGAAACACCCCCTGTCGCGGCTCGATCTCGGCGCCACCGCCCCCGCCGCCGCCCTGCGCGCCCGCGACCACCACGCCCTGCGCGGCCCCCGCCAGCGCGACTGGGGCCGGTTGCGCCGCGCCCTGCTCAAGGCCGGCCAGCCCCGCGACGACGGCAAGGCCCCGTCCGAGGGAACCCGCGCCCGCCTGACCGCCGCCACGGCCCTCGTTGACCGGCTGGAAGCCCTGTCCGCCGCCGCCCTCGCTCCCTTCACGCCCGACGCTCAACTGGACGCCGCCGCCCGGACCCTGACCGAACTGGTCGAGGCCCTGGCGGGTCAGGACGCCTGGGCCGGCCCGGACGGCGAGGCCGCCGCCGCCCTTCTGTCCGGCCTGATCGAGGGCGGCTCGTCCCTGGGCGCCGTGTCGCGCGCCGAATTCGCCGACCTGATCCGCGGCCTGCTGACCGGGGAGACCGTCCGCACCGGCGGCGCCACCCAGCCGCGCCTGCGTATCCTCGGGGCCATCGAGGCCCGGCTGGTGCGAGCCGACCGGATGATCCTGGCCGGGCTGGAGGAGGGCGTCTGGCCCAACGCCGCCCCGACCGACCCCTTCCTGTCGCGGCCCATGCGCGCGACCCTCGGCCTGCCTCCGCCGGAACGCCGCCTCGGCCAGACCGCCCAGGACTTCGTCCAGGCCGCCTGCGCCGACGAGGCCATACTGGTCCATTCCGAACGCCGCGGCGGTCAGCCCGCCGTCCGGTCGCGCTGGCTGTGGCGGCTGGAGATGCTGACCCGCGGCGCCGACGCCCCGGCCACGCCCATCGTCCTTGAACGGCCGTCCACCCCGGTCGAGACCGCCCGGGCGCTGGATGTCCCGCCGCCGGGACCGCCGCGCTACGCCCGCCGCCCGGCCCCGACCCCGCCGGTGCATCGCCGCCCGCGCCAGTTGCCTGTCACCGGCATTGAGCGCTGGGTCCGCGACCCCTACGCGGTCTACGCCCAACGCATCCTCGGCCTGCAGAAGCTCGAGCGGCCCGGCGCCTCGGCCGAGGCCATGGCCCGCGGCAACGCCGTCCACCGCGCCATCGAACGCGTCGTTGTCAGCTGGCCGGACGCCCTGCCCGAGGACTGCGCCGATCAGATCGAGGGCTTCCTGCGCGAGGCGCTCGACGACGCCGGCTTCGAGGACCACGCCATGGCCCGCGAGACGCCGCTGGCCCGCAACTGCGCCGTCTGGCTGGCCGACTGGGAGAGCGAGCGCCGCGCGCGCGGCGCGACCCTGCTGATCGAACAGACCGGACAGATGACCTTCGGCGCCCCCTTCGGCCCCTTCACCCTGACCGCCAAGGCCGACCGCATCGAGCTGGACGCCGACGGCGCCGCCGTGATCGACTTCAAGACCGGGTCGACCCCCAGCGCCAAACAGGTCGCCCAGGGCTTCGCGCCGCAGCTGACCCTGACCGCCGCCATCCTCGGCGCCGGCGGCTTCGCCGACGCCCCGCCGACGCCGGCGACCGAACTGCTCTACGTCAAGGTCACCGGCCGCAAGACGCCCGGCGAGACGATCGACGTCGGCAAGGTCACCCGCAACCAGCCCCTGACCGCCGCCGAACTGGCCGAACGCGAGCTGGCGCGGCTGATCGACGGCGTCGCCGCCTTCGACGACGAAAGCCGGCCCTATGTCTCCTGGGCCGCGCCCCAGTTCATGGGCAATTTCGGGGGCAACTACGACCATCTGGCCCGGGTCTGGGAGTGGCACGTCGTCGGCGGCGAGGACGAGGCCCCCGAATGACGCTCTCGCCCCTCGAACAGGCCCGCGCCCATCAGACCGCCGCCGCCGACCCCGGCCGCTCGGTCTTCGTGACCGCCAACGCCGGCTCCGGCAAGACCACCACCCTGGTCGACCGCGTGGCCCGGCTGCTGCTGCAGAAGGCCCCGCCCGGCGAGATCCTCTGCGTCACCTACACCAAGGCCGCCGCCGCCGAGATGCAGGCCCGGCTGTTCGAGAAACTGGGCCGCTGGGCGGTCATGGACGACGCCGAACTGTCCGGCGATCTGGTCCGGCTCGACGGCCGCGATCCGTCCGGACTGAAGCCCGCCGACCTCAGGGAGGCCCGCCGCCTGTTCGCCCGCGCGCTGGAGACGCCCGGCGGGCTGAAGATCCAGACCATCCACGCCTTCTGCGAAAAACTGCTGCGCCGCTTCCCGATCGAGGCCGGCGTCTCGCCCGCCTTCAAGGTGCTGGAGAACGAGGCCGCCGTCGCCCTGTCCCACGCGGCGCGCGAGGATCTGGCCCGCGAGGCGCTGAAGGATCCCGACGGCCCGGTCGGCGCCGCCTACGCCCATTTCGCGGTCGAGCTGGACTGGAAGGCCTTCCACGCCCTGCTGGCCATGATCGAATCCGAGCGCGGCAAACTGGTCGGCTATGTCGACCGCGTCGACAGCGGCGCCGCCCCCGGCCCGCACATCCTCGCCGGCGTCGCCCCGGACGAGACCCCCGCCGCGATCGAGCGCGACTTCCTGGACTGGCTTGACCCCGCGGCCTGGCGCGCCGCCGCCGGCGGCTTCGCCGCCGGCTCGGCCAATGATCAGAAGATCGCGTCGCAGATGCGCGACGCCGCGCCGCCCCACTCCAGCCTCGCCGCCATGAAGGCCCTGTTCATCGACTCAAAGGGCGAGGCCCGGACCAAATTCGGGACGAAGAGCGCACCGCCCGCCGCCGTCGCCTACCTCGACTCCATCTCGCTCAAATACTGCGCCGTCCTCGACCGCATGCGCGCCGCCCGGGTCGCCGACGACACGGTCAAGGCCCTGACCCTCGCCCGCGCCCACGCCGCCCTCTACGAGAGCGCCAAGGAACGACAGGGCGCCCTGGACTTCTCCGACCTCGTGGTCCGCACCGTCGATCTGCTGACGAAGCGGTCCACCGCCGCCTGGGTGCTGTTCAAGCTGGACGGCGGCATCGAACACGTCCTCGTCGACGAAGCCCAGGACACCGCCCCCGACCAGTGGGCCATCTTCAAGGCCCTGACCGAGGAGTTCTTCTCCGGCGAGGGCGCCGCGCGGCGGGGCGACGAACCCCGCATCCCCCGCACCGTCTTCGCCGTCGGCGACGAGAAACAGTCGATCTATTCCTTCCAGGGCGCCCGCCCCGAACGTCTGCGGCAGGAGGCCCAGGCCTATGAAGCCCTCGCCCGCGGCGCCGGTCGGCCGTTCGAGGAAGTGCCGCTCGACACCTCCTTCCGCTCGACCGAGGAGGTTCTGGCCTTCGTCGACGCGGCCTTCGAAGGGCCCGAACGAACCCGCGCCCTCGTCGGCGCGACCGGCGACATCCCGACCCACCATCCGGCCCGCGTCGGCCAGCACGGTTCCATCGACCTCTGGCCCCTGTTCCGGGATCCGGCCACGCCCGACCGCGAGGCCTGGAACGCCCCGGTCGACAAGGAGGACGCCCGCGGCGGCCGCAAGCAGCTGGCCCAGGCCCTCGCCCGCGACATCCGCGAACAGGTCATGGCGGGAAGCGCCGTTCACGACCGCGACGCGCCCGGCGGCATGCGCCCCGCCCGCTGGGGCGATTTCCTCGTCCTCGTCCGCCGCCGCGACGCCCTGTTCGAGGAGATCATCCGCGCCCTCAAGGCCGAGGCCGTGCCCGTCGCCGGGGCCGACCGGCTGAAGCTGAGCAGCCATATCGTCTTCGACGACCTGATCGCCGTCGCCCGGTTCGTCCTCTATCCCGACGACGACCTCAGCCTCGCCGAGGTCCTGCGCAGCCCCTTCTGCGACGTCAGCGACTTCGGCGATCCGCACAGCCTGTATCCGCTGGCCGACAAGGAGGCCCGCGCGGGCCGGTCCCTGTGGCGCGAACTGCAACTGAGGGCCGACGAGCAGTCCCAGTGGCGCCGCGCCCGCGACTTCGTCCAGGCCGCCCTCGACGCCCGCGACCGCGACCCCTTCGCCTTCTTCTCCAGCCTGCTGAACCGGGTCGACGAGACCGGTGTCTCGGGCCGCGGCCACATCCTCGCCCGTCTGGGCCGCGAGGCCGAGGAGGCGATCGACGAGACCCTCGCCCAGGTCCTGGCCGCCGAAGACCGGGGCGGCGTCGATCTGGAGACCTGCGTGGCCCTGCTGGAAGCCGCCGACGTCGAGGTCAAACGCGAGATGGAGGGCGCCCGCGACGAGGTCCGTGTCATGACCGTCCACGGCGCCAAGGGCCTCGAGGCGCCCATCGTCATCCTTCCCGACACCACCTCCCGGGCCAAGCCGCAGGGCCCGACCCTGATGCCCTCGGCGACCGAAGACTGCGAGGAGGGCGAGGGCTGGCTGATGTGCCCGGGCTCCGCGAAGGACGACTGCCCCGCCTCGAGGGCCGCGCGCGAGGCCCGGATCGCCCGCGCCGACGCCGAGTCCCTGCGCCTCCTCTATGTCGCCCTGACCCGCGCCCGCGACCGTCTGGTGATCATGGGCCGCGCGCTCAGCCGCCCCGAGGAGGGGTTCGAGACCGGCAGCTGGTGGAGCGTCATCGCCGGGACCTTCCAGCGGCTGGACGAGGACGATCCGCTGAACGTGCGCGACATCGGCGAAGGCGTGCTGCGTTTCGGCGTGGACCCCGAGCGCCTCCTCGCCGGAACCATCGGGCGGGCGCGGTCAGCCGCCGTTCCGCCGTGGGCGCGGACGGTCCCGGCGGTCGATGCTGCAGCCCGCTTCGCCTCGCCGTCGAAAATGGACGAGCTGGTTCGCATCGCGGCCCCTTCGCCCCTGGCGGTCACCGCGGGTCCGGGCGCGCCACTGGGCCGGTTCCGGCGCGGCGACCTGATCCACCGGCTGCTGGAGCGACTTCCGGATATCGTCCCGCCTGACAGGGTCGACGCGGCTCGCCGCATCTTGTCCCGTGAGCGAGACCTCGATGAGGCGGCCCGGGCCGAGATGATCGACGCCGCCTTCCGGGTGCTGAATGACGTCCGTTTCGCCCCGGTATTCGGTCCCGGCTCCCGGCCCGAGGTCGCCCTGACCGGGTCGGTTGGCGATGTCCCGATCTCGGGACGCATGGACCGTCTGGTGATCACGCCCGACCGGGTGCTGGTGGTCGATTACAAGACCAACCGCCCCGCCCCCGACCGGATCGAGGACGCCGACCCGGCCTATGTGCTGCAGATGGCGGTCTATGCCTCCGTGCTGGCGCGGCTCTATCCCGACCGGGCCGTCGAGGCGGCCCTGGTCTGGACCGACGGCCCCCGGCTGATGGCGGTTCCGCGGGCGATGATGGACGCCGCCCTGGCGGCCGGAGCGCTTTGACGCGTTGATTTGGCCCGCGTCAGGCCCCACATCGGCTGTCGAAGCGCCGGAATCACCTCATGATGCCCGGCCGAATCCGGAGAGTTTCCCCATGGCCACCGTCAAGGTCACCGACGACAGTTTCGACGCCGACGTCCTCAAGTCCGCCACCCCCGTGCTGGTCGACTTCTGGGCCGAATGGTGCGGGCCCTGCAAACAGATCGGCCCGGCGCTGGAGCAGATCGCCGACGAGCTGGCGGGGCAGGTGGTCATCGCCAAGGTCAATATCGACGACAGCCCGATGATCCCGTCGAAGCTGGGCGTGAAGGGCATTCCGACCCTGATGCTGTTCAAGGATGGCCAGATGGCCTCGATGAAGGTCGGCGCCATGCCCAAGGGCAAGATCGTCGAATGGCTGGCCGAGGCCGGCATCGGCCAGCCCGCCGCCTGATATTCAGGCCCCGTCGCGGGACCTGTCGTGTCCGTAACTTGCCCCGCCGGTTGATCGGTGTTCTGCTCCGCGCCATCCCGATGGCTGCTGGAGTAAGACCATGCTGACCGCCGCCCTGTTCGCTACCGCCCTGCTTCTTGACGGAGGCCAGGTCGCCGTCATCGCCGGGACCCCCGCGCCCGCGGAAGTCCGACCGACCAGCGCGCCCCCCGGACCCGAAGGCGACACCCGTCGGGTCTGCCGTCTGGAGCGCGCCACCGGCTCGAACATGCAGCAGCGTGTGTGCCGGGACATTCCGCGCGCCGGGGTGCAGGACCAGCAGACCCGGGAATTCATGCGCGCGATGCAACGGATCCGCTTCCCCGATGAAGGCGCGCAGGCGACGCCGGGCGGCCCGAACGGCTGATTGTTTCAGTCCGGCCAGGTCTCGCGCGCCGCGCCGAGCACCTCGCCGGCCAGATACAGCGATCCACAGATCACAACCCGGCCGGCGCCCAGCCGCAGGGCCCGCGAGAGCGCCTCCTCGGCCGAGGCGCATGGCGTCGCGCCCAGCCCGTGACCGCGCGCCACCGCCGCCAGCGCCTCCGGCTCGGCCGCCGCCCCGTCAAACGGGACTGTGAACACCGCCGCGCCTGACCGGCCCAGCGCCGCGAAGAAGCCGCCGGCGTCCTTGTTGGCCAGCATGCCGACGATCAGGGCCAGGGGCCTCGGCGCCTTCGCCTGGCGTTCGGCCAGGGCCAGGGCCAGGGCCAGGGCAGCCCCCGCATGCGGATTGTGCCCGCCGTCCAGCCACAGTTCGGCGTCCGAGGCCCGCGCCGCCTCCGCGAAAGGCCCCGCCGTCAGCCGCTGCATCCGCGCCGGCCAGCGCACCGAGCGCAGGCCTTCGGCGATAGCTGTTTCGGGCAGGTCCAGTTCGAGGGCGACCGCGACCGCCAGGCCCGCGTTGTCGATCTGGTGCGGACCCGTCAGAGTCGGAGCCGGCAGGTCGAGGAACCGTTCCTGATCCTGAAAGGACAGGCCGCCCCGCTCGGCCCAGGCGTCGAAATCGACCCCCATGACGGTCAGGGGCGCGTGCACGGCACGGGCCGCCGCCTCGATGGCCGCCATGGCCGCCTCGGGCTGGCGAGCGATCAGGCCGCGCGCGCCCGCCTTCAGAATGCCCGCCTTCTCGACCGCCACCCCGTGCAAACTGTCGCCGAGGAATTCCGCATGGTCGAGGTCGACCGGGGTAATGACGCTGAGCAGCGGCCGTTCGATGACATTGGTCGCGTCCAGCGCCCCGCCGAGGCCGACCTCGACGAGGGCCAGGTCCGCCGGCGTCTCGCTCATGGCCACGAACGCGGCCGCCGTGGTGCTTTCGAAGACGGTCGCCTCACTGCCCACGGCCTCGACCCGGTCGAGGATGGCGTTCAGCGCCTCGTCCCCGATCAGTTCGCCAGCCAGGCGGATCCGTTCATTGAACCGCACCAGATGCGGCGAGGTATAGGCGTGGACCTTCAGGCCCGCCGCCTCGGCGATGGCGAGGATGAAGGCGAGGGTCGAACCCTTGCCATTGGTCCCGGCGACATGAACCACGGGCGGCAGCCGATCCTGCGGATCGCCCAGACCGGCGCACAGGACGCGCATCCGGTCGAGCGACAGGTCGATCCGCTGCGGGTGCCTGGCGCGCAGGCGTTCAGAAATCGGGTCCATCGCCCCTAAGCCGCCCGGCGCTTCCCGCCCATCAGCATCGACAGGATCTGGCCCAGAACGACCGGCAGGTCGGCGCGGGCGACGACGCGGTCGACCATGCCCTTTTCCTGAAGATATTCGGCGCGCTGGAAGCCGGGGGGCAGTTTCTCGCGGATGGTCGCCTCGATCACCCGCGGGCCGGCGAAGCCGATCAGGGCCCCCGGCTCGGCCAGATGGACGTCGCCCAGCATGGCGTAGCTGGCGGTGACCCCGCCCGTGGTCGGGTCGGTCAGCACCACGACGAAGGGCAGTTGCGCCGCCTTCAACTCCTGGATGGCCAGGGTGGTGCGGGCCATCTGCATCAGGCTGAGCGCGCCTTCCTGCATCCGCGCCCCGCCGGCGGCGGTGAAACAGACCAACGGCACGCCGCGTTCGATGGCCGCCCGGGCCGCCGCGATGAAGGCCTCGCCCGCCGCCATGCCGAGCGAACCGCCCATGAAGGTGAAGTCCTGGACGATAACCACGGCCGGCGTGCCGTCCAGCTCGCCGAAGCCGATAGCCATCGTGTCCTTGCGGCCCGCCGCCTTGCGCGCCGCGATCAGCCGGTCCTTGTAGGGCTTGCCGTCCGAGAATTTCAGCGGATCCTCGGGCACGTCCGGCGTGTCGATGGACTCCCAGGTTTCGTCGTCGAAGGTCGCGCGCAGCCGGGTCGGGGCGTCGATCCGCATATGCCGGCCCGTGGGCGTCACCCACAGACTGGCCTCCAGGTCCGGCCGGTACAGCATCTCGCCGGAATCGGGGTCCTTGACCCACAGATTGTCGGGGGTGTCGCGCCGGCTGACGATCTTGCGGACGCCGGGCGCGAACCGGCTCAGCCAGCCGCCGCGTTTTTCCTGGGGTTTGGGAGGGTTCTTCTCGGCCATGGGCGCGCTTTAGACCGTTTCCGCGACCCGCGCACCCCGGACCGCGTCCGCGAGGGCCTTCACCTTCGCCAGAACGCGCGGGACCGCCGGTTCGTTCGCCGCCAGGGCCGCCGCCACCTCGTCCACCAGCACCGAGCCGGCCACCACCGCATCGGCCACCCGGGCGATCTCGGCGGCCCGCTCCGGCGTCTTGACCCCAAACCCGACCGCGACCGGCAGGCCCGAGGCCTTGCGCACCCGCGCCACCGCCGGCGCCACCGACAGGGTCTGGGCCTCCTTGACCCCCGTCACGCCCGCGACGGAGACATAATAGACAAAGCCCGAGGTGCGCTCGGCGATGATCTTCAGCCGCGCATCGTCCGAGGTCGGGGTGGCCAGCCGGATCAACGACACCGACGCCGCGTCCAGCGCGTCCGACAGCGGTCCCGCCTCCTCCGGCGGACAGTCGACCACGATGAGGCCGTCCACGCCGCTCGCCGCCGCGTCGCGGGCGAAGGCCTCATAGCCATAGCTCTCGATCGGATTCAGATAGCCCATCAGAATGACGGGGGTGTCGGCGTCGCCGGCGCGGAAGTCGGCGGCCAGCGCCAGCGTCCCCTTCAGCGTCAGCCCGGCCTTGAGTCCGCGCAGCGCCGCCCTCTGGATCGGCGGCCCCTCGGCCATCGGGTCCGAAAACGGAAAGCCCAGCTCGATCAGATCGGCGCCGGCCCCCGGCAGGCCGCGCAGGATCTCCAGAGCCTCGCCCCGCGTCGGATCGCCCGCCATGACATAGGCCACGAACCCGGCCCGGCCCTCGGCCTTCAGCGCGGCGAAGCGGGCGTCGATACGCGCCGTGGTCATTGTGCGGGGGCGGGCGTCGCGGGAGCCGCCGGCTGGGCCGCGCAAACGTCGCCCGGGATGGCGGCGAAGGCCAGATAGGCCGGCTCGCCGGGTCCCGGGACGCGCGTCTCATCGGCGAAGGCCAGCATCTGGAAGCCGTCGCAGCCGCCCTCGGGCCGGCGCTTCACATAGACGACCAGATTGTCGGCGCCGCCGGCCGCCAGCCAGTTCTGCCGGGAGAAGGCCTCGCTGTAGGCGTCCACCAGGCCGCCGATGGCGCCCTGGGTGGTCATCACGCACATGGCCTGCTGCGCCAGGCCGACACGGCCGCCGCAGGTCGGGTCGTTGACCGCCGTCGGCAGCTCCGGGATCTCGACCTGCAGGGGCGCCGGGGTCTGGGCCATCGTGGGCCCGGCCAGAAGCGCCGCCGCGGCGGCCATCATCACGATCTTCATAGTCTACAACTCCACGCCCAGATGCTTCGCCACGGCGAAGATGTCCTTGTCGCCCCGTCCGCACATATTGAGCACGACATCGCCCCCCTTGCCCACTTCCTTCGCGATCTCGCCGATACGGGCGAGGGCGTGGCTGGGCTCAAGCGCCGGGATGATCCCCTCCAGACGCGAGCACAGCTGGAAGGCCTCCAGCGCCTCCACATCGGTGGCGGCGCGGTACTCGGCGCGGCCGATGTCCTTCAGCCAGGCGTGTTCGGGGCCGATGCCGGGATAGTCGAGCCCGGCCGAGATCGAATGGCCCTCGAGGATCTGGCCGTCGTCGTCCTGCAACAGATAGGTGCGGTTGCCGTGCAGCACGCCGGGACGGCCGCCCTGCAGGCTCGCCGCATGGTCCGGGCCGTCCAGCCCGCGCCCGGCCGCCTCGACCCCGATCAGCCGCACCCCGGCGTCCTCGATGAAGGGATGGAACAGGCCGATGGCGTTGGACCCGCCGCCGATCGCCGCCACCACCGCATCGGGCAGCTTGCCGCGCCGCGCCAGCATGGAGGCGCGCGTCTCGCGCCCGATCACCGACTGGAAGTCCCGCACCATCGCCGGATAGGGATGTGGCCCGGCCGCCGTGCCGATCAGATAATAGGTATCCTCGACATTGGTCACCCAGTCCCGCATCGCCTCGTTCATGGCGTCCTTGAGCGTCGCTCGTCCGGACGTCACCGGCACCACCTCGGCGCCCAGCAGCTTCATGCGGAAGACGTTGGGCGACTGCCGCTCGACATCGGTCGCGCCCATGTAGACGACGCACTGCAGGCCGAAGCGCGCGCACACGGTCGCCGTCGCCACCCCGTGCTGGCCGGCCCCTGTCTCGGCGATGATCCGCGTCTTGCCCATCCGCATGGCCAGCAGGATCTGGCCCATGCAGTTGTTGATCTTGTGCGCGCCCGTGTGATTCAGCTCGTCGCGCTTGAACCAGATGTCGGCCGCCCCGTAGTGCTTGGTCAGCCGTTCGGCCAGATACAGCGGGCTGGGCCGGCCGACATAGTCGGTCAGGAAGCCGTCCAGCTCGGCCTGGAAGGTCGGGTCCGCCTTGGCCGCCTCATAGGCGTCGTTGAGCTGATGGATCAGCGGCATCAGGGTCTCGGCCACGAACCGCCCGCCATAGGGGCCGAAACGGCCTTCGGCGTCGGGCATGGCGTAGCGGTTGGGCAGGATGGCGTTCACGGGGCAAACTCGCGCGGGGGAGCGGCGGAAATCAGGCCGACCGCACCGCCTCGAGGAACGCCGCGATCAGGGCCGGGTCCTTAACACCCGGCGAGGTTTCCACGCCAGAGGACACATCCACCAGGGGCGCGCCCGAAACCCGGATCGCCTGCGCCACATTGTCCGGGTTCAGCCCCCCGGCCACGAACCACGGTCGGCGGAAGGCCCGGTCGGCCAGCAAGGCCCAGTCGAACCGCGCCCCGACCCCGCCCGGCAAGCGCGAGCCTTCTGGCGGTTTGGCGTCGAACATCAGATGATCGGCGAACGGCTCCCACGCCTCCGCCTCCGCGAAATCCTCATGGCTCCGGATCGGCAACACCTTGATGATCCCGGCCGCGGTCAGCATCCGCGCCCGTTCCGCCTGTTCGCGGGTCTCATGGCCATGCAACTGGATCAGGTCCGGCTTCAGGATAAGGGCGATCTCCGTCAGCAGGGCGTCGTCGGCGTCCACCGTCACCGCCACCACCTTCGCCCGGCCCCGCGCCCGTTCGAACAGGGTCGCCCCGTGCAGCGGTTCGATGTGGCGCGGACTCTTCGGAAACACGACCGCCCCGACAAAGGCCGCGCCGCCGGCGAGGGCCGCGTCCAGCGCCTCCGGCGTGGTCAGTCCGCAGATCTTGGCGTGGGCGCTCATGCGGCGAATATGGCGTCGATCCCGCCCTGATCCAGCAGCCGCCACTCGCCCGGCGCCAGATCGTCCGGCAATGCCAGCCCCCCAACCCGTTCCCGATGCAGCCCCTCGACGTGATTGCCCACGGCCGCGAACATCCGCCGCACCATGTGATAGCGCCCCTCGGTCACCGTCAGCCGCGCCTCGGTCGGCGACAGCACCTCCAGCACCGCCGGCGACAACGGCTTGTCCTCGCCCTCCAGCACCAGCCCCCCCGCCGCGAACACCGCCCCCTCGGTCCCGTCCAGCGGCCGCGCCAGGGTCGCGCGATACACCTTGGCCACATGCCGTTTGGGCGAAATCACCCGATGCAGCAGATCGCCGTCATCGGTCAGCAACAGCAGGCCTGTCGTCTGTTTGTCCAGCCGCCCGATGGTCGAGATGGCCGGGTCGCGCCGCTTCCAGCGCGGCGGCAGGACGTCATAGACCAGGGCCCCGTCCTCCTTGCGCGAACAGGTCATGCCCAGCGGCTTGTGCAGCATCATCACCAGCCCCGGCGGCGGATCCAGCGGCTCGCCGTCGATCTCCATCCGCGCTGGCAGGTCCGGCGTCACCGCGATCCGCTTCGAGACATCGGTCAGATCGGCGCCGTCCAGCACGATCCCGCCCGCCTTGCCCAGCCGCGCCATCTCGGTCCGCGAGCCATAGCCCATCGAGCCGAGCAGTTTGTCGACGCGCGAAGTGGGGGTTTTCATCTTTCGTCATCCCGGCGAAGGCCGGGACCCAGCGGCGCGCGCGAGCGCGAACCTGTCGGGAGCCCGGCTGCATCGGCCATTTCGCCTTCGGCGCCTCCACCGGTCCGAGCTTCGCTCGGCCGAAGGATGACGATGGGTCCCGGGGTCGCTGCGCACCCCGGGATGACGAAAGCGAGGGGATTCACTTCACCGCCTCAAACACCTTGTAGCCGCCCGCGTCGGCGACCTTCGTCACTCGTTTGAAGGCCGCGTTCAGCTCGGCCTCATAGGGCAGGTGGCGATTGGCGACCATCCAGAGGACCCCGCCCCTCGTGAGCATCTCGGCGGCCTTGTGGATGAAAGCGGCGCCCAACCGTTTTGACTCGGCCCCGCCATCGTGGAACGGCGGATTCATGATGACGAAGTTGAGATCGCCGTCTCCTGCGACGGTCCTGACGTCGGCCCATTCGAAGCGTGCTCGGGGATCGTTGACGTTACGGCGCGCCATGTCGATCGCGCGGCGATCCAAGTCTATCAGGCGAAGGGAGGTCACCTTGGGTTCTTCATCGAGCACCCAATACGACAGTTCGCCCGTTCCGCATCCAAGATCGGCCCCGGCTCCCTTCAGCCCCATATCTCCGCCCCGGTAGAGCATCTGACCTAGCAGGAGGCCGGTTCCGGCATCGACGCGATCCCAAGCGAACACACCGGGCTGCGTCCAGCGATCAACGGCGTCCGGCGACGAAAGGAGCCGCGGCTCCCCGGCCGCGATGGCCTCGTCGAGCCCTGACACCGTCTCCGGCCGGATGACGACACAGCGCCGGTGGTGCGCCTTGGCGCTCTCGCCGACCTCGACGCCGAACCCCTCCAGCTCCTTCCTCAACCGCGACCCGCCCTTGTCCTTGGCCGCCATCACGTCCAGCCGCCCGCCCGGCTTCAACGCCCGCAGCGCCAGCGCCAGCACATGGCGCCGCTCCAGCACCCCGGGCGGGGCGTAGATCATGATGGCGTCGGCAGAGCCTTCGGCCACATCCTCGAGCGGCGTCGAACCGGGGATCAGCGGAGAAACCTGCGTCGCCGTGCCGGGCGGATCGAACACCGCCGGCGGGCGGCCGTAGAGGAGCGTGGTCATGGCGGCGCCTATAGCCGGATTGAG
Organism: Brevundimonas vancanneytii; assembly: GCA_943367565.1. Lineage (GTDB taxonomy): Bacteria > Pseudomonadota > Alphaproteobacteria > Caulobacterales > Caulobacteraceae > Brevundimonas > Brevundimonas vancanneytii_C. Next base: position 30,091 of record CALRJO020000033.1, read on the forward strand.
CGCCGAGGCGAAGCGAAGGCTGGCGGACCCGATGCCGGCGCGGCCCCGCCGGCGCGGACAGGGGACCCGGAGCGACATTGACCTCCCGCCTTCATTGAGCGAGCGTCACAACCGGGACGGGGATATGCGCAATGACGGACGTGATGAGGACGCGGCGATCGCGCCAGAGAGCGATTGCGCCAACAGCTTCCGATCCCATCGAACTCTCCAGCGAACACGGCCCGGCAGCGCGCCCGCCCGAAACCCTCGAGGCGCTCGAGCTGGCGCTCGGCGCCGCCCGCCGGGAGGCGGCGCTGGAAGCTCCGGCGCGCGACGTTCTCACCCGCAACGCCCGGCTGCTCGAGGAGCAGATCGGGCTGGCCCGCAATGAACGCTTCCGCGCCCGCATCAAGGCGGTCCGCGACCTGTCCATCGCCACCACCGTCATCCTGCTGCTTGCGGGGGTCGGCGCCATGGTCTGGAGCGCGCGGCAGGCGAACGAGGTGGTGCTGCAGGCCTTTGTGGTTCCGCCCGACATGGCCGTCGAAGGTCTCACCGGTGAGGCGGTCGCGGGGGAGTTGCTGGACCGGATGGAGGTCATCCAGACCGAGGTTGAGGCCTCGACGCTCTTTTCCCAGGCCAAGGCTCGCGGCGAGGGCGAGACAGTTCGTGTCGAGATTCCGCAGACGGGCGTCTCCTTGGGCGAGGTCGAGCGCTACCTGCGTCAGCGCTTGGGACGCCATACCGTAGTCTCCGGCGCGCTGCGCCGGCGGGGCGATCGCCTGCTGTTGACTGTCCGGGCCAGTGGATCGCCGGGGCGCACGCTGGAGGGGGCAGAGGCGGATTTGCCCGCCTTGCTCCAGACCGCCGCCGAGGCCGTCCTGCAGGACACCCAGCCGCTCCGCATGGCCACCTACCTGGCTGGCGAGGAGCGCATCGAGGAGGCCGAAGCACTGCTGCGCCCCCTCCTTGGCAGAGGCACGGACAAGGAGCGCGCTCAGGCCTATCTGGCGATGAGCGCTCTTCTCTTGAACGGTGGGCGGGGCGGAGAAGCTCTGAGTGCGGCCCGCCAGGCGGTCCGGTTGAACCCATCCGACGGGGCGTCGCTGGCTTTTGTGGGCGCATCGGAGTGGACACTGGGGCAGCATGAGGCGGCGCTGGCCTCCATTACATCCGCGCGTGCCGCCTTTCGTCGGCCCGGCGGCGGCGATGGTCTTAGTCCGGTAGCGCGCGCGACGGGCGAACCCGTCATGCTGAGCGCCGTGCGGCAGCTTACGCGAGACCACGCGGGCTCGTTGGAAGCCCACGAAAAGGCCGCAGCGATTTCCGCCCGAGCGGGCGACGATAGGGGCATGCAGTCCTATCTCTGGATAGCCGCACAGCAATCAGCATTGGGTCGCGACTTGCCAGCAGCCCGGCGTCTGACCGCCGATTTGGCCCGTACGGACGAAACGTTGCTGGTCCGCAACTTTCTGGAAATGGACACGGCTGCCGCACTGGACGACTGGCCCCGCGCACTCCGCGCCTCTTTGGCGATACCGAACAACGGGAGTCCGGACGCTGCGGCAATGGACGCCCGTTACCTCGTGCGCAACGGTCGCTTGCCTGAGGCAGCGGAACTGGTCGCTGGCATGCCCAACGACTGCTACCCCTGCCTTATCGTTCGCGGCGAACTCGCAGCCCGGTCGGGCGATCCCGCCGCCGCCGACCGCTGGTTCGCCGAAGCGGTGCGGCAGGGGCCGTCCCTGCCTTCAGCCCACTCCGCCTGGGGCGAGGCCAGGCTGGCGCGCGGCGACCTGCCGGGCGCGATCCGGATGTTCCGCGAAGCGCAGGAGCGGGGTCCTCGCTGGGCGGACCCGCTGAAGTTCGAGGGCGACGCCCTGGCCCGCCAGGGGGATCACCGCGCCGCGCTGCGCCGGTACGAAGCCGCCATTGATCGCGCGCCGCGCTGGGGGGCCGCCCATCTGGCGGCCGGCCGCGCGCTCGCCGCCCTGCGCCGGCCCGGGGAGGCAACCGAAGCCTGGCGTCGTGCACTGAGGCTGGATCTCAGCGCCGCGGATCGGGCGGAAGCATTGCGCCTCGTTTCAGTCCAACCCGCACGACCGTGACGGAAAACGGACGCGCCAGAGGTCCGCAACGGGTCGGAAGCCGTCAATCCACGCGGGAGTGCGGACTCCTGGGCGACCAGGCTGGCCCCGAGGGACGAGCGCCGCCAGGCGTCCTCCTCTCCTTGGCCCGAAGATGAATTCGCTGTGACGCTCTGCTGCCAATCGGCCGATTGTCAGCATATCACGGCGCACCAACTCTTTGTTTCAGATCGCCTTTCAAAAATTGCAGCGTCATCAGCCATCATGGCCGGGGCCCGTGCCAGACTCCTGCCCATCCCGTCGGTGGGGAGGGCGTCGGATCCAGCGCCTCGATGTCGGCGGGCTGTGGTCGAGCGATGAAGCCCGGGCGGAGGAGAGTCCGGGGGTCCTCATGGA
>CALRJO020000034.1:0-30938 GCA_943367565.1 Brevundimonas vancanneytii
TGTGATCTCGCCCGAAGCGGCGGCCAAGGCCGAGACCGCCTTGGCCGGCCTGTCGGGCTGGCGACTGGCCTCCGGCGGGGCCACACGGGCGGACTCGGTCCGGAACGGCCTGACGGCGCTCGGCGGACCCGGCGACCGGCCCGTGCTCATTCATGACGCCGCCCGCCCCCTGCTGGGCGAGGCCATCATTCGCCGCTTGCTTGAGGCGCTGGACCGCGCGGACGGCGTGCTGCCCGCCCTGCCCGTCACGGACAGCCTGCGCCGCGCGACCGATGGTCGCCTCGCCGGCGTGGTCGACCGCGACAACCTGTGGCGCGCCCAGACCCCCCAGGCCTTCCGCCATCAGACCATCGTGGACGCCTATGGCGCCTGGCCCGCCGGCGAGACCGCGACCGACGAAGCCGCCGTGGTCGAACGCAATGGCGGCGCGGTCCTGATCATCGAGGGCGACGCCCGGCTGATGAAACTCACTGTCCCCGAGGATTTCGCCATGGCCGAAGCGTTCATTTCCCGCCAGACGCGGGTCGGCCAAGGTTTCGACGCCCACCGATGGGGACCCGGAACCTCCGTCTGGCTGTGCGGGGTCGAAATCCCGCACGATCAGACCCTGATCGGCCATTCGGACGCCGACGCCGGCCTGCACGCCCTGACCGACGCCATCCTGGGGGCCATGGGCGACGGCGATATCGGCGACCACTTCCCTCCGACCGACCCTCGGTGGAAGGGCGCGTCCTCCGACCGCTTCCTGATCCATGCCGTCGAACGGCTGGCCGCGCGCGGCGGGCGGCTGGTCAATGTCGATGTCACCCTGATCTGCGAACGGCCGAAGGTGAAGCCGCACCGTCAGGCCATGCGCGAACGGCTGGCCGAGCTGCTGTCGCTGCCGCTGGACGCCGTCAGCGTCAAGGCGACGACGACCGAGGCCATGGGCTTCACCGGCCGCGGCGAAGGCCTGGCCGCCCAGGCCATCGCGACGATCGAGCTTACTGGCTCCTGAGCGCCTGAAGCTCCGGCGTGTCGAACATGCTGCGCTGGAGCGATCCGAACAGATTGACGTAGTCATCCGTCCACGGCCGCACGGCGGTTCGGGCCGGTGTGTTCCAGCGCGAGTCGGCCATGAAATCGGCCAGCCCCTCCGGCGTCGGCGACAGGATCAGGGCCTCGGTCGAGGCCTCGGCCATCACCGGCGTACCCTCCTGCTCGTAGTAAATCTGGTGCAGGCTCGGCTTGCGCAGGGCCTGGGCCGCGGCGATGGCCGGCAGGGTGATGTCGAGGTTGCGGTTCGACAGGTGCAGCAGCACGACCCCGTCGGGCTTGAGCAGGGTCAGATAGCCAGCGATGGCCTCGGCCGTGAGCAGATGGGTCGGCACGGCGTCCGACGAGAAGGCGTCGATGATCAGCAGATCGTAGGAGCCCGGGGCCTCCCTTTCCAGCGTCAGGCGGGCGTCGCCCAGCACCGTATTGATCGGGCCTGAGGCGCAGTCGGAGATATAGCTGAACCATTGCGGATCGCGGGACAGGCGATCGACCATCGGATCGATCTCGAAGAAGGTCATCGAATCTTCGGTGCGCTTGTAGGCCGCCATGGCGCCCGAGCCCTGGCCGACCACGCCGATTCTCGCCGGACCGCGCCGCCCGACCATGGTCGCCGCCTGGCCGATCGGAGTGACGGCGGCATAATAGAGGGTCGGCACGCAGTCGAAACGGTCGTCGCGGGCCTGGGCTCCGTGCAGGGTGGTGCCGTGCATCAGCACATGAACGTCGCCGCCCAGCCGCGGATCGGGCGAGTTGGCCACCCGCATGACGCCGAAGAAGCTGCGCTCCGACAGGCTCCAGTCATAGCCCCGGGCGATCCATTGGGCCGACAGGGCGATCATCAGCAGAATGGCGGTGAAGATCAGCGCCCGGTCGCGCATCAGGAAGGCGCAGATGGCGGCGGGCATCAGCATGACCATGGCCAACTGGTCCATCCCGAGCGGGAAGTTGGCGTAGAACCAGCCCCGCGCGCCATCATTGGCGTTGAGCCAGATCGACAACAACACTGGCGAGGCCGCGACGACGGCGGCGGCGACCAGGGTTCCAATTTGGGTGCCGGACAGCCGTCCCCTGCCCCACGGCCGGGCCAGGCCGACGAGCACCAGCACCAGCGGATACTCCCACACCATGTTGAAGATCACCGGGGCCAGCAGGGCGGTGAACGCCCCGCCGACCACGCCCCCGAACGACATCAGCAGATAGAATTCGGTCAGCCGGTCAGGCGGCGGCCGCCTTGACGCCAGCAGCTGGTGGCACATCAGGGCGGCGAAGAAGAAGGCGATCAGATGCACGCCGAACGCCAGCGACCAGTTGGCCGAGCGGAAGGCCACGATCAGGACCACGATCGCGCCGGTCGCCCCCTGGATGATCAGGGTGACGTTGAGGGGGATCCACGGCCGGTTCTGGAAGGCGATGACGAAGGTCAGCAGATACAGGGCCAGCGGCAGAACCCACAGGAAAGGCGCCGAGGCGACGTCGGTCGACAGGTGGGAGGTCACCCCCAGCATCAGACTGGACGGCGCCGCCGCCAGCAGCACGAGCATGCCCTTCTCGCGCCACGAAAGCGGCGCGCTGGTCGCGAGCCGCGCAGGCTCCGAGGTGCGGTCCAGCCGCCGGCGCCAGACCGTGAAGGCCAGGGCCACGACCAGCAGCACGAAGACGACATAGCCGCCGCTCCAGCCGAACCAGCCGCGCTGGCCCGACAGGGTCGCGAGCGGCTCGATCAGGATCGGATAGGACAGAAGGGCCAGGAAGCTGCCGAGATTGGAAGCGGCGTAGAGGACATAGGGGTTCTTGCCGTCCGCATGACCGGCGCGCACGCGGGCGTACCAGGCCTGCAGCAAGGGCGCCGTCGCCGACAGCACGGCGAACGGCGCGCCCACCGACAGGGTCAGGGTGGCCAGCAGCCACAGGATCGGCGCCGCGGGATCAGGGTCGCCCAGCAGGCCATTGACGCTGAGCGGCAGGAACAGGGCGGCGACCAGCAACAGACCCAGATGGATGCCCACCTGTGTCTTGATCGACCCGACCTTCTGCAACAGGTGGGCGTAGCCGTAGCCGGCCAGCAGGGCGGTCTGGAAGAAGACCATGGCGGTGTTCCAGACCGCGGGCGATCCGCCCAGCATGGGCAGCACCAGCTTGGTGACCATCGGCTGAACCACGAACACCAGGGCCGCCGAGGTGAAGATGGCCACCGCGAACAGGATGGGCGTGAGCCGGTCAGGCGCGCCCGCGCCGATACCGGAGTCCGCTGTGGTGTCGCTCATGCCCGCCCCGTATGCTGGCGCCGTCTCCGGGCGCATCCCGCTACCCTGGACCGACTCGCCGCCCTTTCGGAAGGCCCCCGATTGATGTTCCCCGACGACATCCAGACGCTGGCCCGACAGGTGGTTGAAGCGGCCGCCGCGCGGGGGCTGACCATCGCCACGGCCGAAAGCTGCACCGGCGGTCTGGTCGCCGGCGCCCTGACCTCCATCGCGGGGTCATCGGCCGTCGTCGAGTGCGGATTCGTCACCTACAGCAACGCGGCCAAGACCGGGCTTCTGGGCGTCCCCGCGGACCTGATCGAGACCCACGGCGCCGTGTCGGAACCGGTCGCCCGCGCCATGGCGGACGGCGCCGTATCGCGGTCGCGGGCCAGGGTTTCCGTCTCCGTGACCGGCATCGCCGGCCCCGGCGGCGGTTCAGCCGACAAGCCTGTGGGCCTTGTGCATTTCGGCGCGGTCGGACCGGGCGGCGCCATCCATGCCGAGCACCGCTTCGGCGACATCGGACGCGAAGAGGTCCGACTGGCCAGCGTCCGCGTGGCTCTCGGCCTGCTTCTGGACCGGATCGGCGCATGATCATCGACGCGCGCGGCCACCGTTGCCCGACCCCCAGCCTGAAACTTCAGAAGGCGATGCGCGGGGCCGGGCCCGGCGTGCGCCTGACCCTGCTGGCCACGGATCCGATGGCGCGGATCGACGTGCCGCATCTGATGGCCGGACTGGGTGGGGAAACCGTCTCGATCGACGAGGCCGACGGCGTCCTGACTATCGTGGTCGCGACGCCCGCCGCTCCGACAGGCTGACCACCGACTCCGGCAGGGGTTCGTCGGGCTCGATCTCGGGCGCGCCCATCGAGCGGGCGGCGATTTCCATCTCGGTGGCGAAGGCGCCGCCGTAGAAGATCGCGTTGACGTTCCACGACAGCCAGATCAGCAGCACCACCACCGCGCCGACCGAGCCGTAGGTGGCCCCCAGCGGCGCGATCTGTTCGACATAGATGGCGCAGAGCCAGGATGAGATGGTCGACATCACCGTGGCGATCAGTCCCCCGGTGATCGCCGGGGCCCAGGCCACTGGCGTCCGATGCGACATGGCGTAACGGTAGAGCATGGTCAGGCCGATCGCGAGCCCCAGCGCCGGCCACAGCCCGTCCAGGTGCACGCCGCCGCCTGCCGCCGCCTGTCCCGGCCCGGCGTGCTCCAGCAGTCGCGAGGTCACCACCGCCCCGGACACAACGGTGAACAGCAGGAAGGCGGCCAGGGCGACGAAGAAGGCCAGCAGATTGAATTTGAAGAAGCCGTGCGGCTCCGACTCATCGTGGATCAGGTTCAGCCCCGCCAGCAGGGCCTTGAACCCCCGATGCGCCGCATAGCCGCCAATGACCACGGCGAAGGCGCTCTGGGCCGAGACGGTCCGCGCCGAAGCATTGGCCAGCCGTTCGATTTCGGCCTGGAAGATGGCCCGCGCCGCCGCCGGCATGACGTCGGCCAACGCCGCGGCCTGTTCGCTGACCTGACTGATCGACAGCACGGCCTTGTAGAAGCCGATCAGGATGGCGATGGCCGGAAACACCGCCAGCAGGGCGAAGAAGGACACCCCGCCCGTGTAGAGCATCACGTCGCGGCCCCAGCTGCGTGAGAACGCCTTGACCGACAGGCGGCCCCACAGCATGGGCATGGCCCAGCGCGCCGCGGCTTCAATATCCGATTTGGCCTGCAACCCGGTCCCCGCAACCTGCAAGCCCGCACTACTACCCCAATTCGGTCGGTGGGAAACCCGCCGTTGAAAGCGCGGCCACCGGTTGCCTCCAAGCGTCCGCCCTCGCTATGGTCCGCCGCCATGAGACCGCGCCCGGGGCCGGGGGCGGCTGGAGATTTCGAACTTGGGTTCCGATCCACGCATACTGGTCGTCGCCCCCGACGACGGCCTGATCGGTCCGTTGTGTCAGGGGCTGGACGCCCTCGGTTGGCGCACCGTCACCGCCCGGTCGGTGGCCAGCGCCATCCAGGTCCTGATCGACTGGCCGCTGGAGACCGTGATTCTCGACGCCCGACTGCCGGACGCCGCCGAGGGCATAGGCGCCATGCGCCAGACGGTGTCTCCCCGCCGGCTACCGATTCTGGCCGTCGGTGCCGAAGCCACGACCTGGGAGCCGGGTCTCGCCGATATCGTCATGTCCAGTCCGCCCCACGCGGCCCAGGCGGCATTGCGGCTTGAAAACCTGGTACGGTCGGCCATCGCCGAGGAAGAGGTGTCGCTGCGCGAGGCCACCTTCGCCGCGCGCGGACAGCCCCTGCCGATCTCCGATCTCGACGCCACCCCGCTGCGGGTTCTGGCGGCGGGCAAGCCCGACCGGCATTTCCTTGCCCTGTCGAACGCCCTGACCGCGCGCGGCTGCGAAGTGGTGGCGGCCCCAACGCCCTACACCGCCTTCGACTATCTGCACGAGCGACCGTTCGACGCCGCCGTCCTGTGGGGCGCCGAGGACCATACGCCGGCCCTGTCCATCGCCTCGGGCATGAAGCGGAACACGCGGCTCTATCACATACCGGCGGTGCTCTATCTGCGCGGCGCGGGCGAGATCAACCTGTCCGAACTCTACAACCGCGGCTTCGCCGACGTCGCCGCCGCCGATACGCCGGAGGACGAGACCGCCGAGCGGATCACGACCCTGGCCCGCGCCCATCGCCGCCACGTCGCCATCCGAAAGGCGCTGGAGAGCGCGCGCGGCTCGGGCCTGACCGACCCCGCCACCGGCCTGTTCACCCCCGAACTGTTCGCCAGCCATCTGGCGCGCGTGGCCGAGGGCGCGCGCCTGCGCCGCCGCCCGCTGTCGGTCGCCGTGCTGCGGGTGTCCGAGACCGAGGCCGTGGTCGAGGCCCGCAAGGGCGGCTGGCTGGATCGCGCCCTTCCCCAGATCGGGGCCATGGTCTCTCGCCTGATCCGCACCGAGGACACCGCGGCCCGCCTGTCGCCCGACGTCTTCGCCCTGGCGCTGCCGGCGACCCAGGGACCTGCCGGACGGATCGCCGCCGACCGGATCGCGGCCGTCATTGGCTGCACCGCCTTCGACGCCGGCCCGGACCGCTCGCCCTTCGTGGTCGAGTTCGAGGTCGGGGTGGCCGAGGTGGCCGCCGGAGAATCGCCGGCCGCGGTGCTGGAACGCGCGTCTAAGGACGTTCGCATTTCCGCCTGACGTCCATTTGACAAACTGTTTTGTCTAATACAGGGTGAGGTCATGACGGCCCGCCCCTCCGCCCTGCTCGACGACCTCGACACCGCCCTGCTGGCGCTGGCGCCCATACGCCGCCGCATCCTGACGGCCCTTACCGAGCCGGCCTCGGCGACCGGTCTGGCCGAACAGCTGGGCCTGCCGCGCCAGAATATCGGGTATCACCTCAATGCGCTTGAGGCCGCCGGCCTGGTCCAGCTGGCCGGCGAACGGCGCAAGCGCGGCTTCACCGAACGGCTGTTCGTCGCGGCCCGGAGCTATGTCCTCGACCCGGCCCTGATGCAGGCTCCGGTCGATCCGGAAGCGGTCGAGGCCCAGGACCGCCACGCCGCCGACCATCTGATCGCCACCGCCTCGAGCCTGGTCCGCGATGTCGCCCGCATGCGGCAGGTCGCGGCCGCCGAGGGCGCGCGCCTGCTGACCCTGACCGTCGAGGCCGACGTAACCTTCGCGACGCCCGCCGATTTCGACGCCTTTACCGAAGAGGTCAGCGCCGCCGTCACCGGCCTCGCCCGCAAATACGCCGCGCCATCCGGCCGGCGCTACCGGCTCACCGCCGTCGCCCATCCCGCCGTCGCCAAATCCACTCCCGTCAGGAACTGACCGCCATGACCGAAGCCGCCGACCAGCCCAGGGAGGACCATGTCCTCGTCGAGGTCACCGTCCCCGCCCCCGCCGACGCGGTCTGGGCGGCGCTGCGCGATCCCGCGAAGATCCGCCAGTGGTTTGGCTGGGAGGCCGACGGCCTGAAGGACGAGATCGACTTCATCTTCGTCACCCATGCCGACGCCGACGATGAGAAGCGCGTGGTCACCTTCGTGGGCGTCAACGACCGCTATGAGGTCGAGGCCCGTGGCGACACGAGCATCGTCCGGGTCGTCCGCTCGGCCCCGGCGGGCGACTGGTCCGACGTGTTCGACGGCATGATCGAGGGCTGGATTTCCTTCACCTGGCAGCTGGCCTTCGCCTTCGCCCGCCATCCCGGCCAGACCCGCCGCACGCTCTTCTTCTCCGGGCCGCCGCGCGAGGACCGGCTGGCCCGGTCGCTGCTTGGCCTCGACGCCGCGCCGGCCCCGGGCGAGCCCTGGTCGATGCCGCTGGGGCCGGACGCGGCGGCTTCCGGCCAGGTCTGGTTCACGGCGCGCCACCAGATCGGCGTCACCGTCGACGCCTGGGGCGACGGCCTGCTTGTGGTCGTGGACCAGCCGCCCAATGAGAAGCGCCCGCGCGGCACGGCCATGCTGACCCTGACCACCTATGGCCTCAGCGAGACGGCCCTCGCCGATCTCCGGACGCGCTGGCAGGCATGGTGGGATGAGCGATTCGAGACCGTGGAGCCGGGCTGCGATTGACCGGAGCCGGCTCCCCGTCAGTGGGTCTCCGGCGCCGCCCTGGCGCGGGCGAAGAAGATCGTGACCTCGACGCCTTCGCCGGGCGCGGACCGGACATCCAGGCGGGCGTCCGCGTTCTGGCGTAGGGATTTGACGATCAGGGATCCCAGCTTGCCGACCCGGGGCCATTCGACGCCCTCGGCCAGGCCGATGCCGTCGTCGGCGATGATCACCCGGCACCCGTTGTCGTCGACCAGACTGTGCAGCTTGATCGTCCCGCCTTCCCGTCCCTCGAAGGCGTGTTTCAGGGCGTTGGTCAGCAGCTCGTTGACCACCAGGCCGGTCGGCATGGCGACATTGATCGACACCGGCCAGGTATCGACCTTGAGGTCCAGCCGGATGCCCTCGACGGCATGGGCCTGCATCACCGCCGAGGCGATCTGGCTCAGATAGACCCCCAGATCGACGCTCTCGCCATGCCCCTCTTCCGACATCGCGTGGTAGAGGAGGGCCAGCGAATTGACCCGTCCGGCCAGCCGGTCGAACCGCTCGCCCGCGTCGACATCGCTCAGATTTCGCGTCTCCAGCCGGATCAGCGCCGTGATCATCTGAAGATTGTTCTTCACCCGATGCTGCAGTTCGCGCAGCAGGATGTCCTTCTCCTGCATGAGCTTGTGCACATCGCTCGGTTCCGGCCGATCACGCGAGGCCACCGCCGCCAGGGCGACCAGCCGGAACATCGGCGAGCCGTCCTCATCGAGAATGACGTTGGACCAGGCGTCGATGACCACCGTCGCGCCGTTCTGGACGGTCTCGAAGACGCCGACGTAGTCGTCGCCGCCCGAGATCGCCTCACTCAGCTTCTGATTGTCGTCCTCGGCGGCGGCGATGGCGGTCAGACTGTTCCACGGCTGGCCCTTGATGTCGGCGGCGGACTGACCGGTCAGCCGTTCGAACTCGAGGTTCGCATAGGTGATGCGTTCCGAGGGGTGCAGTTCGGCCACGGCGACCGCGACGGGAATGTGATCGAGAAATTGCTTGAACCGGTCGCTCTCGAGCGCGTCGGCCAGGTGAGGCGTATCAAGCAACTCCCCGGCTGCTCCGGGAGCCTCGTCCGTCATTGTGCGTCCTGTTCACCCCTGCCCGACAACCTAGCAGGTTTCGGGGCCAAGGATACGCCGCCCCCGCCTATTCCCACTCGATCGTCCCGGGGGGCTTTGACGTGACGTCATAGACCACCCGGTTCACGCCCCGGACCTCGTTGACGATGCGCGTGGCGCAGCGGCCGAGCACATCCCACGGAAACTCGAAGAAGTCGGCGGTCATGCCGTCGGTCGAGGTCACCGCGCGCAGGGCCAGCACCTTCTCATAGGTGCGGGCGTCGCCCATGACGCCGACGGTCTTGACCGGCAGCAGGACGGCGAAGGCCTGCCAGATGCTGTCGTACAGGCCGGCCTTGCGGATTTCCTCGAGATAGATGGCGTCGGCCTGTTGCAGGGTCTCGACCGCTTCGGGCGTGATCTCGCCGGGAATGCGGATGGCCAGGCCCGGCCCCGGGAAGGGGTGACGTCCCACGAAGGCGTCGGTCAGGCCGAGCTCGCGGCCCAGGGCGCGGACCTCGTCCTTGAACAGTTCGCGCAGGGGCTCGACCAGCTTCAGCTTCATGAAGTCCGGCAGACCGCCGACATTGTGGTGGCTCTTGATGACGTGGGCCTTGCCGCTCGAGGACGACACGCTCTCGATCACATCAGGATAGAGCGTGCCCTGGGCGAGGAATTCGGCGCCCTCGATCTTGTGGGCCTCGCGGTCGAAGATCTCGATGAAGACGCGGCCGATGGTCTTGCGCTTGGCTTCCGGGTCCGACTGGCCCGCCAACGCGCCGAGGAATTCCTTCGATGCATCAACGTGGATCAGCGGGATGTTGTAGTGCTCGCGGAAGAGGGTCGTGACCTGCGCCGCCTCGTCCTTCCTCAGCAGGCCGGTATCGACGAACACGCAGGTCAGCTGGTCGCCGATCGCCTCGTGGATCAGGACGGCGGCCACCGATGAATCGACGCCGCCCGACAGGCCGCAGACGACCCTGGCCGATCCGACCTGTTCACGGATCCGGGCGACCTGCTCGTCGCGATAGGCCGCCATCGTCCAGTCACCCTTCAGGCCCGCGATGCCGTGGGTGAAATTCTTCAGCATGGTCGCGCCGCGCGGGGTGTGCATCACCTCGGGGTGGAACTGGACGCCGTAGAAGCGGCGGGTCTCGTCCGCGATCACGGCGTAGGGCGAGCCCTCCGAAGTAGCTACGACGTCGAAGCCTTCGGGAATGGCGACGATCTTGTCGCCGTGGCTCATCCAGACGATCTCTTCCTCACCGACCGCGGCGAGGTCAGCCAGCAGGGGCGAAGTCTTCCGCACGGTGATTTCGGCGCGGCCGAACTCGCGGTGATGGCCGCCCTCGACCTTGCCGCCCAGTTGCTCGCACATCGTCATCTCGCCGTAGCAGATGCCCAGCACGGGAACGCCAGCCTCGAACACGCCTTGCGGCGCGCGCGGACTTCCCTCTTCGTGCACGCTCTCGGGTCCGCCGGACAGGATGATCGCCTGCGGTTTCATGGCGACCAGCGCGGCCTCGGCCTTGGCGTAGGGATGAATCTCGCAATAGATCCGCGCCTCGCGCAGGCGCCGGGCGATCAACTGGGTGACCTGGCTGCCGAAATCGACGATCAGGACCTTCTGGTGATCAACTGGGGCGGTCATGCGGGCTCCGGGAGAACAGACGTGAAATGGTCTTGCAACAGGTCGAGGGCCTCGGCCAGCCGTTGGTCGATCTCGGCCAGGGCATCGGTCCAGTGCTCAAGGCGGGACAGGTCAGAACGGCCGTCCGAGACGCCCCGCAGGCCGACCACCGGCACGCCGAAGCGGGCGGCGGCGCGGACGACGGCGAAGGTCTCCATATCGACCATGTCGGCGTCGACGGCGTCATAGGCGGCGCCCGAGACGACGCTCGCCCCGGTGGCGAGCCGGGCCCTCGGCAGGGCGGAAGGGCCCTCGGCCAGCGGCAGGACTGCGGGAAGGCGCGGATACGGCGTCTCGCCCTTTGGAAAGCCCAGCACGCTGGCGTCCATGTCGCGATAGCTGACCTCGGTCACCCGATAGACGCGGGCGTGGTCGAGGGTGCGCGACCCGGCCGAGCCGATAGAGATGATCACGTCCGGGAGGCCGCCCTGGCCTCTGAGGCCCTCAAGAGCATGGGCCGTTGCGGCTGCGGCCTCCACCGGGCCGACGCCCGTGATCAGGGGCCGGATGCGGCTACGCAGGGCCGGGCCGTATTCGGGCTCGGCGGCCATGACGCAGAGGACGGTCTTCGGACCGAAGCTGGAAAGGGTCCAGTCCCGGCTCACGCCCGCCGCTCATAGAGGGCGATGAAGAATCCGTCGGTGCCGGTCGAGGCCGGGGACAGGCGCAGGCGACCGCCCTTTGCGGCCTCTGCCAGACGCGTGCGGGCGGCGTCGGTCAGGGTGTCGGCGGCCAGTACATCGGCGACCGGCAGCGGCTGGAAACCGTTACTGGCGGCCTCGAAGGCGTCGGCGACGGCCTCGTTCTCGCGGGCCAGGACCGAGCAGGTGACATAGACCAGCCGCCCGCCCGACTTCACCAGCGCCGCCGCCTGGGCGAGGATACGTAGCTGCAGGGCATGCAGCCGCTCGATCTCGTCGGCCTTCAGCCGCCACGCGTCCTCCGGACGGCGACGCCAGGCGCCCGAGCCGCTGCACGGCGCGTCGACGAAGACCAGATCGGCCTTGCCGTTGAATTCCTCGACCCCGCCGCCATTCTGCCCGATCAGCCGCAGGTCGGCGGCGACGCCGGCGCGGGCGAGGCGCGGACGGATGTTGTCGAGCCGCTTCTGCACCACGTCGCAGGCGATCAGCCGCATGGGCGCGGCGGCCGGTTTGGCCTTGGCCGCCGCCAGTTCATCGGCGCCGGTCGGCGACCAGCCGGCGGGGCTGGGCGCGGCCACCCGGGCCGGATCGGCGGCGGGCAGGCCCTGCACGGCCAGCGCCAGCGTCTTGCCGCCGCCGCCCGCGCAGTAGTCGACGACGATGCTGTCCGGCGTGAACGACAGGCCGGCGCCCGCCAGCCAGGCGGTCAGCTGGCTTCCCTCGTCCTGGATTTCGACGCGACCGGCGTTGAAGGCGTCCAGCCCCTGGACGTTCGGCGCCGGCTCCGACGGCAGCCGCAGACCGACCGCCGACCACGGCGTGGGCTCGGGCGTCAGCCCCGTTGCCTTCAGCTCGGCCCGCGCGGCCTCGACCGTGGTCTTGGCCGTATTGACCCGCAGATCTACCGGCGCCCGGGCCATCAGGCCCGCGGCCTCCTCGCTCCAGCGCTCGCCGAAGGTCGCCTTAAGGTCCTCGACCACGAAGGTCGGCAGGCCCGTCGCGGTCTGGGGCAGGTCGCCCTCCCCCGCCGCGATCCGGGCCCGTTCCTGTTTCGACAGCGGCCGCGGTCCATAGCCCTCGCCCGAGTGCAGCGCCTCGATCTCTTCCAGCGACAGTTTGTCGAGGAAGGCCAGAGCCCCGACCACCAGCGCCCGGCCGTCCTCCCGCCCGCCCATGGCGGCGACCAGCCGGCCGCGGGCGCGCAGCACCTGATAGACGCGCTCGGCGACGGCGCGGCGGTCGCCGGACCCCGCATAGCGGTTGGCGGCGCCCCAGGCCTTGATCACCACCTCGGCGGGGGCGCGACCCTGGGCGATGCTGTCCAGGACGGAGGCGGCGGCGGCGAGACGGGCGGCTGGGGTCAAAACGGGCTTTCAGACGAACAGGGCGACGATCACCATGACCAGCCCGGCGAAGGCGGCGAGCCAGGCCAGGGTGCGGACATAGGGGATGCCGAGGGCGTAGAGCGGCAGATAGATCAGCCGCCCGAAGAAGTAGAGGTGCGTGCCGACCAGGGTCAGAAACCCGTCCTTACCGGCGATATGCGCCATGATCACGGCGGCGGCGAACAGCGGCAGGGTCTCGAACAGATTGGCCTGGGCGCGGATCAGCCGACCGGCCAGCTTGCCCGGAGGCGGAATCTCGCCGTCGCGGGGGCCGGCGTTCCACTTCGGCCCCAGTTCGGCTGTCCGCGCCGCCCCGGCCCAGCCAATCTGGACGATCGCCAGGATCAGGGTGAAGGCCAGCATGATGAATTCAGGCGTCATATCCATGGCGTGAGCCTCCCCGCTCAACCCTGTCGATAGTTGGGCGCTTCGCGCGTGATCATCACGTCGTGGACATGGCTCTCACGCAAGCCCGCGCCCGTGATGCGGACGAAGCGCGCCCGTTCCTGCAGATCGGCGATGGTGGCGGCGCCGACATAGCCCATGGCCGCCCGCAGGCCGCCGACCATCTGGTGCAGCACCGGGGCGATCGGCCCCTTGTACGGCGTCTGGCCCTCGATGCCCTCGGGCACCAACTTCTGGGTGTCCTCGACTTCCTTCTGGAAATAGCGGTCGGCCGAGCCGGCGCCCATGGCCCCGACCGAGCCCATGCCGCGGTACGACTTGTAGGATCGGCCCTGGTACAGGAAGACCTCGCCGGGACTCTCGTCGGTGCCGGCGAACATCGAACCCATCATGGCGCAGGACGCGCCGGCCGCGATGGCCTTGGCCAGGTCGCCCGAATATTTGATGCCGCCGTCGGCGATGACGGGCGCGCCGGACGCCTTCGCGGCCCGCACGGCCTCCATGATGGCGGTCAGCTGGGGCACGCCGACGCCCGCGACGATGCGGGTAGTGCAGATGCTGCCCGGGCCGATGCCGACCTTCACCGCATCGGCGCCCGCGTCGATCAGGGCGCGCGCGGCGTCATGGGTGGCGACATTGCCGGCGATGATCTGGATGCGGTTGGACTCGCGCTTGATGCGTTCGACCACGCGGCTGACCTGGATCGAATGACCGTGGGCGGTGTCGATGACGACCACGTCCACGCCGGCGTCCGCCAGCGCCATGGCCCGCTCATAGCCCGCGTCGCCGACGGTCGAGGCGGCCCCGACCAGAAGCCGGCCCTGATCGTCCTTGGCGGCGTGGGGATGGGCCTGGGCCTTCTCGATGTCCTTCATCGTGATCAGGCCGACAGCCCGATAGTCCTCGTCGACGACGATGACCCGCTCGATCTTGCGGTCGCGCAGCAACGCCCTCGCCTCGTCGCGTCCCGCGCCCTCCCGCACCGTGACCAGATCGCCGGTGGTCATCAGCTCGATGGCCTTGCGATTCGGATCGGTGTCGAACCGCATGTCCCGGTTGGTCAGGATGCCGACCAGCTTGCCGGTCTTGGGATCGACCACCGGGAAGCCCGAAATCTTCCGCTTGGTCACGATGGCGCGGATCTCGCCGAGCGTGGTCTGCGGCGTGATGGTCACCGGATTGATGACCATGCCGCTTTCATAGCGTTTGACCTCGCGGACCATGTCCGCCTGTTCCTCGACCGTCATGTTTCGGTGGAGGATGCCCAGACCGCCGGCCTGGGCCATGGCGATGGCCAGCCGGCTTTCGGTGACCGTGTCCATGGCGGACGAGGTCAGCGGGATGTTCAGCCTGATGTCGCGGGTCAGCTTCGTGGAGACGTCCGCCTCGGCGGGCATGATCTCGGACGGGCCGGGTTCCAGCAAAACATCGTCGAAGGTGAGCCCTTCGCGTATCTCCATGAGGAGTCTCCGTTTTGCGGGCCGCGTATAACGTGTCGCAGCGCGGAACGGCAAGGCCCGCCCGGTCTTATCGTGACGATAAGAACAATTGGCTTGCCGGATGCGGCGCCCACCCCACATTTGGCGGACCCATGGTTCGAATGCTCATCAGCACCGCCCGCCGCCTCGCGCTCAAGATCGCGAGCTATGGCGTCATGCACCTGATCGTCGCCGTCCTGGTGGCCTTCGCCATCACGCGCGACTGGCGGCTGGCGCTGGCCGTCGGCGTGGTCGAGCCCTTCTTCCAGACCATCGCCTATTCGATCCACGACCGCGTCTGGCACCGGATCGAGCGTAGACGGCGGCTGTCCGGACTGGAGGAGGCGTCCGAGGCCTTCACCGCCCGCCTGCAGATCATGGCCCCGGAGGAACAGACCCGCGCCCATGGCCAGTGCGGCCACAACCACGTCCTGCCCCGTTCGCTGAAACAGATCGCGGCCAAGTCCGTCACCTATGGCCTGATGCATTTCGTCGTCGCCGTGGCGGTGGCCTATGCCCTGACCCAGAACTGGCGCGTGGCGCTGGCCATCGGCATCATCGAGCCGCTGGTGCAGACCGTCTTCTTCACCCTGCACGACCGCATCTGGACCCGAATCGAGGCCCGCAAGGCGGCGCGGGCCGAGGAGATGGCCTCGGCCTAGGGGCTGAAATAGCCGGTGGTGGAACAGCCGGGCCGCAGAGCGCGCGCGGTCCCGCGACCATCGATGCACAGGGCCGCGGTCAGCCCCAGTCCGGCCGCCGCGCCGCCGTCGCCGATCCAGACTATGCGGTCGCCCCGGACTCCGACCAGACCGGCGCCGTTCATCCGGGCGAGGTTGTTGTTGGCTTCGGCGCCCAGGTTGACGACCAGAACCGAATAGCCGGGGTCCGCCTCATCCACATGGCGCCGGACGCCCGGATGAGCCGACAGAAAGGCGTCCAGCCCTCCCGGAAGCGTTTCGCCCGGACGCAGGGTCGCGAACAACGCCGCGCCCTCGAGCCGGTTCGCTTCCCGCTCGGCGTTCAGCCCCCTGACACGCCAGGCGAAGGGCGACAGCGACAAACCCTGAAGCAGGCCGGCATCATCGCGGGCGGCCGGCGCGGGCGACGGAACGATGACGGCCCGGTCGCACAGGCGAGCCAGGATTGCGCCGTCCGGAGCCGCGAGGTCTCGACGGCGGTCCAGAAACCCGTCGCCGTCAGACAAGGGCAGCCGCCCCGGCGCCACGGATAGCCAGGGGTCCCGGTTTTCCTGCATCAGCCGTCGCGCGGCCTCCCGGGCGCGCGCGCCGGGTCGGGGCGCCGCGATTTCAGCCATGGGAGGATTGATGACCGAGACCACTACGCCATCCCGCGCAACGACATAGACGGCTGCGATCCGGCGGTAGCGCGCCGAGCTGCGGTCGCTTGCGAACAAGGGGGCGCTGCTTTCCCGCATTTCGGTCAGGACAGCGGGCGGCAGGAGGGCGACCCCGCACCTCAACAGATGGGGTGTGGGCGGGGCCAGTTCGTCAGCAGGATAGATGTCCAGCCGGCTCCCGCCTTCCACGATGGTGATCGCCGGGGCCGGATCGCGGGTCGCGCCGAGCCGCCTGGCGACGTCCGTCACCGGCCGGCCGATCAACTCGGCGACCGGTGCGGCTTCCGCAACGCCCGGGCCCTGGACCGCCAGCAGGCCCGCCAGGATCACCGCCATGCTCATCGCCGGTTCATCGCCACCAGAAACACCTCGGCGCTGTCCTTCCGGCTCGACTCCGGCTTGACGTATTTGACCGTCTCGAACTCGGCGCGCAGCCGGGCCAGCACCCCCCCGGCGTCTCCGCCCTGGAAATTCTTCGACACGAAATGCCCGCCGGGCTTCAGGGTGCGGATGGCGAAATCGGCGGCGATCTCTATCAGGGCGATGATCTTCAGGTGGTCGGTCTGCCGGTGGCCGACGGTGTTGTGGGCCATGTCGGACAGCACCAGATCGGGCGCGCCGCCCAGCAGGTCGATCATCTGCTGATCGACCCCTGGATGGGTGAAATCAGCCTGGAGCATGATCGCGCCCGGCACCGGCTCGACCGGCAACAGGTCGACGCCGACCACCGCGATCGCCCCCCGCTTGACCGCCACCTGGGCCCAGCCGCCCGGCGCCGCGCCCAGATCGATGACCCGGCTGCCCTGCCGGATCAGATGAAACCGGTCGTCGATCTCCAGCAATTTGAAGGCCGCGCGGCTGCGCCAGCCCTCGGCGCGCGCGCGCTCGGACCATTTGTCGGACAGCTGGCGCTTGATCCACTGCTGGCTGGACATCGACTTGGTGTCCGCTGTCTTCATCTTCGTGCCCATGCCGCGCCCGGCGGCGGTGCCACCCGAGGGCGGGCGCACCATGCGGCGACGTTCGGGCTCGGGCGGATCATCGGACATGGGCCGCTAATGCCCGTCTTGCGAAGCCTTGGGAATAGCTCGCCTTGCCGCTATCGTCGCCCGTCATGTGTAGCCAGTATCAGATCAAGCTGCCGCTCCATGTTGTCGAGGCGTCGTTCAGCCACACGCGTTTTCCCCTGCGCTTTCCCCAAGGCCGGCCTAACATCGAGCCGCGCGATCAGGTGACCATTGGCGACTCCGCCGTCATCGTGACGGGCGAGGACGACGCCGCCAACCTGCTGACCATGCCCTTCTCCTGGAAGGGGCCGAGCGGGCGACCCGTGTTCAATTTTCGCGCCGACGGACGCCGGTTCGATGGCGCTCGCCGCTGCCTGGTGCCGGCATCCGGCTTCTTCGAGTTCACCGACCCCCAGCCCGGTCAGAAGCGCAAGACTCGCTGGCGCTTCACCCTGGCCGGTTCGGACTGGTTCTGGATGGCGGGAATCGTCCGCGACGGAGGCTTCGCCCTACTGACCACCGCTCCCGGAGACGACGTCGCGCCGTATCACGACCGGCAAATCATCGTCCTCTCGCCGGAGCAGGGGGAGGTCTGGCTGACCCTGTCGCGGCCCGAGGCCGAACTGCTACGCCCCTTGCCCGCCGGGTCGCTCCTCGTCGAACGCGACTTCCCGCCGCCCGAACTGATCTGACGCTTCGGGGGTTTCACCCGTCATGCGCCGACTGTAAGAGCGGCCCGACACTCAAACAGGAGCCTCCCGTGGCCGACCAGACCCTGACCTTCACCCTCGACAGCGGCGCCGACCAGGGCGACGTGGTCATCAAGCTTCGCCCCGACCTGGCCCCCGGCCATGTCGCCCGCATCACCGAGCTGGCCGGCGAAGGCTTCTACGACGGCGTGGTCTTCCACCGCGTCATCCCCGGCTTCATGGCCCAGGGCGGCGACCCGACCGGCACGGGCACCTCGGGCTCGACGAAGCCCAATCTGAAGGCCGAGTTCTCGAAAGAGCGCCACGCCCGCGGCGTCTGCTCCATGGCCCGCACCTCGGATCCCAACAGCGCCAACAGCCAGTTCTTCATCTGCCTGGACGACGCCTCCTTCCTCGACGGCCAGTACACCGTCTGGGGCGAGGTCATCGAGGGCATGGACCATGTCGACGCCCTGCCCAAGGGCGAGCCGCCCCGTTCGCCGGGCAAGATCGTCAAGGCGACGGTGGGCTAGAGCACACAGAACCCCGCTCATCCCGGCGAAAGCCGGGATCCAGTTCTTTGGGCGATGCAGCGGGTGCGATGATCCGCAAACCCCAGTCCTGAAACGCCGGCGTCAAGCTGGACAGGACTGGGTCCCGGCTTTCGCCGGGATGAGCGGAGTGGGGATTATTCGATCTCCACCACCTCGACCCGGGCGCCGTTCAGCACCAGGGCGATCTCGCCGCGCTTGAGCTTCAGCGCATCCTCGCCGAACAGCTGACGGCGCCAGCCCTTCAGCGCGTCGACGTCGGCCTCGTCGTCGAGGGCGATCTTCTCCAGGTCGGCGACATTGGCCAGCAGTTTGGTCGCCACCCCGGCGTTGTCGCTCTTGGCCTTCAGCAGCACCTTCAGCAGCTCCACCACCGAGGGCGGGGCCGGCTGGTTGTGGGCCGGACGGTCCAGCTTCGGCGCATGGGCCTCGGGATCGGCCAGCACCCGCTTCAACTCCGCGGAAAGTTCCAGACCGAGCCGCGAGGCGCCGAACCCCTTGGGCACGGATCGCAGGCGGTTGAAGGCGTCGGGATCGGTCGGGCCCTGGGCGGCGATCTCGTCGATCGCCTCGTCCTTCAGAATCCGGCCACGCGGCTGGTCGCGATCCTGCGCCGTGCGCTCGCGCCACACCGCCGTGGCGACGAAGGCGGCGAGGTATTTGGCCGACCATTTCTTGGGCTTCAGCCGCTTCCAGGCCTTTTCCGGGTCCGTGTCGTAGAGTTCGGGATCCGTCAGATCCTCCATCTCGGCCATGACCCAGTCCAGACGGCCCTCCTTCTCCAGCCGATCACGCAGCTTGGGATACAGGGCCGCCAGATGGGTCACGTCGCCGAGGGCGTAGACCAGTTGCGCATCCGACAGCGGCCGGCGGGCCCAGTCGGTGAACCGGCTGCCCTTGTCGACTTCCTGCCTCAGCATCTGGCGCACCAGCGCCTCATAGGAGACCTGATCGCCGAAGCCGGCGGCCATGGCCGCCACCTGGGTGTCGAACATCGGCTTGGGCATGGCGCCCAGTTTGACGAAGATTTCAGTGTCCTGCCGCGCGGCGTGGAAGACCTTGAGGATCTTCGGATCGCGCAACAGATCGAGGAAGGGTTCGAGGTCCAGCCCCTCGGCCATCGGGTCGATGATGGCGGCGTCCGTGGCCGACGCCGCCTGGATCAGGCACAGGCGCGGCCAGTAGGTCGTCTCCCGCATGAACTCGGTGTCGACGGTGATGAAGGGCTGGTTCGCGAGGCGGGCGCAGAATTCGCGCAGGACCTCGGTGGTGGTGATCGGCGTCATTCCGATGCTATAGCCCCGCGCGATGCGGTTGTGGCAAGACCCGCCGCAGAAATCCGCCCACTGATTCAGGCCCGTGACCGATGAGCGACACCCCCGACCCGCTGCGCAATGGCCTGACCTACGCCGATGCGGGGGTGGATATCGACGCCGGCGAGATGCTGGTGGACGCCATCAAGCCGCTGGCGAAATCGACGCGGCGGCCCGGCGCCGAAGCCTCGCTGGGGGGATTCGGAGCCCTGTTCGACCTCAAGGCCGCCGGGTTCGAGGACCCGCTGATCGTCGCCACCACCGACGGCGTGGGCACCAAGCTGAAGATCGCCATCGAGACGGGACGCCATGACGGCGTCGGCGTCGATCTGGTCGCCATGTGCGTCAACGACCTGCTGGCCCAGGGCGCCGAGCCGCTGCTGTTCCTCGACTATTACGCCACCGGCAAGCTGGAGATCGACGCCGCCAAGCGCGTCGTCGCCGGAATCGCCGAGGGCTGCCGTCAGGCCGGCTGCGCCCTCGTCGGCGGCGAGACCGCCGAAATGCCGGGCATGTACCAGGGCGGCGATTACGATCTGGCCGGGTTTTCGCTGGGCGCCGTCGAGCGCGGCCACGCCCTGCCGTATCTGGACCGCCAGCAGGCGGGCGACATCATCATCGGCCTCGCCTCCTCCGGCCCGCATTCGAACGGCTATTCCCTGATCCGCAAGGTGGTCGAGAAGTCGGGCCTTTCGTGGGGCGATGACGCCCCCTTCGCCCGCGACCGGACCCTGGCCCAGGCCCTGATGGAGCCGACGCGCATCTATGTGAAGCCGGTGCTGCCGCTGATGAAGGACGGCCTGATCAAGGGCGCGGCCCACATCACCGGCGGCGGCCTGATCGAGAACCCCCCGCGCTGCATCGCCGACGGCCTGCAGGCCGCGTTCGACTGGGACGCCTGGCCCATGCCGCATGTGTTCCAGTGGCTGGGCGATACCGGCGGAATTTCGGATCACGAGATGCGCCGCACCTTCAACTGCGGCGTCGGCTTCATCCTTGTGGTCGCGCCGGAGAACGCCGAGCCGGTGCTGGAGGCCCTCCTCAACGCCGGCGAGGTCGCCTTCGTCTGTGGTCAGCTGGAAGCCGTCTAGGCTCCGGCGTCCAGGCTGCTGAACGTCACCCGGATGATCGCCGCGGCTCCGGGGTTCTGGCGCAGCGAGACGGTCACCCCGCCTTTGGTCCAGATCGGACGGTTCGCGGGAAGGCCCGTCTCGGGCGTGAAGCCCTGGTCGCGCATCACCGGCTGCACGGACGCCCTGGCGCCGTCAAAGCCGCCGCGCCGCGCCTGGATCACGCAGACGCGATTGAGATTGCCGTCGGCGACGCTGCCCTCGGTCGTCAGCCGCAGCAGATGGGCCTGATCCTCGCTCCGGAAGGTGCGGGTATCGGCCTCCGGCGCCGGAGTCTCGACGAAGCCGAGGAATTCCAGCGCGGCCGTGTCGCTGGCCTGACCGGTCACATAGGGCAGGCAGACGTCGGTCAGGATGTTGCGGGTCATGTCGCGGGACTGCGCGGGGCCGGCAAGGAGGGCGGCGGCGAGGACGAGGGCAAGCATGGTGAAACTCCGGAGCGACGGCCGCACTGTTTCCGAGGCCGCCGCGAAGCGCAAGCGTCGCTCGTGGACCGGGGCCGTTGACCCGCTGCGGCCCGCCCGGCAAGGTCCGCGCCTTCCGTTTTTTTGTGAGG
This sequence comes from Brevundimonas vancanneytii, assembly GCA_943367565.1. GTDB lineage: Bacteria > Pseudomonadota > Alphaproteobacteria > Caulobacterales > Caulobacteraceae > Brevundimonas > Brevundimonas vancanneytii_C. The sequence goes on from CALRJO020000034.1 coordinate 21,174, forward strand.
TCGCCGATGCGTGCGCTGTCCATCGCCCTGGCCGGAGCGCTTCTGGCGTCGGCCCCCGCCGCGGCCCAGACCGTTCAGGAACAGGCCCTGCTGCACCAGCTGTCCGGTGAGGTCCGTCCCGAGCGGATGCGGGCCGACATCGAGGCGCTGGTCGGGTTCGGAACGCGTCACACCATGTCCGAGACCGTCTCGGACACCCGCGGCATCGGCGCCGCGCGGCGCTGGGCGCAAGGCCAGTTCGAGCAGATCAGCCGCCAGTGCGGCGGCTGCCTGACCGTCGTGACGCCCTCGGACACCGTAACCGCGGCGCGGGTGCCCACCCCGACCGAGGTCGTCAACATCGTCGCCATCCAGCGCGGAACCGGCGACCCGAACCGGGTCATCATCATCTCGGGCCACATCGACTCCCGGGTCTCCGACGTGATGAATTTCACCGACGACGCCCCCGGGGCCAATGACGACGCCTCGGGCGTGGCCGCGGTCCTGGAGGCGGCGCGGGTGCTGTCGCAACATCGCTTCGACGCCACCCTCGTCTACGCCGCCCTGTCCGGCGAGGAACAGGGCCTGCTGGGGGGCAAGATCCTGGCCGACTACGCCCGGGCCCAGGGCTGGCGGGTCGAGGCCAATCTGAACAACGACATCGCCGGCAATTCCGAGGGTCAGTCGGGCGTGCGCGACACCACCCGCGTCCGCGTCTTTTCGGAAGGCACCAAGACGGTCGAGACCGAGGCCCAGGAAGAGCGGCGGCGCTACAACGGCGGAGAAGTCGATTCCTCGTCGCGCAACCTGGCGCGCTTCGTCGACGGTCTGGCGGACCGCTACCTCGCCAATTTCGACGTCGATCTTATCTATCGAACGGACCGCTACGGCCGGGGCGGCGACCAGGTCGAGATGCTCCGCGCCGGCTTCCCGGCCGTCCGCATCTCCGAGGGCGCCGAAAATTACGACCGCCAGCATCAGGATCTGCGCGTCGAGGACGGCGTCCACTACGGCGACACCATCGACGGCGTGGACTTCGACTATCTGGGTCAGGTCGCACGGCTGAACGTCGTCGCCATGGCCGCCCTGGGCAACGCGCCGGCCACGCCGCTCGGCGTGACCATCGAGGGCGCCGTCAAGCCCGACACAACGGTGAAATGGCAGGCCGTGCCGGGCGCCGCGGGCTATCGCGTCTGGTGGCGGTCAACCACCGCGCCGCAATGGACCCACAGCCGCTGGGCCGGTTCGGCCACCGAACTGGTGCTGCCCGGCATCGTGATTGACGACTGGTTCTTCGGCGTCTCGGCCGTGTCCGACGACGGCTATGAGAGCCCGGTGGTCTTCCCCGGCCCGGCCGGCTCCTTTGTCCCGGTCGGCGACCCGGCCCCCCGCCCGGCCAGCTGATGCACGACGCCCGCACCGGCCGCGTGCGCGTCGCCGTCCTGATTTCCGGCGCCGGCTCGAACATGGCGGCCCTGATCGACGCGGCCGGACAGCCCGACGCGCCGTTCAAGGTGATTCTGGTCCTGTCCAACAAGGCGGAAGCCGGCGGTCTGGCCGTCGCCGAGGCCAAGGGCGTCGCCACGGCCGTGGTCGACCACGCCGTCTTCGGCAAGGACCGGACGGCGCATGAACAGGCGGTCCAGACGGTGCTGGAGGCCCACGGTGTCGAGGTCGTCGCCCTTGCCGGCTATATGCGGCTGCTGACGCCCTTCCTTGTGGGCCGCTGGGCCGGGCGGATGCTGAACATCCACCCCAGCCTGCTGCCCAGATACCCGGGCCTCGACACCCATGCCCGCGCCTTGGCCGCTGGCGACGCCGAGGCCGGCTGCACCGTGCACCTGGTGACCGAAGGCGTCGACGACGGCCCCGTGCTGGGCCAGTCCTCCGTCCCGGTCCAGCCCGACGACACCCCAGCCTCGCTGGCCCAGCGCGTCCTGGCGGCGGAGCATGAACTCTATCCGCGCGTGCTGGCGGACTTCTGCCGGAGGCGCTGACTCAGGCCCGTTCGGCCCGCGCCTCGGCCCGGCGCACCGCCAGGGTCAGCCCCGCCACCACGACGAAGGCCGGCCACAGGGCCAGGACGTCGTAGCGGAGGAAGCTGATAGCGCCGACCGCCCCGCCGACCGCCAGCCCGGTCCACAGTGCAAGGAAAGGAACCCAGTCCCAGCGCGCGCCTCCGTGCAGGGCCGTGGCGATCCTCTGACCCATCCGGACCAGGGTCCCGGTCATATAGGTCAGTCCGACCCCGACATCGCCCTGACGCTGGAACACCGCATTCTCGACGCCCATGGCCAGCACCACCGCCACCATCCCGGCCTCGCGCCAACCGGCCGTGCACAGGCCGGCGCCGATCAGCAGAAGAACGGCCTCCGCGGCCAGCACCGCGGAACGCCTCTCCTCGCCAAAGCGCCGGGCCACGGTCGCACCCAGCACCACCCCGGCCACGAAAAGGGCGATCAGGCCGAAGGCGATCGCCGCCTGATCCCATTCGCCCAAGGCCAGGCCGACGCCCAGCCGGGTCGAATTGCCGCTCATGAAGGAGACGAAGAAGCCGCCGAGCGTCATGAATCCGACGGCGTCGACATAGCCGGCGAGGGCCGACAGGGTCGCGGCCAGCATCACACCCTTGCGGCTGTAGTCCTTCACGGCGATTCCCCGACGAGGCCCCAGCCTGACACGAAAACGGCCGGATCGTCACCGATCCGGCCACTGTCAGACGATATGGCGTGAGCCGATCAGCCGACGATCTGGTCGTCCGTGAAGAACTGGGCGATCTCGATGCCGGCGTTCTCGAGGCTGTCCGAGCCGTGGACCGAGTTTTCGCCGATCGACAGGGCGAACAGCTTGCGGATCGTGCCGTCGGCGGCGTCCTTGGGGTCGGTGGAGCCCATGATGTCGCGGTAGGCGGCGACGGCGTTGGGGCCTTCCAGCACCTGAACGACGACCGGCTCGGCGGTCATCTGGCCGACCAGTTCGCCGTAGAACGGGCGCTCGGCGTGGACTTCGTAGAATTTCTTCGCCTGGGCCTCGGTCAGTTTGACGCGGCGTTGCGCGACGATGCGCAGGCCGGCGCCCTCGATCACGGCGTTGATCGCGCCGGTCAGGTTGCGGCGCGTGGCGTCGGGCTTGATGATCGAGAAGGTGCGTTCGGTCATGGGAGTGACTTCTTGTTGGGAGATTGAGGGTCGCGGGCTTATAGACGCGCCCTCCGCCCTTTCCAAGGCGTCCCTGATGCTCGCGGCGCGGCCGCTCGCTGCTTGAGGGACGAACCCTTTCCGCCCTGTCGCTCACCGCCTGTCGGGGGCTGCCCTCGCCTATCGGACCTTCGTCTTCGCCATGCTCCAGATCACAGACCTGACCTTCAACGCCTGGGGCCGCAAATTCCTCGAGGACGCCTCCGTCTCGCTGCCGCCCGGCGCCAAGGTCGGCCTGGTCGGCCGCAACGGCATCGGCAAGTCGACCCTGTTCAAGCTGATCCTCGGTGAACTGGCAGCCGGCGGCGACGAGATCAGCCTGCCGAAAACCGCCCGCATCGGTTCGGTCGACCAGGAACACCCGGCCACCCCCGTCAGCGTGATCGAGACGATTCTCGAGGCCGACGAAGAACGCCACACCCTGCTGGGCCGGCTCGAGACCGCCGAACCCGAGGAGATGGGCGAGATCTGGACCCGGCTGATCGAGATCGACGCCGACGCCGCCCCCGCCCGCGCCGCCGAAATCCTCGTCGGCCTCGGCTTCGACCATGAGAACCAGCAACGGCCGATGTCGGAATTCTCCGGCGGCTGGCGCATGCGCGTCGCCCTGGCCGCCGCCCTGTTCGCCGAGCCCGACATGCTGCTGCTGGACGAACCGACCAACTACCTCGACCTCGAAGGCGCCCTGTGGCTTGAGGCGCGGCTGAAGAAATATCCGCACACCGCCCTGATCATCTCCCACGATCGCGAGATGCTGAACGAGGTCTGCACCCACATCCTGCACCTCGCGAACCGGACGCTGGAGCTCTACACCGGCAACTACGACCAGTTCGAAAAGGCCCGCGCCGAGAAGGCCCGGCTGCAGCTCTCGGCCAAGGCCAAGCAGGACGCCGAGCGCGCCCACCTCCAGGCCTTCGTCGACCGCTTCAAGGCCAAGGCCTCCAAGGCCGCCCAGGCCCAGTCGCGCATGAAGCGGCTGGCCAAGATGCAGCCGGTCGCCACCACCATCGAGGAGCGCGTCGCCCCCTTCATCCTGCCGTCGCCGCCGCGCCCCCTCGCCCCGCCGCTGATCCGGCTCGAGCGGGCCAATGTCGGCTATGAGCCCGGCAAGCCGATCCTGCGCAATCTCAACCTGCGCATGGACCTCGACGACCGCATCGGCCTGCTGGGCGTCAACGGTGCCGGCAAGTCGACCTTCGCCAAGATGATCGCCGGCGCCCTGAACGTCTCCGAGGGCGAACTGCACCGCGACCGCAAGATGCGCGTGGGCTGGTTCCACCAGCACCAGATCGAGGCCATGGACCCGACCGACACGCCGCTGGAGATCATCCGCCGCGCCATGCCCGACGCCCCCGAAAGCGCCCGCCGCTCGAAACTGGCGCAATGGGGCCTGGGCTATGAGAAGCAGGAAACCACCGTCGCCAGCCTGTCGGGCGGCGAGCGCGCCCGCCTGCTGCTCAACCAGGTGGCGATGGACGCGCCGCACATCCTGATCCTCGACGAACCGACCAACCACCTCGACATCGACAGCCGCCGGGCCCTGCTCGACGCCCTCAACGACTATTCAGGGGCCGTGATCCTGATCACCCACGACCGCTCGCTGATGGAGATGGTCGCTGACCGCCTCTGGCTGGCCGCCGACGGGACGGTAAAGCCCTGGGACGGCGACATGGACGACTACGCCCGCTTCGTCCTCGACCGCGCCAAACAGGCGGCTGTGAGACCGAGCCAGATCAAGGACGAAACGTCTGCCCCGGTCCAGAACAATGCGGGCGGCGGCAAGAAGAAGAACGACAAGAAATCCGGACCCTCTCCCTCAACCTTGCGCCACGCCGTGAAGAAGGCCGAGGAGCGGATGACCCAGCTGACGGCCGAGATCGCCCGCATCGACGACGACATGGCCAACGCCTCGGTCAGCAACCCCAAGGCCCTCGAAGGCCTGACCCGGGCCCGGGCGAAGACCCAGGCGGATCTGGACGCGGCGGAAGCGGCGTGGGTGGCGGCGGAGGAAGCCTTGGCCGAGGTGAGCTGAGGCCTGACCCCCTGCAGCGCCGCTCACCGGCCGACGAGGGAATCCGGGGGTTACAGAAACCTAATGTGGCGGCGTGCATCCAACGGTGCACAAGGTAGCCTCCTGTTGTCATGGCGGGACAAACCCGCGCTTCAGGGGGTTTCAACGTGTCGAGTCCTGTTCCTTCCCACGGCCGGGCGTCCGGCCTGTTTCGGGTTCGCCAGCGAGGCGTGCGTCTGGCCCTTGCCGGGCTGACGGCCCTCGTCCTGTCGGCCGCGCCCGCCCCGGCCCAGGACATCGAGCGCATGGATCAGGTCGTGCGGGCTTCAGTCGCGGCGGAGGAGTTTTCGGGATCGGTTCTGGTCGCCCGCGACGGCGAAATCCTGCTCGACCGCGGCTACGGCTTCGCCAATCGGGAGTGGAGCATTCCCAATGACGGCGACACCAAATTCCGTCTGGGATCGGTGACCAAGCAGTTCACCGCCGTCGCCATCATGGTCCTCAGCGAACGCGGCCTCGTCGACCTCGACGCTCCCGTGAAGACCTATCTGACGGATGCGCCGGCCGCCTGGGATGGAGTGACCATCCGCCACCTGCTGACCCACACTTCGGGCGTGCCCAGCTTCACCGACTTCGACGGCTATGGGGCGTTGAAGACCTTGCCCGCGACGATCGACAGCCTGATCGCCCGGTTCCGGGACCGTTCGCTTGAATTCCAGCCGGGCGAGGGCTGGACCTACTCCAACTCCGGCTACGTCCTGCTGACCGCCGTCGTCGAGAAGGCGAGCGGCAAGTCCTACACCGACTTCGTCACCGAGAACCTGTTCCAGCCGCTCGGCATGACCGACAGCGGCTACGACAGTCACGCCGCCATCCTGCCGCATCGGGCTTCGGGCTACGCCCCGACCGCTCGCGGGATCGTCAACGCCGACTATATCGATATGAGCATCCCACAGGGCGCGGGCGCCCTGTACTCGACCACCCGGGACTTGCTGAAATGGGAACAGGGATTGTTCGGCGGCCGGCTGCTGACCCCGGCGTCGCTAACCCTCCTCACAACGCCCGTTCGCAACCGGTACGCCTTCGGCCTGGTCGTCACCGAGGCGGGCGGAAACACGACGATCGCCCATTCTGGCGGCATCGAGGGCTTCAACACTCACCTGGCCTACGACCCGGCCCGTCGCATGACGGTCATCGTGCTGGGCAACCTCAACGGCCCCGGCCCGGACCAGGTCGCCGGCTCCCTCATGGCCCTCGCCCGCGGCGATACCGTCACCCTGCCCAACGAGCGCCAGGCGGTCGTCGTCGCTCCCGAACTGCTGCGGGCCTATGAGGGCGTCTATGAACTGGCGCCGACCTTCGCCATCACCATCTCCGTAGTCGACGGCAAGCTGATGGCCCAGGCGACCGGTCAACAGGCTTTTGAACTGCACGCGGAATCGGACAGCCGGTTCTTCCTCACCGTGGTCGACGCCCAGATCACCTTCACCCGCGACGCATCAGGAGCCGTCATTGGTCTCATCCTGCATCAGGGTGGCCGGGATTCACCCGCCCCGAAAAAATGAGGTCCCGGCGACCGTGACGACGACAGCGCCCCTCTCGCGAGACGATCCGCGAGAGGGCGTCCGGGGTTTCGCTACTTCCGGATGACGGAAAGCGGCATACTTGCGAATCCATGCCCATCCGCCGCCTCCCCCCCGAGACCGTCAACCGCATCGCCGCCGGCGAGGTGGTCGAACGCCCGGCCAGCGCGATCAAGGAACTGGTCGAGAATGCGCTCGACGCCGGCGCCACGCGGATCGAGGTCCAGGCCGACGGCGGAGGGCTGACGCGCATCCTGATCGCCGACGACGGGCATGGCATGGCGGCCGACCAACTGGCCCTCGCGGTCGAACGCCACGCCACTTCCAAGCTGGAGGCCGACGACGCCGGGGACGTCGACCTGTTGCGCATCTCGACCCTCGGCTTCCGCGGCGAGGCCCTGCCCTCGATCGGCTCCGTGGCGCGGCTGACCATCACCAGCCGCGCAATCGGCGGCGGCGATGCCTGCCAGATCACCGTCGAGGGCGGCGACCAGCGCCCGGTCGCCCCCGCCGGCTTCCCCGGCCCGCACGGCGCCCGGGTCGAGGTCCGCGACCTGTTCTACGCCACCCCGGCCCGGCTCAAATTCATGAAGTCCGAGCGGTCGGAGGCCATGGCCATCTCGGAAGAGATCAAGCGTCAGGCCATGGCCCATGAGACCGTCGCCTTCACCCTCGACCTCGACGGCAAGACCACCCTGCGACTGCCCGCCGAACACCCCGGCGACGCCGGCCGGCTGAAGCGGCTCGCCGCCCTCCTGGGCCGCGACTTCGAGGCCAACGCCCTGCTGATCGACCAGGCCCGGGACAATGTCCGCCTGACCGGCTACGCGGGCCTGCCGACCTACAGCCGCGGCAACGCGGGTCACCAGTACCTGTTCGTCAATGGCCGTCCTGTGAAGGACCGCCTGCTGCAGGGCGCCCTTCGCGGGGCCTATGCCGACTTCCTCGCCCGCGACCGCCATCCGGCCGCCGTCCTCTTCCTCGAGATCGACCCGCTCTACGTCGACGTCAACGTCCACCCGGCCAAGGCCGAGGTCCGCTTCCGCGATCCGGCGCTGGTGCGCGGCCTGATCGTCGGTGCCCTGCGCCACGCCCTCGCCGCCGCCGGCCACCGCGCCTCGACCACGGTGGCGGCCGACGCCCTCGCCGGCTTCCGCCCCCATTCCGGCGTCGGCCCCGGACCCGCCTTCAGCCCCTCCTCGCCGTCCGCGCAGGGTTGGAGCGGCTGGCAGGGCTGGGCAGCCCCCGCCAGCGCCAACGCCCGGATCATTCCCGGCCTCAACGAGCGGTCAGCCCGGGTCGAACACGATCCAACCAACGACGGCTGGCCCGCCGACGCCGCCCCGGCCGCGCCCGAGCTGATCGACTATCCCCTCGGCGCCGCCCGGGCCCAGCTGCACGGCACCTATATCGTCGCCCAGACCCGGGACGGGCTGGTCGTCGTCGACCAGCACGCCGCCCACGAACGCCTCGTCTATGAGCGGATGAAGGTGCAGATGGCGCGCGGCTCGGTGACCCGTCAGGCGCTCCTGACCCCGGAGGTCGTCGAACTCGACCCCGCCGAGGCCGAACGCGTCTCGGCCCGCGCCGAGGAACTGGCCGAACTGGGGCTGATCGTCGAACCGTTCGGCGCCGGCGCCGTGCTGGTCCGCGAAACCCCCGCCCTGCTCGGCGACACGGACGTGCAGGGCCTGATCCGCGACATCGCCGACGACCTCGCGGAACATGGCGCCGCCCTCGCCCTGTCCGAACGTCTCGGCGATGTGTGCGGGACCATGGCCTGTCACGGCAGCGTCCGGGCCGGCCGCGTCCTCTCGGCCCCCGAGATGAACGCCCTGCTCCGCGAAATGGAGGCCACCCCCCACTCCGGCCAGTGCAACCACGGCCGCCCGACCTATGTCGAGCTCAAGCTGGCCGATCTCGAGAAGCTGTTCGGGCGGCGTTAGCCGTCGACCGGACGACACAGTTCGACGACCGTCTCCACAGGGCGCGTGCGCAAATCCGCCAAGGTCGCCTGCGGGTCCGGCGAGCGCAGGATCAACCAGGCGAGCGCCGCAGACTGGGCCATAACGATCAGGGCCAGCAGGGTGATCAGGCCGGATGACAGATTGGATCGCCGGGCGCTCATGAGTTCTCCAGACACGGATACCCACGGTAGGCCAGATCGAAAAACGCTCGCAAGCCAACGAAAGCTGATCGCGCCGGGTCCCTGGGCTCAGGGGAGCAGCGCCTCGACCACGCCGCCCGCCCGGCCGCCTGAAACCACCTCCCCGCCGGCGATGGCGTAGATTACGCCGTCCACTGCCGCCGCCGCCAGCCCGTGGCGCGGCGTCCGCATCGCCGGGCCGGCCTCCCAGCGATCCGCCGTCGGATCATAGATCCAGGTCTCGGCGAACACCCCGCCGCCACCCGGCGCGAACCATTCCCCGCCGAAGGCGACGAGCTTGCCGCCGACCGCCGCCATGGCCAGCCCGCCGCCGACCTGCTGGCCCGTCGCCGGCGAGGCCGGTATCGGCGCCAGCGTATCCCACCGGTCCCCGGCCGGATCGTAGCGATCCAGCCGCCCGGTCCCGCCGCCGCTAACCGTGCGCCCTCCCGCGACCCACAAGGCTCCCTCCAGCACCGCCCCGGCCGCGCTGTTGCGGGCCATCGGCGCCGGCCGCATGGCTTCCCAGCGATCCGCGCTCCGGTCATAGGCCCAGTGATCGGCCACGTCGGACTGGTCATTCCATTGACCATTGGCCGCGCCCAGCGGACGGCGGCCCGTCACCAGATGCGCCCGTCCACCCACATCGACTCCCACGCTCTCGCTCAGGGGCGTCGGCAGAGGCGCCACGGCGGTCAGGGCCTCGCCGTCCGCCATCCAGGCGTCGGTCATCGCCGTCCAGTCCCCGGCGTCGGACCGGCCGTAACCGCCCACGATCATCAGGGCGCCGCCGTTGGTCACCACCATCGGATGGTGCCGCGGCGACGGCAGGCGCGGGCCTTCGCTCCA
>CALRJO020000035.1:0-22500 GCA_943367565.1 Brevundimonas vancanneytii
GGCGGAATCGCTTCGCGAGTCCGCCGATGCCGTGACTGAGGCCGCGGGGGACGGAACGCTCGCGACTTCGCGACCTGTCGCTCGCCTGGCTCCTGCCGAGCAAGATCAAAAAATGGGCCCCCGCGCGCGCGGGGGCCTTTGCCTGTCTGGCTTCGGCCGACGGGACCCAGCACGGCGCCACGCCCGGCGCGCCGCCCCGAAATCGGCCCGGATCGGGCCCGCACAGATGCTCCTGACAGAAGCCCCAGGTCCGGCACGAACTGCCGACCACTCGGCAGATTTTGCCCGGGTTCGGGCAAATCCTGCCGGGTGAAGAACGTGATGAACAAGAACTAACGCAGCAAAATCAATGACCGGCGGTCTGGCACGGGGAGTCGATGGATGGCTCCGTCCTTGCTTGTTCCCCTGCGGGCAGAACGCTCCTGGCAGCCAAAACGGCGTCGGACATGTCGAAGACAAAAAAGGACAGCCAAAATGGCTAACAGCATCAACACGAACGTCGGCGCCCTGGTGGCGCTGCAGAACCTGAACCAGACGAGCCGCGACCTCGCCGTCACGCAAAACCGCGTGAACACCGGTCAGAAGGTCTCGTCGGCCAAGGACAACGGGGCCATCTGGGCCACCGCCCAAAACCAAAAAGCCAACATGCAGGTGCTCAACACCACCCGCAACACGCTGCAGCGGACCCAGTCCGTGAACGACGTGGGTCTGGCGGCCGGCGACACCATCATGGACGCCCTGCGTCAGATGAAGGAACTCGCCGCCGGTCCGGCCAGCGCGGCCCGCGACGCCGATCTGGCGGCCCTGCGGACCGAGGTCGTCGCTGCCAAGGCCGCCGCCGTTTTCGACGGCACCGCCGCCCTGAGCGGATTGACCCTGACCATCAGCGCCGCACCCACCGCCGGTGAGATCGACGCGGATCTCGCCTCGGCGATTTCCGCTCTCCAGACGCTGGGCACCTCGTCCAAGTCGACGGAGCGGTCGCTGGCCTTCAACGACAAGCTCCAGGACGCCCTGGAGGCGGGCATCGGCAATCTGATCGACGCCGACCTGGCCAAGGAAAGCGCTCGCCTGACCGCCCTGCAGACCAAGCAACAGCTGGGCGTGCAGGCGCTGTCGATCGCCAACCAGTCGAGCTCCATCCTTCTCGGCCTGTTCCGCTAACGAACAGGGATGACGGCGGAGCCGTTCGCGGCTCCGCCCGCGCCGAAAACCCGAGCAGAACGCTCCCGGCAGCCAAAACGGCGTCGGACATGTCGAAGACAAAGGAAAGTCAAAATGGCTAACAGCATCAACACGAACGTCGGCGCCCTGGTGGCGCTGCAGAACCTGAACCAGACGAGCCGCGAACTCGCTGTCACGCAAAACCGCGTGAACACCGGTCAGAAGGTTTCGTCGGCCAAGGACAACGGAGCCATCTGGGCCACCGCCCAGAACCAGAAGGCCAACATGCAGGTGCTCAACACCACCCGCAACACGCTGCAGCGGACCCAGTCCGTGAATGACGTGGGTCTGGCCGCCGGCGACACCATCATGGACGCCCTGCGTCAGATGAAGGAACTCGCCGCTGGTCCCGCCAGCACCGCCCGCGACGCTGACCTCAACGCCCTGAAAGCCGAAGTTGCGGCCGCCAAGGCTGCGGCGGTGTTCGATGGCACGGACGCCCTGGCTTCCCTGACCATGACGTTCGCCGCCACCCCGACGGCCGGCGAGATCGACACGGCTATCACCGCGGCGATCTCCGCCCTGCAGACTCTGGGCACCTCGTCCAAGTCCACGCAGCGTTCGTTGGCCTTCAACGACAAGCTCCAGGACGCCCTGGAAGCCGGTATCGGCAATCTCGTCGACGCCGACCTGGCCAAGGAAAGCGCCCGCCTGACGGCTCTGCAGACGAAGCAGCAGCTGGGCGTGCAGGCGCTGTCGATCGCCAACCAGTCGAGCTCCATCCTGCTCGGTCTGTTCCGCTAACACCGGGGAAGGGGACGGAGGCCGTGCGCGGTCTCCGTCCCGCTCTCCCATCGCAATTAACCGGGAGACGCCGGCCTAGTCGCCGGCGTTCAGGAGATGAATGCAGATGCAACCATAAGAGCGGTTCCGGCGGTCAAGGCCGAAACACCGCTGCAGTCCGGAGCTGACCAGGAATCCAACTCCAGGGCCGCCGCAGACGCCGAACGCCAGGCCCGCTACCGGCTGGTGATCGAGCAAGGATCCCGCGCGGGATCCTTTGTCTACAAGACCCTGGACCGGGAGACCGGCGAGGTCGTCCAGCAGTTGCCGAGCGAAGAAGTCCTCAAGCTGAGGCAGCGTGACGAGTACGGCGTTGGGGCGGTGATCAACACAACCGTCTGAAGCGTCCGATAAACCCAACCGTCCCCGGGCCGCAACCGCGCGCCCGGATACTTTGCGTTAACCATACGCTCACGACTCGCTGAATAGGCTGTCCGGAAAGTAACTCGGGGCTGAAAGCCATGTCGAACAGCGTCCACTCCAACGCCTCCGCGCTCGTCGCGCTGCAAAACCTGAATCAGATCAACGATCGGATGGCGGCGACCCAGAACCGGATCAGCACGGGGCTGAAGATCGGGGGAGCCAAGGACAACTCGGCGGTCTGGGCGATCGCCCAGAACCAGCGCGCCGATCTCGGGGCGCTGGAGGCCGTAAAGACCAGTCTGGACCGGGCCACCTCGCTGGCGGACGTGACCCTGGCGGCCGGCGAGGCGATTTCCGACCTGATCATCCAGATGCGCCAGAAGGCGGTGGCGGCTTCGGACCCTTCCCAGACTCCGGCATCACGGGCCGCGTACAACGACGATTTCCAGAGCCTGGTGCGATCGGTGCAGCAGTTCGCCGAAAGCGCCTCGTTCGACGGGGTGAACCTGCTGGACGGTTCCGAGACCGGGCCGCTGGCTTTCCTCGCCAATGTCAACGCGGTCGACACCATCTCGATCGACCCGCATGACATGACCGAGGCCGGCCTCAGTCTCAATGGTGTGGCTCTGCTGACGGAGGCCGGCGCGACCGCCGCGCTCACGGCCATCGATGCGGCTCTCTCTTCGGTCAACTCCTCCATGGCGACGCTGGGCGCGCAGGCCAAGCAGATCGAAACGCACAACACCTTCGTCACCAAGCTGATGGATTCGCTCGAAACCGGCATCGGCAAGCTGGTCGACGCCGATCTGGCGAAGGAGAGCGCACGCCTTCAGGCGCTGCAGGTGCAGCAGCAGCTGGGGGTCCAGGCGCTGTCGATCGCGAACCAGGCGCCCCAGATGATCCTGTCGCTGTTCCGGAGCTAGGCCGGTCGACGCATGCCGGCGGGGCCGATCTGAATGGCCGGGCGCCGTCGGCGCGTCCCGATCCCGTACAGCGAAAGCAGCGATTTCAAGGCGTTGACGAAGGCGGTCTTCACAGCGTCCTCCTCATCCAGCGCGCCGTTAACGGACGCGCCAGATCATTGTTCCCTGAGTCGCGCCCGAAGTCGCTCCGTAGCCTGATGTTAAGGGCCCGTTACGCCTGGCCCTTCACAATGGCCGGCGGGAGCCGCCTGTGATCAACAACAGTTATTTGCTTGGCCTGTACGGGGTGTCGGCGGACACCACGTCCGCGCTCGCCAATGCGGCGTCGAGCACAGCTCCGCGAAAAACCCAGCCCACCGCCCCCTGGGTGACCGACGTCGCGCCGGCCGAGGCCAACTCCATGGTTCGCGCGGCGCTGGCCGGGCGGCGACTGATCAATGAGAGCGCCGCCCGCCTCGACCTTCCCGGCGCCTCCGCGGACTATCGAAAACTGTTCGCACTCTATCAGGGCCTCGAATCGTTGACCGCGCTTGCGAACCGGGCGAACGCGCGCGGCATCGGATCGACCGAGGCCGCCCAGCTCCAGAAGCATTTTGCGTCCGGGCTGTCGGAGGTCGGCGACTACGTCAGAACGGCGGGCTTCTCGGACATCCGCATGGTGCAGGGCGTCACGACAACCAACGCCAAGACCACAGCGGCCGTACCGCGCGACGCGACGCGGATCGTCACCCGACCGGTTCATGACGGCGCGTTGACCGCCTCGGTCGCGGCCTTCGAGGGTGATGTCGTGTTCGACATCACCATCACGACCATCAACGGCGACAACACGGTGTCGATCGACCTCGCGGACATGGCCGGGGAGCCGCGCACGCTCGACAATGTCATCGCCCACATCAACGGCAAGCTGACGGACGCCGGTGTCGCCACGCGGTTCGGGCGGGAGAACGTCACCGGCGAGCCGCGAACGCTCAAGGTCGGCTCCAGGACCATCACCCTGCCGGCCCGGCCCGACCAATGGGCGTTGGTGTTGCAGGGAACCAGCGTCGAGACGGTGCGGTTCTCCGCCTCGCAGACCTCGGACGCGGTCTATGTCGTTCAGGCCTCGGGCACGAGCGGCGGCAGCGAACTGTTGAAGTTCCAGAGCGATGGCGGCGCAGCGCCTGAACCCGTGCAACCCGCCGGACAAACGGGGTGGGTGGCCGGCCGCGCTTCACAGACGGCCTTGCCGCCGGGTGTCGAAACGGTCCGGGCCAGCGCCGTCGCGGCCGACGGATCGCTGTGGATGGTCGCCGATATCGAGTCCGCGACCGGCCAGCAGCCGGTCAAGGGCGAGCGCGACGTGGCGCTGATGAAGTTCGATCCGTCCGGCCGACTGGTGTCGACCCGGATGCTGGGCGCCTCGGACCAGGCCAGCGGCTATGCGATCGCCATCGCCGCCGACGGGCGGGTGGCAGTGGCCGGATCGGTCACCGGCGCCCTCGAACCCGGCGTCAAGGTCAGCGATGCCACGCTGGCCGACAGTTTCGTCACCGTCTTCGATAGCGCCGGCCAGGAACTCTGGACCCAGCGTCGCGGCGCCAAGGCGGCGGACGAGGCCACGGCCGTGTCCTTCGGGGCGGACGGCGAGGTGTATGTGGCGGGGCGTTCGAAGTCGGCCATGCCGGGCGCCTCGGCGCTCGGAGGCTGGGACGGATACCTGCAGGGCTTCACGGCGACCCGGGCGCACAGCCTGGCTCCATACACGGGCGTCGCCCTGTCGATCAGTCAGTTCGGCACCACCGGCGACGACAGCGTCAAGGCCATGACCGTCGAGGGTTCGTCGATCTACACCGCGGGAGTCGAGAACGGCCGTGTCGTGGTCCGCCATTATACCCCGGACGGCGGCGGGGCGCCGACCTTGGCGGGCATCCGGGATCTGGGGGCCGCCAGCGGCGATGTCACCGGGATCACCGTGGCTGACGGCCGGGTCGTCCTGACCGGGACGACGACCAATCCGGACCTCGATATCGGGACGGTGAACACGGCCCATTCCGGCGGGTCGGACGCCTGGGTGGCGGTGCTGGAAGCTGATCTGTCGGCCAGCCCCGCGGACAGACTGACCTATTTCGGCGGCGTCGACGACGACAGCGTGGCGGACATGAAGGTCCATGACGGCAAGGTCTGGATCACCGGGCTCGCCGACCGTCCGCCCGGCGCCAAGGAAGAGGATCCGCGGAATGGCTATCTCACGCGGCTCGACCCCCTGACCGGCGCGATCGAATGGACCCGGACATGGCCGGGGGAGAACCAGCAGGCATCGCCCATGACTCTGGCGGTCGCAGCGGGAGGCGCGAGCGTCCTCGATCGCCTGGGCCTGCCACAGGGGGTGGTTTCCACGGGGGACTCCAAGATCCTCACGGACGTGACGGCCTTGCGGCCGGGCGACCGGTTCTATGTGTCGCCGGCGGACGGCAGCCGGGCCAGGGCCGTCACCATCGACGCCAGGGACACGCTCCAGACCCTGGCGCGAAAAATCGAGCAGGCTTCCCTCGGTCAGCTGAAAGTCACCGTTGTTACCGATCCCCTGAAATCCGGAGACAGCGAATTCTTCTCGGGCGGGCGACTGCAGCGGTTGTCGATCACCCCCGGAGTCGGGCGCGAAGGCGCGATTCTGACCAGCGGCGAACCGGGTCGGGACGCGCTCGCGGCGCTGGGCCTGTCGCCGGGGATCGTCGCCCCCAAGGCCGGCAAGGACGCCGTCAAGACCTTTACGGTGGCCCTGCCGACGACCCTGTCTCTCGCCGGGTCAGAAAAAATCACGGCCACCCTGCAAGTTCTCACGGCCGCCATGAAGTCGGTCCGGGACGCGTACCGGGCCATGGCGCCGGGATCCTCCAGGCCGGCCATCACCGGCGAGGCCCCGGCCTATCTGACGGCGCAGATCGCCAACTATCAGGCGGCGCTCGCCCGACTCGGCGGATAGGGCGACCGGCGACGAAGAGCGTTGACGCCGCGGCCCCGGGCGGGGTTATTGGGAGCTCCATCCGCGCGAGCTCTTCATGCCCCAGGACAATCGTCTTCTCATCGCCATCGGAGCCGGCCTGGCGGTCGTCGCGGCCGTGGTGATCGCCCTGATCTTCAGCGGCGGCCGGGACAGGGATCCGGGTCCGCCGCCGGCGGCGCAGGGCGGGCTGACCGTCGATGTCGCCGACGCTCCTGAACTGAACTCCACGCGGGAATTGCGCTGTTTCGTCGACGGCCAGTACATCGGCCTCGCGACCCTGTCGGACTGCGCGCGGCGTAACGGCGTGGCCACGGACGCGCTCGACGTCGGCATCGACGAGACCGGCGCCCTGGCCGCCGCGCCGACGGCCGCCTTCGCCCCGCCGCCCAGCGCCCCGCCGATCACACTGACCGAGGCGGAACAGCCGCCGCTGGCGGATCAACGGCCGGTCGAACCGTCGGTTCAGCCGGCGTCGGGTTCGCCCTGTTTGCGTCACACGGGGTCGGACTGGCGCTCGCTTTCGTCCAACATGAGCCTGAACGCCTGCGTCCAGGCGCTGTACGCCGGCACCTGCGTACGGCCCGGCGAGGCCCTGTACGGACGCTGGGGCGACATGACTCTCAGGCTCGTGCCCCGCCGGGTCGAGCAATCACCGGACAACAGCCGGTTCCGCACGCTGGCCGAGCAGGATCGCAGTTGCCAATTCCCGGGGCTCCGCTGATGAAATTCGCCGCACTCACCGCCATCGGCGCCGGCGCTCTCGCGCTCGCGGCGTGCGAAAAAGCCGTCGAGGCTCCGTTCGACCGGGGGGTCTGCTACGCGGTCGAGCTCGGCGCCGAGGGTGAGGCGCCACGCTTCAACAAGGTGGCGGACAACCAGCCGCAGATCGAGTTCTGCGCGGCGCGGCTGGAAGAGGTGCGCCTGCGGTTCCTGCGCCTGGGCGGCAACCGCCAGGAGATCATCGGTTCCTACCAGGGCCAGTTCATCTTCATCGACCGCGGCGGCGTGTGGCTCTCGAAGAGCCTGACCGGCGGACGGTTCAACGCCATGGCCCGGACGGGCGACGGCCGTCTGGCCATGCCGGGCGCGATCCAGCGGGCGATCGACGGCACCCCGATCGCCGTATCGTCCAATCGCGAGCCGGATCCGACGGCGCCGCCGGCGCCCTAGACGGAATAGAACAAACATGGAACAACGCGTTCCTGTGGATGGCGGCGACAAACCGGACCCGCGGGGGCCGAAAGCGCGCTAGGCCCGGACAACAGGCAATCGGCTCCGAACGGCGCGAAGCGCGGCGGGCCAGAACGAAGAAGGAGCTCGGCGATGGCGGGCAGCGTCAACAAGGTCATTCTGGTCGGCAACCTGGGCAAGGACCCGGAGATCCGCACCCTCAACTCCGGCGAGCGGGTGGCCAACCTGTCCCTCGCCACCTCGGAACAGTGGCGCGACAAGGCCACCGGCGAGCGCAAGGAAAAGACCGAGTGGCACCGGGTGGTCATCTTCAACGAGAACATCGTCAAGGTGGCCGAGAACTACCTGAAGAAGGGCTCGACCGTTTACATCGAAGGCTCGCTGCAGACCCGGAAATACGAGCAGAACGGGGTCGAGAAATACAGCACCGAGATCGTGCTGCAGAAATTCCGCGGCGAGCTGACCATGCTGGGCGGGCGCAGCGACAGCGCCGGCGGCGGAGCCGCGCGCGGCGGTGACGACGACTATTCCTCGGGCTTCTCGACGGGCGGGGCCAACAAGCCCAGCGGCCCCAAGGAAAGCTACGACCTGAACGACGACATTCCGTTCTAGGGTTTCGCCACAGTTCGAAATGCAAAGTGTCGCCCCCGGTTCTCGCCTGGGGCGGCCTCGCGCGCTAAGCCGGGCTCGTGATCACCCCCTACAAGCCGCACAGCCCGCTCTCCCTGGTCGAGATTCTCGCCATCATCGCCGTGGTGGTGATCTGGGGCGTGAACAACGCCGCGGCCAAACAGGCCACGGAAACCCTGCCGCCGCTCTTCACGGGAGCCCTCCGCTTCGCGATCGCGGCGGCCTGTCTGGTTCCGTTCGTGCGTCCGCCGTTCCCGAACTGGAAGAGCCTGCTGATCATCGTCGGGGTCGGCGGACCCATCCACTATGGCCTGATCTATCTCGCATTCTGGCTGGCGCAGGATGTCAGCCCGGTCTCGGTCGCGGCCCAGCTTTGGGTGCCGTTCACGGCCCTGTTCGCCTTCCTGCTGCTGCGTGAACGGTTGTCGAAATTCGCGCTTCTGGGCATGGGCGTGGCCTTCCTCGGTGTCGCCTGGATGACCCTGGACCCGCATGCGCTGGCCGACTGGAAGGCCATCCTCGTGGGCATCGGCGCGGCCTGCGCCTGGGCCCTGACCACCGTCGTGGCGCGACGGACGACCTCGATCCCGCCGCTGAAGATGCAGGGAATGCTATCGCTGTTCACCCTGCCCACCCTCGCCTTCGCCTCGGCCGTCTTCGAGCGTGGGCAGTGGGAAGCGGTGCAGCGCGCCGACGCCCTGGTCTGGGCCTGCGTGGTCTGGGCCGGCCTCGTGTCGTCGGTGCTGGCGACGACCCTGGTGTTCTGGCTGGTGCAGAAGCGGGAGGCGGGACGGGTGACGCCCTATCTGCTGGCCACGCCGGTGGTGTCCATCCTGATCGGCTGGGGGTTCATGGGCGACGTGCTGACGCTCCAGATTCTGGTCGGCGCGGCCCTGACCATGGGCGGTGTCGCCATTGTCGCCCTGGCGGAGCGCAGCCTCAGGGCGGGCGCCGCCAAGGCCTGATCCGGAAACAGGAAAGGCCCGGCTGCTTTCGCGGCCGGGCCTCCGTGTGGAATGAAGCGGCGCTCTAGAGGCCGGGGAGTTTGAAACCCGTGTCGCGGCGCGGCGCGATATAGATTCCGGTGCGGCCGCCGGTCAGGGCCTGCAGGCGGGCGTACTCGCTCGCCGCATCGACATTGACAGCGCCTTCGGGGGTCTGGATGGCGGTGGCCGTCTGGGTCGTGGCGTCGTTGCGGCGCCAGAACATGATGCGGTTGGCCCAGCTCTCTTCCTTGTGCGCCAGGTCGCCAAACTCATCGTCGACGACATAGCGGGCCAGGGGATCGGCGCGGTCGCCCCCGGCCTGGGCGACCAGTTGCTGTTCGCCCTCCGAGCGGGTCACGGCCTGACGCTGGCCGAGCAGGATCTGTCGCGCGGCGGATTCGGGCGCCAGCTCCTGCGGACGCGGCTGGCCGGGCGCCGGCGGGCGCAGGCCATACTCGGGCGGAACGGTCAGGGGGGCGGTCGAGACGGTCAGAAACTCGTCGGGTGTGATCCTGTTCAGGCCCACGCCTGTACGCAGGCCGGAGCAGGCGCCCAGGGCGAACACCGATGTGGTGAGGGTCAGAACGGCGACGGTGCGAAGACGCATATTTGATATCTCGGTGCGGGGCGCCAGGAGGGGCGCGCGCGGAAACCCTACAGGAAGCGGCTGATTACGACTTTTCGGCGGCGAGGCCAACCTTGGCTTCCCGCTCCGCCCGAACGCTGTCGAGGATCAGGAGGATGACGCCGATGCAGATGGCGCTGTCGGCGACGTTGAAGATCCACGGAAAGTTGACCTTGAAGTTGGCGAGGAACCCCGGAAGGAATCCCGGCAGGAAGACGTGAGGGCCGGAGATGTCGAGGAAATCGACGACATAGCCGAAGCGGATGCGGTCGATCACATTTCCGAGCGCTCCGCCCATGATCAGGCCGATGGCGGTGATCAACAGGCGGCGATCGGCCTTCAGCGCCCACCAGCCAAGGATGCCGACGACGGCGATCGAAAAGGCGCTGAGCATCCACCGCGCCGAACCGTCCCCGAACAGCCCGAAGCTGACCCCCCGGTTCTCCACCCAGGTCAGGTTGAAGAGCGGAGGCAGGATCTGGATGTGCCCCATTTCGCGCAGGTCGAGGCCGCCCATGATCCAGGCCTTGGTCAGCTGGTCGAGGACGATGACGATCAGGGCGAAGCCGTAGGCGGCGTAGGCGATGCGGGGGATTTTCATTCGTGTCGCTGAAATGTGAAGGGCGTTCGGTTAGCAGCCGCCGCGCCGCGCGCGAAGGGGCAATCGTGTCACGGGGCCGCCACCGCCGCATCCATGCTTGCCGGAACGCCGTCCAGCCCCCAATTAGTGAGGCTTCCAAAGCAGGAAACCCCCGCCCGCATCCGAGGAGCGCCGATGCCGCATGCCGACAGCCTGATTCTCACCCTGGTCGGCGGCTTCGTGCTGGCCTTCGTGTTCGGCATGTTGGCCAACCGGCTGAAGCTGTCGCCCCTGGTCGGGTATCTGGTTGCCGGAATCGCGGTGGGACCGCACACGATCGGCTTTGTGGCCGACACTGAATTGGCGCCCCAGTTGGCCGAGGTCGGGGTCATTCTGCTCATGTTTGGCGTGGGGCTGCATTTCTCGCTGGCCGACCTGATGAAGGTCCGCAAGATCGCCATTCCCGGCGCCCTGTTCCAGATCGGCGCGGCCACCCTGCTGGGCTGGGGATTGGGCCGATTGATGGGGATGAGCGATCTGGAGGCGACCATGATGGGATTCGCCCTTTCGGTCGCCTCGACCGTGGTGCTCCTGCGGGCCCTGGAGGAACGCAAACAGGTCAAGGGCCAGATCGGCCGTCTGGCCATGGGCTGGCTGATCGTCGAGGACCTGGTGATTGTCCTGGCGCTCGTCATCCTGCCGCTGCTGATCATCCAGCCAGGCGAAACCCTCAACGGGGCGGAACTGGCGACGTCGATCGGCTGGACGCTGTTGAAGGTCGCGGGCTTCACGGGCGTGATGCTGGTGGTCGGCGCACGGCTGCTGCCCTGGCTGCTGATCCGTATCGCCCATACCCGGTCGCGGGAACTGTTCACCCTCGGGGTGCTGGCCATCGCCCTCGGCATCGCCTGGCTCGCCTACCAGCTGTTCCATTCGTTCGCCCTGGGCGCGTTCCTTGCCGGACTGGTGCTGAACAGCTCGCCGCTGGGGCACAATGCGGCCGAGCGGTCCCTGCCCCTGCGGGACGCCTTCGCGGTTCTGTTCTTCGTCTCGGTCGGCATGCTGTTCGACCCGACCATCCTGTTGCGCGAGCCGCTGGCGGTGCTGGGGGTGCTGGCCATCGTCATCGTCGGCAAGTCGCTGGCGGCCCTGGCGATCACCACAGCCTTCAAGCTGGACCGGGCGACCAGCCTGACGGTCGCCGCCGCCCTGGCCCAGATCGGCGAGTTCTCGTTCATCCTCGCGGCCGTCAGCGTCCAGCTGGGCGGCATGACGCAGGGGACGCACGACCTGATCCTGGCCGCGGCCCTGCTGTCGATCTCGCTCAACCCGTTCGTCTTCGCCCTGATCGACCGGATGGGCGCGCGGCCCAGGCCCCCGCTCAAGGGGTCGCCCGAGGGCCTGATCCTGGCCGAAGAAAAGGCCGCCGCCGTGAATCCGGCGACGGCCTGATCTGTCAGATGGCGAAAGGCGTCAGAGCACGCCGATCATCGAGGCCACCAGCGGATGCCGGACGATGTCCTGTTCGGCCAGCCGCACCACGGCGATGTCGGGCACGGGCGTCAGCCGTTCGGCCACGTCGGTCAGGCCGGAGATGCCCGGCAGCAGGTCGGACTGCTGCGGGTCGCCCGTCACCACCATGGTCGAATGCCAGCCGAGGCGGGTCAGCAGCATCTTGAGCTGCACATAGGTGCAGTTCTGGGCTTCATCCACGACGATGAAAGCGTTGTTCAGGGTGCGGCCGCGCATATAGCCGATGGGGGCGATCTCGATCAGCCCCTCAGCCATCAGCGCCTTGACCCGCTTCATGCTGAGCCGGTCGGACAGGGCGTCGTAGAGCGGGCGCAGATAGGGGGCCAGCTTGTCCTCCATGTCGCCGGGCAGGAAGCCGATGGATTCCCCGGCCTCGACGGCGGGCCGGGAAAGGACGATGCGGCCGATTTTCCCGGCTTCAAGCGCCTCGACCGCCTTGGCCACCGCCAGATAGGTCTTGCCCGTGCCCGCGGGCCCCAGGGCCAGCACCAGATTGTGGTGGTCGATCGCCGTCATCAGTTCGGCCTGACCCTCGGACTTGGGTTTGAGTGTCTTCACATAGGCCTGATCGCGGTCGTCGTTGGATGGATAGGGCGACCAGCCGGCGTGGGTTGGAAGGCGGCGTACCTTGGAGTCCTCCATGAACTGACGGGAATCGAGCACCCCATGGTCACGGGATGTCTCGCGGGTCTGACGCTTGATGGCCGCACGCTTGGTCATGGACGCCTCCAGGGCATGGAAGACGGCGATGCAGAAATCGCATCGCCGCGGGGCATGAAAAAAGGCGACGCCGTAAAAGCATCGCCTCGAACGAACACAGGGAAGAGGGAGACAGGGGATGCAACGCATCCGCCCGGGTCGGAAGAAGGATCAGCTTCCAGCGGAATCATCCGCCGAACCGAGCGCACCACGCACAATCCCCGAGGTCTGACCGGACCGGGCTTGATCCGGCTTCCAATCCGGGGCCGAAATGGCGGCCTCGAATCGCATCTACACTCTGAGCCTAGCGTGGTTTACGAGAGCTTAAAGCCCTCGATTTGTTGAGAAATGGCGGTGTCCGGATGAATGTTTACAGTCTCGGCGACAAGAAACCACAGCTTCCACCTGAGGGCGAATACTGGCTGGCGCCGAACGCAACCCTCGTAGGAGACGTGATTCTCAAACCGGGCGCCAGTGTCTGGTTCGGCGCCGTCCTGCGTGGCGACAACGACCCCATCACGATCGGTCGCGACACCAATATCCAGGACGGCAGCGTGCTGCATTCCGATCCCGGCGAGCCCCTGACCATCGGCGACGGGGTGACGGTCGGTCATATGGTGATGCTGCACAGCTGCGAGATCGGCGACAACACCCTGATCGGCATCGGCGCGGTGGTGCTGGGCCGAGCGAAGATCGGGAAGAATTGCCTGATCGGAGCCAACACCCTGATCACCGAGGGCAGGGAGATCCCTGACGGCTCGCTGGTCATGGGCCAGCCGGGCAAGGTGGTGCGCCAGCTGGAGCCCGGGCAGATCGAGGCGCTGAAGGCGTCGGCCGCCCACTATGTCCAGAACTGGCGGCGCTATGCGCGGGATCTGAAGGCCTGAAGGGCGCGCTCAGGCGATGCGGCGCCCGCCGACGGCGGCCAGGGCCAGCGGCGGGCGGGCCGCTTCACCCACGCCGATCGAGACGCGGGCGGTCAGCAGACGAGGCTCGTCGACGGCGAAGCTCAGGGTGGCGGTCGGCGCATAGAGGCCGAGTATGCGGTCCACGCCGCCCGACGGGCCGCGCAACGGCACGAGCGAGACCTCGATCTGGGCGGACAGAACACCTGCCAGGGCGGCGATGACGACAGGCCGGGCTTCGCGCACGGTCTGGGTCAGGGCCGCGGCCACCAACGGCCGTGAGGCGGTGCGCCAGACGGACAGCAGGGCGTGATCCTTCAGCGGTTCGCCATGAAAGCCCTCGATCCAGGTGCCGGCCAGACGGATGACGGCGTCTTCTCCGACGCGTTCCGCGATGAAGGCGCGCGGCAGGCGAAGGCCCAGGGCGTCGGGCTCGAGCGAGGCGCGGTCGGGAATCCCCGCGCGCACGGCGTCCCGGCGGGACAGGGCCGTCCAGTGGTCGATCAGGAATTGCGTGTCAGGATGAAACATCGCCCTCGCCTCTGACCGCAGCGACGCAAGGGCCGCGCCTGTGCGAAAGCGAGCAAAGGCAACGGAAATGAAAGGCTTTCGCGGCTCTTATGCAGGCTGGAGCGGCCCGCCCAAGGCGCGGAACGCACGGACTTAACTGGAGGTCGGCCCATGCGGGTGCGGATCATGACATGGCTGCCGGCGCTGGCGGGCTTTTTCGCCGTGATGGCGATCGCGGACAAGGCTGCGGCCCAGTGCGGGCCGGTGTGCCCGCCGCCGCCGCCGCCGCCGTGCTGCGAACCCCCTCCGCCGCCGCCCCCTCCACCGCCGCCTCCGCCTCCGTGCTGCGAGAGTCCCCCTCCGCCTCCCTGCTGCGGCGGCGGCGGCAATCTGAACGTCAACGTCAATGTGAACGCCAACGCCAATGCGAACGCCAATGCCGGCGCGCGGGCGGGTCTCAACGCCCGTGCTGGCGGCAGCGTCTTCGTCAGCGGCGGCGGTTCGGCCTATGTGACCGTGGATCAGCCCTATCCGACCACTATCAACGGCCTGATGGTCGAGGGCGCCCGCGTGCGCCAGACCATCCGCGTGCCCTATGAGGCGCGGCGGCGGTGGGAGAAGCGGGTCGTCATCCGCGCCTTCTGCATCGACGACCGCAATGTGCCCCATCCGGCGTCGCAGGTGCGGCCCGACCGCGATATCCACGGCGACTATGAGGGCGAGCTGTATCGCTGCCTGGCCGGGACGTGGCTGCAGATCACCTGGGCCGAGTACCAGGGCCACGTCGACTTCGGCCGCGGCGAGACCATGGACTGCCGCAAGGGCGAGGCCCTGTGGCACGGCCGCGGCGGCCGGATCGAGTGCAAGGCCCAGCGGGCCGAGCGCGAGTGCAACGAACGTTCGCTGCTGCGCCGTTATGGCGCCGGCGTGAAAATCCTGACCTGGGTCCGCGAGGAGACCTACACCGAATACCGCGAGGAAGTAGTCGAACAGGCCGGCTATGCCGTGCAGGGCGCGACGATCACCCTGGACGGCGGCGTCGGTGGCCGGGTTTTCTGACCGGGGAGTGAACACCGGCGTTCAGCCGCGCGTCAGTCGCGGCGGCCCAGAGTGATACCGTCGACTCCGTCGACGATCCTGAGAAGCAAACTGGCCCCGGTCCCGAAAGGAACCGGGGCCATTTTTTCGTCTATTCCGACGCCGGGGCGTTGGACGAGACGACCACGGCCCTCCAGGCCGTGTCGGACCTCAGATATTGACGCGCCAGGGCCTGGATGTCGGCCGGGGTGATGGCCTCCAGGTCCGTGATATGGGTCAGGATCTGTTCCACATCGGCCGGCCGCTCCGCCACGTCGGACAGCTGGGCCAGCCAGTATTCGTTGCTGGCCTGGCTGCGGCGCAGGGATTCGATGACCGGCAGGCGGGCGCGGTTCAGTTCGTCTGCCTCAACCGGCGCATCACGCAATGAGGCGGTGATCGCCTCGACCGCCGCATAGAAGGCGTCCAGCTTGTCGGCCGCTGTCTCGGCCGTGATCGAGATCGAGCCGTAGTCCTCATAGACGTCCGAGGCGCTGGCCCGGACGCCCGGCGAATAGGCCAGGGCCTGGCGCTCGCGGATCTCCTCGAGCACGCGCAGTTTCAGCACTTCGGACAGGATCGAGGCGCGGCGGGCGTCGGTGCGGTCACCGACGGCGTCGGTGGTGGGCCAGGCGACATAGGCCAGGGCCTGTTCGGCCGGACCCGTGTGGGTCAGGCGGACTGGCTCGGCCGTCGGCGCCGGGAAGCGCAGGACGGTCGCGCCGGGCGCCGGCTGGGCGTCCGGACCGCGGGCCGCCAGGGCGCCGAAGGTCGGGGCCACGGCGGCGATGGCGTCCTCGACCGTCAGGTCGCCGACCACGATCACATCGATCGGGCCGCTGGCCAGACCGCTGATGACGCCGGCGCGCAGGTCGTCGATCGTCCAGGCCGCGATCTCCTCGGCCGTGGGCAGGGATTCGCGCTTGTCGCCGCTGGCCAGCAGGCCGGACCCCTGGATCTGGAAGGCGCCGCCGGGCGTGGCCATCAGCTGGGCGATCTGCTGCGGGAAGATCGACTTGATCAGCTGCATCGGCGCGGGGCGCAGGCCCGGATCGGTCAGATAGGCCGCCAGGACCTGCATCTGCAGCGTCAGATCCTCGGGACGGGTGCCGCCCTGGAACTGGTAGCTGTCGCTGCCGACCTGGAAGCCGGCGGAATAGATGCGGCCGTTGAGTGTGCGGCTCAGTTCGTCGAAGGTCAGACGGCCCAGACCGCCCGGAGGCACGATGGCGGCGGCCAGCAGCTGCGGGTCGGCGCGGTCGGGGCTCATGCCCTGCTCGCCGATGCCGGTGCGGACGCTGACCAGGATCTGTTCGTCGCGGAAGGTGGTCGGCTTGACCGTCAGGCGCACGCCATTGGCGAAGGTGACGACCGTGGCGCCGACCTCGGCGATCTCGCGACGGTCCTGCACGGCGCCGGGGGCGCCGAAGCTGGCGTAGGGCCAGTCGACCTGGGCCTGGGCCGCCGGGGCGGCGACCGGAACCAGACGCGAGGCCTCAAGGGCGGCCGTGACGGCGGTTTCGCCGCCCTCGATCTCGACCGGGGTGATCAGCAGGGCCAGCGGACCTTCGCCCGTGAATACCGGCTTGATCGCGTCATTGATCGTGGCGGCGGTCACGCCTTCAACGGCGGCATTGAACAGGTCGAGGTTGGTCTGGGGCGAGGTGAAGACGTCGCGTCCGCTGACCGTATTGGTCAATGCGCCAGCCAGTTGAGGCGTGCGACGGGTGGCGGCGCCGGCCACGGCGTTCTCGAGGCTGGCGCGGATGTCGGTGATCTCGCGCTGCAGTTCGGCTTCCGAGACGCCGTACTGCGAGAGTCGGCGTTGCTCCTGTTCGATCGCTTCCAGCGCGCGCTTCCATTCGCCGGGGGCGAACTGGGCCGAGACAGAGGCGATGTCCAGGCTGTCGACGAGGCTGCCTTCGCCGCCGCCCGCGCTGGAGAAGGGCGGGTTGTCGCCACGGGCGATCTCGCCCAGGCGGCGGTTCAGGACAGCGACGCCGAGGCCGCGCAGCAGATCGTCGCGCCGCTCGCTGACGGTGTCGGGGTCTAGGTCGGGGTTGCGGATCCAGTTGAGCTGGATCGAGGACTGGACGCCGGGCTCCAGCAGGATGCGGGTTTCGGGTTCGCGCGGGGCGACCGTGCCGAGATCGGGCTCGGGACCGTCCGCGGCGCGGGGTTCCCAGCTTTCGAAGGCGCCGCGAATCTTCGCCTCCATCACGTCGACGTCGAAATCGCCCACGGCGATGAAGGTCGCCCGCGAGGGACGATAGTAGGCGTCGTAGAACTCCACGAACCGTTCGCGCGGCGCGGTGCGGATGATGTTGAGGTCGCCGATGGGCAGGCGTTGCGAAACGCGCTGTCCGGGGGCGAGCAGGGCCAGCTGGGCCTTGATCGAGCGCAGGCCGGGGGTGTTGCGCAGCCGCTCCTCGCCCTCGATGACGTTACGCTCGGCGTCCACGGCGTCGGCGGCCATCAGGGCCTCGGACACCTGCTCGCGCATGATACGCAGGCTGGTGTCGACGGTCTCGTCGTTCGTGCGTGGCAGCTCCAGCATATAGATGGTCTGGTCGAAGCCGGTGGAGGCGTTGGTATCCGCGCCGAAGGCGAGACCGAGGCGTTCGAGAATTCGCAGCAGGTCGTTCTCGGGAATGTTGGTCGTGCCGTTGAAGGCCATGTGCTCCGTGAAGTGAGCCAGACCCAGCTGGTCCTCGTTCTCCATCAGCGAGCCGGCATCGATACGCAGCCGGAAGCTGGCCTGTCCCGGCGGGGTGGCGTTGCGCATGATCGCGTACTGCATGCCGTTGGGCATGACGCCGAACCGGACATTGGCGTCCGCCGGAATGTCGCTGGTCGCCTGGGCCCATGGATCGGACGGCTGGACCTGCGCAAGGGCAGGGGCGGCGGCGGTCAGGACGGCCGCGGAGGCCGCGGCGAGCAGGAACAGGCGGACGGAACGCATTGTCGGTCTCTTTCCGAAAGACGCGCAGGCTCCCGCAAGACGGGGCCGCGCCGGACACAAGAAGGACCGCAATACACTGATCGCAGACGCCCCGCTCAACCCTTCGGCGACCGGGCGAGCAGGCTCAAGTTACCGAAAGTTAATTTCCGGGCCGCGAGACATAGAAGCTGGCGGAGTTTCCGACCGCATTGGCGCCCGTGATCACCGAGCGGTTGGAACCCGCGACGGTTGTGTTGGCGATTGCCGACACATCGCCCGAATTGGTCTGGGTGTTGCGGGCTTCGAGGTAGCCCTGGCAATCCGAGCAGGCGTAGCCGGTGACGCTGTTGCCGACGGCGTCGGCCCCGACCGAGACGTCGTAGCCGTTTGTGCCGGAGAAGGTCGCGGTCACATTGACGCCGCCCGCGTTGAACTGGCTGTTGTCGATCTCGACATAGATGTCGTTGTTGCCGACGGACAGTTCGTTGGCCGCGCCGCGGGCATAGGCTTCGGCCCGGCCGTAATCATAGGCGGTGGTCAGGGCCGAGGCGCGGACGAAGCTCGAATTCTGCTGGTTCGCCGCGTTCACGACCGAACCGCCCTGGTTGTAGAGCACGGCCTGGTTGGCGGTGGCCCGGGCCCGGGCGGCCAGGTCCCAGGCGTTGCCCGCGTTGGCGCTGGCCTCGGCCTCGATGAAGTCGCCGGTCGAGTTCTGGACGAGTGACAGGTTCTGGCCCGAGGTCTGGTCGCTGTTGACCGCCACGGCGTTGACGATGGCCTGGCTGGTCACGCTGGCCGCCGCCGGGATGTACTGGCTCTCGATACGGCCGAACGAGCGAACGACGGCGGAGGAGGACTGGTCAATCGTCCCGCTTACGAACGAGGACTGGCCATACATCGCCACGGTGTTTGAAATGGCGGACGCCCCGACGGCCGCGCCGGCGTGCAGGCGGGCGTTGCTGTCGCCGACTTCGGTGGTCGCGCTGACGAGACCGCCGGTGTTGGACTGGGTCGCGTCGAGCGTCAGGGTGGCGTCATAGGCGCTGACGGCCAGATAGTTGCCGCCGGCCTGGGTCGTAGCGTTGACCTCGCCATAGGTGTCGCCGCCCAGGGTGATGTCGGTGGTCGCCACCGCGTCGCCCCTCATGTCCTGATCGGACTGGACCGTGATGGAGCCGTTGTAGACGGCGCCCGAGGCGCTGTTGCCCTGGGCCGAGGTCTGGACCGTCACCTGATCCTGCGAATCGACGACGTTCAGCGTCTGGCCGGCGAAGATGTCGCCCAGTTGCAGCTGTTGGTTCAGGACGATCGTGCCGTCCTGCGCCGCGGCCTCAGTAGCGGCTGCGACGCACAGCGCCGTCGCGGCGATCATGCCAGCGAGACGGATCCGCGCGGGTTTCGCCATTGTTCGTGTCCGTGTTGGGGTACGCGGCATAGTAGCCGCCGGTGGGGCCGACCGTGCCGCCCAGCGGGTCGGGACCGGCGCTGAGGCAGATCTCCGGTCCCGGGGCGCCATACAGATTGGCCATGAACTCGACTGTCGCCCGTTCGATCAGGGCGCGCACGGCCAGTTGGACCGGTTCCAGCCCGCCCTCGCCGGCCGAGATGTCGAAGACATTGCCGTTGAGGAAGTCGAACACGCCGGCCGAGATTTCGCGGCCGATGATCTGCTTCTGATAGGAAACGACGTCGACGACCTGGAGGGTGGTGGTCTGCACCAGCCGCAGGTCGATGGCGATGTTCATCACATAGGCCTTGGCCGCGAAGGCCGTCGACAGCGGCGTCTGGCTGCTCGCCTGGCCGGCGGCCGCGTCGAAGCCGCCCGAACGGATATTGTAGTTCACCTCGGTGATGCCGCCGACGATGTAGAAGTCAGTGCCCGGCACGGAGCCCGCGATAATGCGCCGATACTGGACGTCGTCCGCTCCGCCGGGACCGTCGTCGCCGATCAGCCGGTTGTTGGCGTAGCGCAGCTCCATCTCGGAGACCGAGGTGTCGTAGCGCTCGACCATCTGTGCGCCGGACTTGGCCAGGGCGGTCATGGCCATCAGCGAGGCGCCGCCGGTGACCTGGCGACCGCCGTCGGCCGAGACCGTGCCGGTATAGTCCGCGATCCGGCCCACGGCGATGCGCGGCGAGGGCAGGTTATAGCGCCGGGCGTAGTCGGCCATGCAGTAAAGGGCGGCGGAGTAGGGGGTCGGGTTGGCCGTGACCGGCGCATTGCCGATGGGCGTTGCGTAGAGACCCTGCGGGCCGGCCGACGACGAGATGCAGCCGCCCAACAGCGCCGCCGTCGCGCAGGCGACACCCGCCGTTCTCAGGCGACGCGAAATGGAGCCAGGGATCATGGAAGCCTCAGCGTGCCGTTCAGGCTGGTTCCGGCGGTGACATTGCCGTTGTTGACCTGGCGCGAGTTGACGATGACCGTGTTGTGATTGCCCTGAACCACGACGTTCAGGCTGTTGCCGATGGCGGTGGAGCCGCCGATGGCCGTTCCCCCCGCGCCGCCGGCTCCGGAAAAGCTGGAAGAGACACCGCCCGTGGCGCTGGAATAGGTGCTCGCGCCCGCCTGGATGATGCCGTCGACGATCAGCCGATTGCCGTTGGCGTCCCGCGTCGAACCGGTCTGGGGGCGGGCGGTGGAATAGCGCGCGCCGCCATATCCGGCCGTGTAGGCGCCCATTCCCGACGATCCCGCCGACTGCGCCGCGGCCGCGGCGGGCAGCGCCAGCATGGCCAGGGCGACGGCGGCGAGACCTGGCAGGGCCTTTGTCCGGACGGTCATTGCAGGCGACTCCACGCAAACATGGTTTACGGCCCGGCAAGGACCCTGCGTGCCAATCTGGGTCATGGTTATTAAGAAGCGCTTGCCATGATGACGTTTGGCGCCCGAGACGGCGCCCATCATTTTCTCCGGAGCCCAACCTGACCCAACCGTCCGCCGACCGGATCCTGAACGCGCCGCCCGTCGCCGTGGCCGTCGCCGCCTCCATGCCGGTGCTGTATCTGGTCCAGGAGTATTTCGCGGGTCAGTGGATGTCGCTGGCGTTCCGGCCATCGTCTCTCTGGGACGGGCAGTGGTGGCCCGGCATCCTGACCTCGATGTTCCTGCATGGCGGCTGGGGCCATGTGGCCATGAACGCCGTCGGCGCCCTGGCCTTCGGTCCGCCGGTGGCGCGGCTGATGGGCGGGGCGAAGGGCGTCGCCGGCTTTCTGCTCTTCTATGTTCTGTGCGGACTGGTGGCCACGGGAGGGTACGGCCTCCTCCATCCGGACAGTTATCATTTGCTGGTGGGGGCGTCAGGGGCGGTCTTCGGGCTGATGGGCGCCGCGCTCCGGCTGCTGGGCCGCCCGGGCGCCCGGCTTCGACCGCTGTGGGACCGGCGCTTCATGACCATGTCGGCCGTGATCATGGCCGTGAACGCCGCGGCCGGTCTGGTCGGGCTCGCGCCCGGCATGGAAGGGGCCCAGGTCGCCTGGGAGGCGCATGCGTTCGGATTCGTCTGCGGCGCCCTTCTGATCGGTCCGTGGGCGAAGGCGTTCGAATCACGGCGCGAGGCATTTGCTTCCCCGCCCGATCTGCGCGACCCTGACGCCTGAAGCGGGCCGTCCGCGGCCCCGCTCTATAGAGAGAGGAAGGAGCCGCGATGCTGGTCGCCGAAATTCTCAAGGACAAGGGCGACGCGGTCTACGCCATCGGACCCGATCTGCCGCTGGGCGCGGCCTGTGGTGAACTGGACCGGCTGAAAGTCGGGGCCCTGATGGTCTGCGACAAGGACAAGGTGATCGGGGTTCTGTCCGAACGGGACGTGGTCAAGGCCGTGGCCCGCGATGGCCAGCCGGCGTTGGCCCGTCCCGTGTCCGTCTATATGACCAGTGAAGTCATCTTCGCCGCGCCGGGAGAGACGGTGGCGATTCTGATGGGCCGGATGACGGATCGGCGAATCCGGCATCTGCCGGTGCTGCGCGACGGTCGGCTGGCGGGGGTCATCTCCATCGGCGACGTGGTCAAATGCCAGATCGCCGAGGCCACCCAGGAAGCGGAATCCCTGCGTACATATATAGCCGGCTGAGGCAGGGCAGGGCGATCGCCCGGCGCCGCCCGGAAAAGGCCTCGATCCGGCGACCGTGAATCCGCGAGAAAGTTCGCGAAAGCGTCGGAATCCGGTTGCGGACAAAACGACCGCTGCGTATATCGCCGCCTCGCTCGGAAACGGGCCGGCCGCCGGGGCCTAGGGGGACGAAAGCCTCCAGGGTTCCTCGGGAAGAAAGTCGCGCAAGCGGGTTGCTTCCTTAAGGGTGTTCGGTTAGGTTCCGCGCTCCAATCGAATCGACGGTAACGAAACAGAGGCGAGCCTCTCGGGCTTTCCGCGCGGTTTTTTGCGGCTTGAAGGCTTGGCCTTCATCTCCGCGGGATGGCTGAAAAGCCCGGTTGACACGGAGAATGGCTCTCTCTAGACAGCCGCCTCCGCCGCCCTCCGGGGCGGGTTTGCAGACGGAGGTTCTTCTTTAAAAAGAACCGCTTGACGCGAAAAAATGAGACGCTA